>CAZJFS010000022.1:0-40597 GCA_964545075.1 uncultured bacterium
ATCACCGCGACTAATATACTGGCCTGGTCGGACACGCACATAAAAGCGGAAGTCCCGGCCGGCGTCACCTCGGGCGATATAGTCGTGAACTCCGCCGCTGGAAACAGCAATGGCGTTCATTTCGAAGTTTCAACTATAGATTCGGCGACGCCGGTGATCGGATCGGCCGGAAGCCAAATCGTGATAAACGGAAAAGGTTTTGGGCCGAACCAGGACGGTTCCCTGATTAAATTCAACGGAACTACCGCTTCAAGCATAGTTTCCTGGAATGACGTCAAGATCGTCGTAGCCATTCCATCCGGCGCCACTTCCGGCAATCTATACGCCATTATAAACGGGATCAACACTAATTCGGTAAATCTCAAGCTAATTTCCATAAATTCGCTTTCTTCGAACGCGGGAACCGCGGGAGGCCCGATAACGATATTCGGAACTGGATTCGGAAACACTCAAGGCACAAGCGAAGTTAAATTCGGAAGCCTTGCCGCCGTTATAGATTTCTGGTCGGACAGCCAGATAATCGCGCGCGTTCCCGCAAACGCCGTTTCGGGTAACGTAATCGCCAACATATCGGGCGACGCGGCAACCGGCGTAGCCGATTATATAACGAACTCAATATATTTCAGCGTCACTTCACTCACATCCGTTCTGCCCTCTTATGGCCCTCCCGGAACTTTCGTGACCATCAGCGGCTCTAATTTCGGTTCAACTCAGGGAAGCGGCTATGTTAAGTTTAATGGCATAGCTTCGGGCGTCATAAGCTCATGGTCGGACACGCAGATCGTAGCTCAGGTTCCAATCGGCGCCACGGCCGGTAACGTAACCGTTAACGTAAACGGCATCGACACTAACGGCATGAGCTTTTCCGTCACTGAAATAACATCGCTTTCGCAAAATTACGGTCCGGAAGGAACGGCGCTTACGATAGGCGGAACCGGGTTCGGCCCCGTTCAGGGAACGAGCATTTTAAAATTCAACGGACTGACGGCTACGGCTATCTCTTCCTGGTCGGACAGCACCATCGTCGCTACGGTACCCGCGGGCGCCACTTCGGGAGACGTAAAGATAAATGTCTGGGGAGCGACCAGCGCGGGCTATAACTTCAACGTCACAAAACTGGTTTCGATATCTCCCGGATACGGCCCGCCGGGAACTCTGGTAACATTTAACGGCAGCAATTTCGGCGCTCTTCAAGGAAGCTCGCTGATAAAATTCAACGGCAGCGTCGCCAACGACATAACAAGCTGGTCGGACACGCTTATAACGGTAAAAACCCCTATCGGAGCCACCAGCGGTGACGCGGTAATTACGATCAACGGAAAGGACAGCGCAGGCATATTTTACGACCCCACGAACATAATTTCAGTATCTCCGGCCTTCGCTGTTAGAAACACTGAAATATCAATAGCGGGATCGGGATTTGGAACCACGCAGGGCGGTAATTTCGTGACATTCAACGCAATGACGGCCACAATAAATTTGTGGTCTAATAATCTTATAAAAGCCGTAGTTCCGGCGGGCGCTACTCCCGGATACCTCGTCGTAAATGTCAACGCGAAAAATTCAAGCAGCAAATGGTTTGAAGTCATTCTCGATTATCTGGCCGGCACTCCCATGGGAACGATAGGCAATGGCGTCAACAATGTTAATAATCCGGCGGATATCGCTGTCGATACGCTCGGCAACAAATACGTCGTGGATAAATCCAATAACCGCATTCAAAAAATCAACGCGGCCGGAACGTTTGTCGGCTGGATCGGACGCGGCGCGACCACCGGATGGCATTCGAGCGCTTCGGGCGAGATACCGATGAGCGGAAACGGAAGCAGTCAGTTTAACGCGCCATGCGGCGTCGCCGTAGACACTCTCGACAACGTGTATGTAGCTGATACCGGAAACAGCCGCGTTCAAAAATTCGACCGGGATGCGGCTTTCATAACTACAATAGGTTCGGCCGGAAGCGACGACGGAAAATTCGTGAGTCCTGCTGGAATAGCCGTGGATTTGAACGGGAATATTTTCGTGACAGATGTCAACCTGCACAGAGTATCCGTTTTCAGCCCGGGCGGAACGTTCATTTCGAAATTCGGAACCTTCGGCGCCGGCGACGGCCAGTTCGCGTCTCCCGGAGCCATAGCGGTTAACGCAGCCGGATATATTTATGTAGCGGACTCTTTTAACCACAGAATACAAAAATTTAACGCGGCTGGTGTTTTTCAATCTAAATGGGGTTCCTTCGGAAGCAACGACTCTGAATTCAGCGCGCCTTCAGGAATAGCCATCGACGATTCGGGTAACGTATATGTTTCCGACACTAACAACAACCGGATACAAAAATTCGACCAGAATGGAAACCTCATAAAAAATTTCGGAATAGCTCTGGGTTCGCTCAACCTTCCGCTCGGAATCGATGTGGATACAGCCCGCAATATATACGCTGCCGACAGCGTAAACAACCAGATACAGATATTCGCGCCTCAGCCTTAAATAACACAATACTAGGACATAAAAAAACGGCCCTTGATACGGGCCGTTTTTTTATGTTCAGGGCACGTCCCGCATCCAACGGCTGGCGTCAATAGTCGCCGGGATTTTCATCGGAGCCGCTGACACTTGCGAGAAAGACATGGCGGTTCAAATTTGCTATGGAATCGTTGTTATATCCGCGGATGAACCCGTTTTAGTTGTATCAGTGACTTCCACTTTGAAAGTTTCGCCGGCAATTGCATCCTTTAAATAATAAGTCGCCTGGCCGGAATTCAAAGTATAATTTCCGGTATTCACAAGATAACTTGAGTCGGTGTAAAATAACGCTCCGGCCGATAGCGGCGCGCTGACCGTAACGACGGTGCTGTTGTCGGTTGAAACGGTATTATTATATGCGTCCTTTGCCGTTATAATATTTGAAATGCCTCCGCCCGCCACGGACATCGGAGAAGTGGAAGAAACGACATAACCCGATATGGCGCCGGGATTTACAATTATATTATTTGAAACTCCGGATTTTCCGGAACCGTCAAGCGCGGAAATGGTAAATGTTTCCGCGACGGTATTTTTAACATAATATGTGGCGATTCCAAGGTTCAATGTATAAGAAAACACAGGGGCTGAGTAACCGCCGTCGGCATAAAAAGCAACGCCGGAACCGCTCGACGATACGCCTACAACCGTTGAACTATCCGCGGTAACTATATTGCCATACGCATCTTTAGCCGTTATAATATTTGCATAACCAAGGCCCGCGACCTGTGAAGGCGACGAATCGACGGAATACCCGCTTATAGGCCCCGGATTTACAACAAACGACGGCGAAAGACCGCTGCGGCCGAAAAAATCAGTGATGGAAATGGTAACAGCTCCGGCGACGTTGCACCTGGCATAATAATTAACGGTTCCGGAAGTCAATGTATATGAACCAGTAGGAGTTATGCCGTCGCTGAGATAAAATGAAACGTTAGCCGGAACCGACGTTACGTTAAACGAAGTAATGCTGTCGTTTAATACCATGTTGCCATACGCATCATGACCGGTTATAGTGCCGGTAAAATCAGTCCCGGCATTCGGTGAAAGGGCCGGAGACGTTATCTGATAACTCTGGACCTGCGACGGATATACGATTATGTTAGATGAAGTTCCCGTTTTAAAAAGACTGTCCGTAGCGGTTATCGTAAAAGTTTCTGCTTTAGTATTCGTCGCATAATATACGACGGAACCTCCACTAAGCTGGTATGTAGTGGTAGTTGTGGTTTTTAAATTGTCGGTATAAAAATTCAGGCCCGTAGCCGTCGTAGCCATATTAACCACCGTACTAAAATCAGTAACGGCGACATTTCCAAACACGTCGAGAGCCGTTATGGAATTTGCGAATAGCGCTCCAGCCTCCTTATTCGGAACGGGAAGCACCGAATAACTCGCGATCTGCGCGTGAACCACGGATATAGGCGAAGAGACGCCGGTGTGGCCGGTAACGTCACTCGCGCTGACAGTAAAACTTTCGGACTTGGTGTTCTTTAAATAACACGTAGTTACGCCGGCGGTTAAAGTAAAGTCGTTTTTCAACGTAGTATATGTGTCGTCGGCATAAAAATTAACAGCGGTACCAGTTGAACTAACTGAAACGGATGTCGTGCTATCTCCAACTACTATATTATTATTGGAATCCTGCGCGGATATCGTGACGGCAAATCCAATACCGACCGTCTGCGGAGTGATGACTCCAATCTTATATTTCGAAACCGCTCCCGGAAGCATGCTTATAGGAACGGAAGCGCCGGTTTTCCCGGTTGTATCAGTTACTGTTACTTTAAACGTTTCGGATACGGCGTTTTTAACATAATAGGTCGCCACGCCTGCTGAAAGAGTATAAAAGCCAGTAATCAGAGCATAACTGGAGTCGGTATAGAATGAGACGCCGGTACCCGAACTTCCCATTACAACAAATGTCGTATTGTCGTTTACGGCTATATTATCGAAGGCGTCGCATGCGGTTATAGTGTTTGAAAACCCTTGATTAGCGGCATGTGGGGAATCGGAGGCAATTTTATAATATGCTATGGATGCCGGCAATATGGTAATATTACCCGATACTCCGGTTTTTCCGCTCGCGTCTGTTACAGTTATCTTATAAATTTCAGCTTTCGTATTTTTAACATAATAAGATGTAACGCCTGAACTGAGAGTGAAAGAAGACGCCGGCGTTATATAATTCTGATCCGAGTAGAAAGTGACGCCGGTGCCGTTGCTGGTTAAATTTACAACCGTCGAGTTATCATATGTTATTGTGTTATTATAAAGGTCTTTCGCGGTAATAGTTCCGGCATTGCCAATACCGGCGGTCTGAGGTGAAACGGAGGTTATAAGATAACCTACAAGCGTCGAAGGCGTTATCGTTATGTCGTTAGTCGTTCCGACCTTATTGTTCGAATCTTTCACGATTATATAAAAAGTTTCCGCGACGGTGTTTTTAACGTAATATGTTGCCACGCCGGAAGTCAGCCGGTACGATAAAACCGGCGTCGAATAGGTCGCATCCGAATAAAACGTAACGCCGTGACCCGTGCTGATTACATCGACGACGGTCGAACTATCGGTGACCGCGGTATTATTGAAAGCGTCCTTCGCGGTTATAATTCCGGAAAAACCGTTTCCGGCGATTTTCGGTGTAAACGAACTGACGATGTAGCTCACTATCGGAGCCGGCGTTATATAAATATCCGATGAGACCCCTATCTTTCCATTGGAATCGGAAGCCGCGATATTAACTATCTCCGATTTAGTGTCTCTTGCGAAGTAAGACGCGACGCCGGAAGTTAATCTATAGCCGGAAGTCGTAGCCGCATATCCCGAAGTGGTGAAAAAGGCGAGCGCGCTTCCGCTGGAGGTAACGTTGACGGTCGTCGTGCTATCGTTTATGACAGTATTATTAAAAGCGTCCTTCGCGGTTATGATATTTGTAAATCCGACGCCCGAGGTCTGAGGAGAAACCGATGAGATCAGATAACGAGAGGTCGGACCGTGATTAATTTTTATTGGTGCGGTTTTGCCGGATTTGTGGTTGTCATCGTTCACCGTTATCTCAAAAGTTTCATCGCGTATGTCTTTGACGTAATAAGAAACGCTACCCGAACTCAAATGATAGGAAGTGGTCGGCGCTACGCAGTTGGCGCTCGTATAAAACGTAACGCCTGCGCCATTGTGTGACATTTTAACTATTGTCGAATTATCGTTCGTCGCGACATTTCCATAAAAGTCCTTCGCGGTTATAGTTCCGGAAAAACCCGTTCCGGCGGTTTGTGACGAAACCGAAGTTATGACATAATTCGATATAGCAGCTGGATTCATCGCAATTTCAGGTGAAACACCCGTATTTCCGGCAGAATCATATACGTTGATCCTGAATTTTTCAGAACGCGTGTCCTTAAAATAATAATTAGCGACACCGGAAAGTAATGAGCAGGACGAAGTCGTCGTATTGTAATCCGCTCCGGTATAAAAACTTGCCATGACAGCGGTGGAAGTTATATTAACGATGGTCGAGCTATCGGATATGACGGTGTTTCCATAAGCATCCTTGGCGACGATCGTATTGTTTATGCCGACGCCGGCCACCTGAGGAGAAACGGCATTGACGACGTATTTTTTTATCGAGGAGTGTTTGACCTTGAAAGCGTTGGATGTTGAATTTTTAGAAGCTGCGGTCACCGTCAGTGAGTTTATATCTAGCGCTTTCGTAAAAGTTATCTCGCCTGTCCAGACGCCGGAAATAAATACGCCGGTAACGGAAGGCGACACGGTAGCGGTCAGATCGCTAATTGAAGCATTGACATTATTAAAATACGGATCTACGTTACCGGAACTGTCAAGCGCCTTTATTTCGACGGCGACGGTTTCGCCGGCAATACATTGCCCCGGCATTTTCGATATGGAAAAATGGTGAAAGGAGCCGGATATCCAGGAAATCTTCACAGCCGCTGTTTTGCCCGTAAGCGTATCTGTAATGGTCACTGTTTTTAACTGATCGGCCCTGCTGTTGGTGACGGATATAGTCGCGGAACCGTTTGAAAAAGCGGTTTCACCATTATAAAGCCCATCGTTCCCTTCCACGCCCACGACGCCCGGGCCGTTCCATATTATACCGCCCGAAGGCGAATCTATCTTAAGAGTACCGGAAGATTTAAAATCCGTAACGATATTACCGGAACGGTCCATGGCTTCAACCGTTAAGTTAACAGGCCGGCCGGAAGACTGCGGGCTGTCAGTCGAAACGTTAAAATGGTCGAATGAGCCGTGACCGACCGTTAAAACTTCGGAAGTTCCTGATTTTCCCACATTATCCGAGACCAGAAGGCTCATCTGTTCTACTTTATCATTTCTGACATAGAAATCCGCCTGACCCCTGGTTAAAACATATCCTGCGTCAGATTCAAATTTCGACAAAAAAGAAGGATCGCGGTAAAAGGCTATCGCCGAAATAGTTCCTGAAAAAACCGATAACGTGATTTCGGTCGAGCTGTCGGTTGTCACGATGTTGCCGTAAGCGTCGAGCGCCCTGGCCGTTCCTGAAAAGCCGTCGGCAGTAGGAGAGCCGTTTATATTCAATGAATATCCGACAGTATGAGACGGATTTATCCTGATGTTCGGCGATTTAACGGTTCTTCCAAAATCATCGACGGAAATGATTTTTATTTCCTGCGCGCGATCGCTTCTAGCGTAAAAAGCGGCTGACCCGGATTTAAGGACATATTTTGCTGGCTGCTGTACAAGCGTGGAGTAAGTATTGTCGGAATAAAACGTAATGCCTGAACCGCCTGTAACTGTAAGGGTCAGATTAGTTGAATTATCGGTATCTATAACCCTTCCCGACGAATCTTCCGCCGTTATGACGCCTGAGAACTCCACTCCCGCGGTTTGTTCAGCGGCCACCTGCATTTCATAGGAAGACGCCATAACCGGACCGCAGGTTATGAGTCCGGATGAAATGTTTTTATCAGGAACGGCCGATGCCAGTATTACAAAGCTCTGGGGTATTTTACTTTTCATGTAAAATTTAAGCACGCCGGATTCCATCCTGTAACTTGGTTTGGAGGGCATTTCGATCGCATATAAAGCGTCGGAATAAAACGATACGCTATCGGTCGAAGCCGTCGTGGTCAATGTGAATTCGGTTATGTTGTCGGCCGAAGCGATATCGCCCCGGCTGTCCCTGGCCGTTATGACGCCCTGGAACCCGTTCCCGGCAAGCTGGGCGGTTCCGACTGACATTTCATAGGAAGATACCGATTGCGAGCCTGCATTGATAGCCGGCGACGATACTTTCACATTAGAATTATCGGAAAAGTCAAGCACGATCCGCTGAGTTTTAAGGCTTTTCATGAAAAACTCGGCCTTGCCGTTATTCAGCCTGTAATTATAAGGCGCGGAAATAGCCTGAGAATAATTTGCGTCAGAATAAAATATGACGCTATCGGTCGCGACGTTAAACGAAATGGAAAGAAACGTCGAACTGTCGTTCGCCGCAATATTCCCGAATTTATCAAAGGCCGTGACCGTGCCGTAAAAACCCTGGTTCGCGTTCTGGACCGATCCTACATTTACCGTATAAAAAGATATCCTGCCAGGCGTTACGTCAAATTCGTTAGTGTATCCGTATTTTCCGCCGGAAGAAAAAGTCAGCCGCACTTTAGGCTGAGCCTTGGTAACGCACAAATCCCCGACCAAACATTCGCCTGCTGAAAATCCAGGCGTTTCAGGTGGCGAAAAGGTTCCGGCGCCCGTCGTCGAAGAGATCGAGGCGATACCCGCAAAGTCTTTAATCAGGGAATCATCCGTACCGCGAGCCTTGAGCGTAAGCGATATCGTGTCGCCAGCCGTAATGGACGCCGAAACCGGCGAAACTTCGAAGCGGTCAAGCACTGCTGCCGGAGGCTTCGGAAAGTCGATGTTTTTTATTATCTCTACGATTGAAGCTGAAGCCGGATCCGCGGATTCCTTTAAAATATCCGAGATGACCTTTCCAGGATTTACGCTCAAATAAGTATTTACGGAAGTTTTCGTTTTTTCTATGAGGCTCCAGAGGCCTGGAACTCCGGAGGAAGTTATGAATATTTCGGAAGTGAGGCCTTGCGATTTGATTATATTGGTCGCTATCACGGCATTTTCATCGAACCCTCCGGCGGCATTATACGGCAGCGAGACATTTATCTGCGATTTCAAAGGCATTCCCGGATCCACCCGGCCGAGCAATATTTCGTTAGACGTATTGCCTATATAAAACGAAAGCAAAAGACCTCTGAAATCGCCATAAAACGAAAAAGTTCCGTCAGCGGACGGCACGGCTGAATCTATCAAAGTTTTTTTATCGTTATCTTTAAGGTACACAATTGGAAATTTCGAGGCGGCCATGCCAGGCCCGGAAGCAGCCGGCTGCGCGGCTGAAAAAACCGAAGCGGGAGAGGCAATCGCGAGATTTTCGCTTATCTTACCGGTTATCGTCATTTTATCGGAAGTCGCGGACCAGTTTCCGCCTCCATCAGTTCCGCCGCCGCAGCCATACACTAACGAAACCGCCACGGCTAAAAAAAAGATATATATTGGTATGCGAATATGCCGTTTTATCATCCTTGCAAGTTCTCCTTGTTGTCTGTCGCAATATTTATTTCTCGATTTATAAACATTATTATACAATAAACCTGCTTGAATAATCAATTTTTAAATATATTTTTTTAATGACGGAAAAAACCTTCACAGATTTTTTTCGACGGCATTTGAATATATTTAATGATTGTGGTATAATAAACCCGTTCAATTTTTACGATCACGGGGAGGTAGTCCGTTTGGAATACATATCGATAAGGGACATAGGAAAATATGAAGGGCAAAAGGTCATCATAAAAGGCTGGTTATATAATAAAAGGCACAAGGGAAAACTCGTTTTCCTGGTGGTCAGGGACGGTTCTCAAATGTGTCAGGCCACGATATTTAAAGGCAACGTTTCAGAAGAGGTCTTCGAGGCCTGCGCCCAGAAGCTTTCGCAGGAGTCTTCAATCATGGTCGAAGGCACGGTAAAAGCGGATGCTCGCGCGCCTCTCGGCTTCGAGATCGACGTGACGGACGTCAAGATCGTCCAGATCGCCGAAGAATACCCTATTCAGCTAAAGGAGCATGGCATAGACTTTTTGATGACGAAACGTCATCTTTGGCTCAGATCCTCAAAGCAATGGGCATTAATGATGGTCAGGAACGAGCTTTTAAAAGCGACGCGGGATTTTTATTACGATAACGGCTTCACGTGCATAGACGCACCCATATTCACTCCATCGGCATGCGAAGGAACGACGAATCTTTTCGAAGTATCATATTTTGAAGATAAAGCTTATCTATCGCAATCCGGCCAGCTATACATGGAAGCCGCAGCCATGGCTTTCGGAAAGGTCTACTGCCTCGGCCCGACGTTTCGCTCGGAAAAATCCAAAACGCGCCGCCATCTAACGGAGTTCTGGATGATAGAGCCCGAAGTGGCGTTTGCGACGTTAGACGACATGATGGTTCTCGCCGAAAATTACGTTTCATACATAGTGCAGCGCATAGTTAAGAACTGCCGGCAGCATCTCGAAATACTCGAACGCGACATAACGAAACTTGAAAATATTAAAGCGCCTTTCTACAGGCTCTCTTATGACGACGCAGTTAAAATGCTCAAGGAAAAAGGCATTAATTTCGAATACGGCACCGATCTCGGCGCTCCGGATGAAACGGCAATATCCGAATCATACGACAAGCCGGTGTTCATACACAGATATCCAGTAGGCTGCAAAGCCTTTTACATGAAACCCGATCCGGCCAATCCCACCGTGGCGCTCTGCGCCGATCTCATCGCCCCCGAGGGATACGGTGAAATAATCGGCGGAAGCGAACGCTCAGCCGATCTGGAATTCCTCAAAAAAAGGATCGAAGAGCACAAACTGCCGCTTGAAATATTCGACTGGTATCTCGACCTCAGAAGATACGGATCGGTTCCCCATTCCGGGTTCGGCCTCGGCATTGAAAGAACTCTTTCGTGGATCTGCAAGGTCCAGCACGTTCGCGAATGTATTCCATTTCCAAGGCTCATGGAAAGAATATACCCGTAAGCGTTTTCCGACCTGGATAGGCGATCAATCAAATTTTAACGGACGGCGCGAACCGGGCCGCGAACGTAAAGTCGAGAGCAGGGAGTCATGGATTTTCTCGACACGCTAATTTTTAATGATAGGGATAGCGTTCCGATGATTAAAAAGCCATTTAGCTCTCAATTCATCACTCTTAACTCTCAACTTTGCATAACGAAACAACGCAAAGTTTAATCGAAAAAACGTTTGTCATGCAATATTTTAATTCATACGGAGGGTACATCGTGAAATTGGATTTCAACAGGCTCTTTCAAATAATGACTATAATAATAATGGCATACATCATATTAGTGCTCAACACGATCTATCAGGGCAAATTATCGCTCGCTCAAACTTCCGCGACAGGCCCTGAAATACCTGCTTTCCCGCTGAAAATAACCAATCTTGAGCAATTCAGCCCGAAGTTCGTTTCATCTTTTTCCGTAAATAAAGAGAATGAATTCGTGGTCGTTGACAGCCAGAACAGGACGATAATGTTCTATGAAATAGTTTGGAACGGTCCGACGGCTTCGCTTCAGGTTAAAGCGCACACCAGCTTTTAGGCGGTTATTTCAAGTTATGTCAAAAAAAACTGCAATCTCAATTTTAAAACTATCGTATTCAGCCATGATCTTCATCGCGGCCGCGCTTCTCCTATCGCAACCCCGAACATCCTGCGCTTTTGAAGCGCATCATGACATTCGAAATTACGTTTTCGAGATATTCGGCACCGACAGGGGATTGCCGTCCGATTTCGTCACCGCGGTAACGCCGGTTCCAGGTGACAGCTCATCGGTTCTGGTCGGAACATGGAACGGCATAGTCACGTTCGACGGCCTTATTTTTCATGACTTCGCCAAATCCACGCGCATAGAGGGCGAATCCCCCAAAAACGTAACATCCCTTTATTATGACGCCAAAGGCGATCTCTGGATCGGCACTATGTTCTATGAGAATGCCGGACTGTTTAAATTTTCAAACGGACAGTTCACGAGGTATTCGGTCGCGGACGGCCTGCCGTCCAATAACGTCACGTGCATCGCCGGAGGCCCCGACGCTCTTTTTTTGGGCACGTGGGGCGGCGGCCTGGTTTCCTGTGAAGGCGATAAATTCAATATCATCAACAAATCAAAAGGACTTTCCGATAACATGATAAGTTCGGTGGCCTACGATCCGAACTCTCGCGTGCTCTGGGCTGGCACCAAATATTCGGGCGCCAATTCTATAAGAGACTCCAAAATCGAGATAATGGACGATCATACGTCGCAGCTTATCAACAACAACGTGCATATGATAGCGATCGACTCGGCCCAGAACACGGTTTATTTTGGAACATCAGGCGGCTATTCGAAATATAACGGCGCAACATGGCAGAACACCATTAAAGGGCGCGGCAGCATAGAAAGCAATTTCGTGCGCGCGATTTACTTTTACAAGTCAACAATTTACTTCGCAACCGACAACGGTTTGTCGATAAATTCTGAAGGGAACTGTTTCAACATGAATTTCAACGACAGCGTAAATTTCAAACAATGTCAGATCAATTCGATCTATGTTGACGGCAGTGCCATATATTTAGGAACCGATAGGGGGTTGTATAAAATTGGCAGAAGAAACTAGATCGGCTTTCGTTCCTTCCTCACGCAAGGAATCGCCTAAAAGCTTAAATGTTATGAAAAAACCAAAAGAAGAACTTGGCGTGGTCATCATATGCGAGATGTTTAAAATAGTCGGAGACGTCCATCTGACCGAAAACACAAGGCTTTCCGATATGCTCAACATGGACACAAGCAAAAAGGACTTCGTCCCCGTCACTAACGCGCGCGTTTACTCGATCAATGACGATAAGCTTCTTTACACAAAAGAATTCATGCTCGTCAACCGCCAATACGTTTTGACGGTCTTCGTCGAAGAAAGCTCGCTCAAACAGATCAAGGAAATAATAAAAGTCGGCCATTCGCTTATATCGATGAAGCAATACGACGACGCCATTGTTGAAGCGAAAAGGGCCATCTCCATCAATTCGAGCGACCCTGACGCGCATTTCATGTTAGGAATCGCATACGCCAAAAAAAGCATGCTCTCGGAAGCTTACGAAGAATTTAAATTATCGTCCGCATTCGCTCCGAAAAATTCAGAGATCGAACATCGCGCCGTAGAAATGATGTCGCGCATAAGACTTTGAGCATGGGGAAAAACTAAAACGCTCAATTGCCGCCGCCAATAATTTTTTCAAGGCCGGCAAGATAATTTCGGCATGCCGCGTAATTTTCAGGCGTCGCATAATACGGAGCGAAACCGGATTTATGCGACTGCATAATTTTTTTCACATGAGCCGCAAGGGCCCTGTCGAATACGCCTATGAATTCATCCGAACACAGCGCGGAAATATCGCCGGACGCCGAAAGCTCTTCGCAAGGGTTGTGTTCGATCCATCCAGAAAGCTTCATCCGGCGCGGCTCCAAAGCCGAGGTCAAAAGTATTTTTTCGTCATACCGTTGCGTCATAAGCTCCGGCGAAAACAATCCCGCGCGGCCCGGAAATATAAAAAAACTTGCATACACGGAAAAATTTTTATTGGCATAAACCGCAAGAATTACGCGTTCGTTCTTTTCTCCGAGATATATCCCCAAAAAATCAAAACCACGCGCCAAAAGTCGGTTCTCAAATTCGGGAATACCGGAGATATTAACGCACGACTCTTTTTCAAGGCCTTGAAGCAGCGTATCGTGGATTTCATAATATTCTTCGATCTTGGTTTTTCTGGTTTTCTTCAAACGCATGGCGCTATAAAACGCGAGAATTAAAGCGAACGAAAAGAACAAAAAATAATTTAACATAGCGCGACCTTTTTCATAAGCTTTTTTTCATGATAAGCCGGTGATTGCCGGCGCCATAAAAATCCCTGAAATTTTCACATATCTGATATCCGTTTTTTTTGTAAAAAGAGACGGCCCGTAAATTTTCTCCTGAAACTGAAAGATCTATGCTCTTAATAGCGAATGAAGACGAAAGCTCGCGTTCGGATGCCCGAAGCAATTCGGAGGCAAGGCCCGTGCCCCTCACCGAAGCAATCGCATAAAAGCCGAAAAGATGAGCGTGACTTTTATCCTCGAAGGAACTTATAAATTCCGCCGCGCCGAGAAGCCATTCGGAATCGGCCGCTGCCGGAATATCCCATTCTATCTTTTCAAGAACGCGGCATTCTTTTTTTCCCGGCGCTTGATATTCTCCGGGAGTTTCGCTACATCTTTCAAGGCTGAATAGCTTCCCGTAATGAGCCAACGGTTGAAGAGAGTATGCGTTTATACCCGATTCACCCATTATAATGGATTCCAGCCTTTCAAAACAAGGCATTCTTAAGGCTGATATATGAAAATTTTCCATGACCGCGATATACATTTTAATTGACCTTTAAATAAAAAAGTGATATAATTCAAATTTAATTAATTCAATTAATTTTAACATAAAATCCCATTATAAAGCAATTTTTTTTGTAGAGGTTCAAATGACAATGAAGAGAACTATAATATTTTTCCTGTTCGCAAGTTTTTTATCCGTAATAGCCGTTTCATGCATCAACACAAAATCCCCGGACGTCAAGGTCGTATTCTTTTTGACCATGATAAAATCCGGAAACTTCTCGGACGCTAAAAGCTATATCGAAGCCGAACCATTTACTAAATCCGTCAGCAAAAAGGTTTTAAATCTTCCTAATGAAGCCATAATCGCGATACTGAAAAATTCGGACATGTCTCCGCTTATAACTGCCGATTTTCAGGCTACCGACGAGGTTAAAATGAAGCAATTACGCGCCTCCATGGAAGCGACTATGCAAAAAGACCCTAACAGGATCACGGAACTGACTCTGCGGGAAATGTCGGCTCACATTCAAAGCAAGGACATCGATGTGGTAGCTCAACAGTTCAACGAAGAAACGGGAGAGATCCACATTAAGTTCTCGGAAGCCGAAAGGCATCCCGAAGTAATAATATTTAATATTGCCAAGAAGAACAGCGACTGGCTTATAACGGGAATGCAGGAAGTCGTAAGCGGATGGCTGTTCTGATCCTCAACCGATAAAAAGGAGCGTTCAACGATGAATAAAATTGCCCCGATATTATCAAGAATTGGAAATACTCCAATTATCAGGATCTTTTCAGCTGACGCTTCGGAAGATCTCAAACGCAGAAATATTTTCGCTAAAATTGAATCGGTAAATCCAGGTTATTCGGTCAAGGACAGAATCGCTTACGCCATGATACAGCAGGCTATATCTTCAAAATTAATCACGGATGAAACCGTGGTAATCGAACCGACCTCGGGAAACACCGGCATAGGCCTCGCGCTGGTCTGCGCGGCGCTTAAACTCAAGCTCAAGCTGACCATGCCCGAAACAATGTCGATAGAGCGCAGGCGCATGCTCAAACATCTCGGCGCAGAGATAATTCTCACCGAAGGCGCGAAGGGAATGAAAGGCGCCATAGAAATGGCCTCGAATATAAAAGCTGAAAACGCGTCCCACTTCATGCCTCAGCAGTTTGAAAATCCAGCCAATCCCGAGATACACCGCCGGACGACCGCCGTGGAATTTTTAAATTTCATGTTTCAAACAGGCATAAAGCCCGACGCGCTTGTATTCGGCGTGGGAACGGGCGGCACCCTTACCGGCGTTTCGGAGGTTGTATCCAGATATTTTCCTGAAACGCTTATTTGCGCGGTGGAACCTGAATCTTCGCCGGTACTCTCCGGCGGTCAGCCGGGTCCTCACAAAATACAGGGAATCGGAGCCGGCTTCATCCCAAAAATCTTGAATACCGCTATAATAAAAAGGATCGTAAAAGTTTCAAGCGAACAGGCGTTTGAATCCTGCAAAAAACTTTCGTCCGTTGAAGGCATTCTTGCCGGAATCTCATCCGGCGCAGCCGCTTTCGCCGCAAAAGAGGTCGCCCTTTCGCTTCCTCCGGGCTCGAACGTTTTCACGCTGTTTCCCGATACAGCCGAAAGATATCTTTCAATGCTCGAATAAATTTCAGACCATGAAAAACGCTGCATGTAACCCAAAAGGAGAGGTCGCTATCATGAAATTTAATTTTTTTATAAACAAAAAACGCATCATTGGTTATCTTTTATTTTCAATTTTATTTTTATTTATTATAACGGCGTCTTCCCGGCCGGTCCTCGCGCACGATGAGGCCGCATCGGGCGAGGTCGCTATCAAAATACTTCACACCAACGACACGCACGCTCACGTCGACAGCCATGAAGTGGGCTACGGCAAGGACACCGAGGAGGTCGGCGGATTCCCTCGCATAATAAGTTTCGTAAAATCGGTGCGCGAAAAGAATACTAACGTTCTTCTTCTGTCGGCCGGAGACGTGTTTCAGGGCACTCTTTATTTTAATTTTTTCAAAGGCCTTGCGGATTATGAATTCATGAACATGGCCGGATACGACGTAGCCTGCTTCGGTAATCACGAATTCGACGAAAGCCCCGCCTGGCTTTTAAAGGCCATCGAAAAACTTAACTGTGAAAAAGTAAACTGCAACGTCGTTTTTGGAAAAAGTTATCCGGACGCTTCAAAAAAAGTTAAACCGTACGTAATAAAAGAGGTTAATGGATTAAAAATAGCCATAATAGGCGTTATAACGCAGAATCTTTTCTCGCTGGTCAGCTCAAAAAATCTTACGGATATCGAGCTCATAAATCCCGTCGAGGCCATCGCGCCTATCGTTAAAGAACTGCGCCCGAAAGTCGACATGATACTGGTCCTTTCGCACATGGGTCTCAAGGAGGATCTGGAACTTGCGGAACTCGTCGCCGACATAGACCTTATAATCGGCGGACATTCCCATTCGCTTCTGGTATCCCCCGTCGTTTTAAGAACATCTCGCGGCCAGCAGGTCGTCATCAATCAGGCTTACGAGAAAGACGAATTCGTAGGCGAAGTAAACATGGCGTTTTCGCGTGAAACTAAAAAATGGCGCCTTGTGGACGGGAAGCTCAACAGAATGGATAAAAATATTCCAAAAGACAAAAAAGCCTCCGAAATGATCGAAGAATACAAAAAAAAGATCGATGGCGAAGTTAAGTCCGTCATCGGAGAAAATTTAAAGCCTCTCATCGGCGATAAGGACTCCGTGCGCGCCGGTGAAACCAACCTGGGCAACCTCGTCGCCGATTCGCTTAAAAACCACGCGGGCACCGACATCGGCATCATAAACGGCGGAAGCCTTCGAAACAGCATAAACCCCGGGCCGATAACCATCGAACAGTGCATCAACGTTTTCCCTTTCAGTAATCTAGTATCCAAACTCACGATGAAGGGAAATATTTTAAGAAGCGCATTTGAACTTATAGCCAAAAAAAGGCAGTCCGGAACTTTTGGCGGTTTTCTTCACGTCTCGAAAGGAATGAAGGTAGCTTACAAGGAGGGGAAACTTATCGAACTCTCTCTTAACGGCCAGCCCATAAACGATAACACGCTCTACACTGTCGCCATGAGTGATTTCACGGCTTCCGGCGGCGACGGCTTCAATATGTTCGCTACCGTGGCCGACCGTTTCACCGATGGAGTGAAGGTATGCGACGCCATAATAGAACTCATTAAACGTTTGAAAAAAATAGATATGGATACGGAAGGAAGGATAAAATGAACAAAGAATACATGAGCATGGATGAGCTGGCCGAATACCTCGGCGTTGATCTTCAAACGGTAAAGGAATTTTTCCCGCCGCCGCCGTCTTTTAAATTGGGCAAATTTGAAAAATATAAAAAGACCGAAATCGACAAATGGGTTGACGAAGCCAATAACGAACAGGTCGAGCAAAAAATGATACTGTCCGAAACGCTTCGCGAAAAAGCCAACGCTCAACTTCGCGAAAAAAATTATGACGAAGGCATAAAACTTATCAAGGAATCGATCTTTCTTTTTGCGAAAGACGCCGACGCCCACTTCATTTACGGCTACTGCCTGACGAAAAAAGAACAATGGGCGGAAGCGGAATTCGAGCTTCGAAAAGCGCTCAAATTAAACCAGAAGGCTGGCTGGCGCGATGAGGCGACTCATCAGGTAATGCTTTGCCAGAAGGAATTGGGAACTTTCTTCGAAACCAAACAACGTTAAACGCCGAGTTTTGGCTTATCCATTTGACAAGGCAAGTTAATTTGTGATAAAATAATGAGCCTTAAGTGCAATCATCGAGTTATTACATGTTTATTCATAAATTTAATCGGAGGTTATAGTAAAATGAGACTCATAAACAAAAGCTATATTTTAAAGATACTGGTATGCGCATCGCTTCTTGTGTCGGGCGTTATTTTCACCGCGGACGTCTCGATAGCGCAGGAAACCAAGAAAAAAACAACGGCTAAGGTAAAACCGGCCGCTGAAAAAAAAGCGGTTGAAGACAAAAAAGCCGGGGATAGTTTAGAAAAAAGCGTTAAAGCCAAGTACGATAAGCAAATGATCGCGGCCGTAAAGCTTTTTTCGCAAAAAAAGGACGACTTAGCCGCTAAAACGCGCGCCGAAGTTGAAGACGTTCTCACGCTCGCCGCCGACCAGGCTCAAAAAGGCTTCTATGGCGACGCGCTGATAGTTCTCGAAGAGATCGAAGGCATATTAAGCGGCAGCAAGAAAGAATCCGACGCCATAGTAATCCAGAATGAGGAAACCGGAAATATAAAAAGCTATCAGTTCGACGTAAATAAAGAAAATCAGGTCGTTTCTTCCACAAGGGAAGAGAACGCGGCCGGCGAGGAAATAAAAACAAAAAAAGCGGCTGTCAGCGAAGAAACCACCGCTACAACGGCGCCTGACGGAAAATTCAAGATCGAGCGCCTTTCGGCCGCCGAGCAAAAGCTCTACAAAGACCTTCTCTATGTCCTGCCGAAGGCCGAGGACGAAGCAAAAATGCACCAGAGCCCCGAGAACGCAAGACGCCTTGTAAGAATGCGCCGCGCGTTCTACAACATAAAGAAAAAAGGCATGGGATTTCAGGTTGACGAAAGCGTAATATCCGAACTGACCAAATAATATAAAAAAGTTCACCGTAAAGATTGAACGAAAGGGATGTGCTTTGAAATGAAAAAATGCCCGGTATGCAAAGATACGCAGCTCGACGCGCAAAAGATCTCCGCCAACATAGAGGTAGATTCCTGCGCCAAATGCGGCGGAATGTGGTTCGATAAAGGCGAAATAGGCGAATTCACGAATTTTTCCGAAGACATACCCGATTTCAAAAGGCTCGTAAAAGAAGCTAAGGAATCCGGCAAAAAATGCCCGATATGCTCAAGCGGCCTTAAGGAAATGAGATATACCGGTTCTTCTCAGCTTTTGATCGATTACTGTGAAAATTGTTCCGGATTATGGCTGGATGGCGGCGAAGCCGGCGATCTCAAAAAAATATCAGCGAATCCGGAGGATATAAAGCTGCGCATAAGCCGGGAAGTGTGGAACCTGAGATTCAAGATGAATAAAACTTCGGCCCTTTCATGCCCTAAATGCAACGCTAAAACTTTACATAATTTCAAGACATCCGAAGGCGTCACCGTCGATCTTTGCGATAAATGCAAGGGAATATGGCTCGACAAGGGAGAAACCGCTAAATCGGCTGAAATGGAAAGCGACTTTCCCGATTATAACGCGGTTATAAGTACCGCCGTCGAAACGAAACTTGCGTGCCCGTGCTGCGGGAAAAAACTCTTTAGCATGAAATACGCTAAAACAAGCGACCTTATGGTAGAACACTGCAAAAGCTGCGGCGGAATATTTCTGGACGCCGGCGAGATATCGAAGGTAGAATCCATAAGCGCCATGTCCGAAGGAGCCGGCAAGAAAATCGCGCGCTGCCTGAAAGAAATGCGCGACGAAGGTTACGTAAGGATTATGTAAAAAGCGCCGCCTGATTTAATTCGGGAGGATCTTAAAAAAACTCAAAAGGAAAAATAACGGGAGGATTTTAGATATGGGATTATTCGGCGGTCCAAAAGTTTCTGTAGGCTTAGACATCGGAAGCTCATGGGTAAAGATGGTCCAACTTACATTCGGAGGCAGCGGAAGGCCTCAGATCACGAAATTCGCGTGTGAAAAAAACATCACCGACCAGCGAGCCGCGATCAGCAAGATCTTCAAGGAAAACATGCTAAAGCCTACCGTAACGGTCGTCTGCATGGACGGCCAGGACACAGAAATGAACATCGCGGAATTTCCCGTAAAAACCGTTAAAGACGCTGAAAAGCAGGCGGAACTTAAAATGCGCGAATTCAACACGAACGAATTCGTTATTAACTACGCTCTGCTGCGCGGCCCCGTAAGCGGAAGCGATGGCAATCCGGTATTCCCGGTGCTATATGTTTCCGCCGAAAAAGCGAAAGTGGGAGAATTTCAGGCTATGCTCCGGGACGCCGGGCTCCCTCTTGATACGCTCGTCGTCGATATAGACGTTCTCGCCGCTATAAACGCCCTTGAACTCGATCAGACGGCTGTCGGCAGCGTGTGCCTCATTGAAGGCGGAGCCACGACGACCAATGTCTCCATTGTTCGCGACGGCATCCTTCGCCACACCGAGACGATAAAAGATGACGGCGGAGCCATATTTTCCAACCACATAGCCCAGGAGCTCAATATTTCAAAGGAAGAGGCCGAAATTCTTAAATTAAAACACGGCATCGGCATGGGGTCTTCTTCGGCGCCGCAGGCGGGCTTCGGGGCATCATTAGAACTCGACGATATCACCAGCATCCCCGCGGGCGAACCCAAAGATCAGGGCGATGACGCTAAATATATGGGCGCGTTCAAAGCAGAGATCGAAAGATATCTCGATAAAACCATGGAAATCCTCAAAAATTATGAAGATAAAAACAACGATAAAATAAAAGAGGTCGTCATAACAGGCGGACTCGCGTGCGTCAATAATATATCCGGATTTATGAAGAACTACTTCAAAGCCGGCGGCATGTCCATCACTGGCGTAACGATACCTGATTCGCCTTACCTTCAGGCGCTGCGCTGCCCGGATGAAGAAAAACAAACGTATACTGTCGCGCTCGGTCTGGCTCTGCGCGGGCTTGCCGAATAACTAATAAAAACTAAAGTTATTATAAAATACTCGACTCACTTAAAATCTATAACAAAGCCGACCGGGTCCATCCGGCCGGCTTTGTTTTTTGAAGACTCGCTCAAGGGATAATCTTCTTAATAATATTGACATTTCAAGAGTCATTTGGTAAAATCATCCGATTATTCACAAAAGGAAGGTATGAAAATGAAAACAATAAAAGCTTATGATAAAAAAAGGGGTATGAAATATTCGTTTTTCGCAATATTTTTTATATTAGCCGCGATCTTTGGCACCGGCTCATACGCGGCCGAAAAAACCGACGGGAAAATCACGATACTTCACACCAACGATACTCATTCGCACCTGGTCCCTTTCGATATGCCGGATGTCGGCAAGAAGGTCGGGGGAATCGCCAGACGCTACGAGGTAATAAAAAAACTACGGGCGAAAAATCCGGAACTTCTTCTGCTCGACGCCGGCGATATTTTTCAGGGAACGCCTTTTTACACTTTCTTTAAAGGCGAAGCGGATATCGCGGCTATGAACCTGTGCGGCTATGACGCCACCACGCTTGGAAATCACGACCTCGACGACGGGCTTTCCAACCTTTTAAAACAGCTTGAAAAAGCCGATTTCCCATTGTTATGCGGAAACGTTTTTTATAAAGGCACTAACAAACCAGTTTTCCCGGCTTTCAAGATATTCAACCGCGGCGGATTGAAAATAGCCGTTATCGGCGCCATCGGCGACGAGCCGTGGCAGGTCACACCCCAGAAATATACTCAGGACCTTTTTTACATAGACGCGATGAAGATAATATCGCGCATAGCCGCGATGCTTCGAAAACACGTGGATGTTATAGTAATGCTCTCCCACCTGGGCTACGACCCGGACCTGGAATTCGCTAAAAATATAAAAGACGTTGATATAATAATAGGCGGGCATACCAACACGCGCCTAGACGCGCCCGTTTTAGTAAAAAATGGAGCCGCCAACGGTCTGGGCGGTTCCCTTGTGCTTCAAAACTTTAAATGGGCGGCCTTTTTAGGACAATTCGAGATTTCATTCGACGGAGCCCGAAAAATATCGGCGTATAAAGGCACTCTCTGGCCGATAGACTCGAAAATCAAAACATCCAAAAGATCCGAAGTGGAAAAATTAATGGCTTCATATGAAAAACAGATCAAATCGCTCACGGGAGTCAAGATAGGGACTTGCGCTAAAGATATGCTCTATCCCGAGGAGGAAAAGCATTTAAAAGACCTGCCCATCGGAAGTTTCGTGTGCGACGTTATAAAAAATTCATGTTCCGCTGACATGTCGATAATAAATTCCGGAACGATACGCGAAATGATGCCGGGCGGCGTTATCACGACCGGAACGGTAATGAGCATATTGCCCTTCGATAATTCGCTAGTTACATATGACATGAAGGGCTCTGAAATAAACGCCATTTTTAAATTCATCGCTGAAAATTACTCGGTCGCTTCGGGCTATCAGTACGGCGGCGTATCTTTCACTCTTGACGTTAAAAACAAGGCAGCGCGCGATATAATGATCGGCGGAAAACCTCTCGAAATGGATAAAACCTATAAAGTTACAACCATATCCTATATGGCCGAAGGCAATCAAAACGGAAACATATTTTTTAAGAACGCTAAAACCAAATCAGATAACGGATTTTTCATGCGCGACACCATGATCGAATATATTAAAAATCATGACGAAATAATACCGCCCGAACCCGGCAGAATGAAGATCATCAATTAGTCTTCATATCGCCTGGATTCGAAAAATCAATGCTGAAAAGATTTTCTGTTTGAGAAAATACTCGAAATTTTAAAAAAATGACGGAGCTTATAATGAACGAAATCAATAAACCCCAGTCCGGCTCCGAGAAGATCGGAGCCATAAAATCTTTTTTTATAGCGCTGCCGATGATGCTTCTGACGCTGCTGCTTTTATCGGGCGGCAAAAAACCTTCAGATGGTTACGCTTTCGTCGCACTCGCCGCTACTTATATTTTATTCAACTCCATTTTCTATTTAATGGTTAAGACTGGAAAGACGGATAAATACAGGCTCCCGCTTTACTTCACATCATCAATACTTTTCGTCTTCTCGTTCATTTCCCATATGCTTGAAGCTCGCGGCAGTATGGCGTTCACCGATGATACGCTCATAAATTGCCAGATACCGTTCTGCCACATCGCCACTACGATGATGATAATACCGGCTGCGCTCACGAAAACAATAATATTTCCAGGCACAATGATCGGCGGATACGCTTCGATCGCAAGCATGCTCGTCGTCTGGATCGGCGTCTCGCTTTCAATCGGCCGCGGCTGGTGTTCATGGGGCTGCTTTTTCGGCGGAATGGATGACGGATTTTCACGATTTTTAAAAAAACCCGTTATTGCGAAAATCAGCGAAAATCTTAAATATATGCCTTACGCCGTACTTTTAACCGTTGCCCTGACCTCGGCGGTTTATCTTTCACCGACATATTGCGAATGGGCCTGTCCGTATAAAACGGTCACTGAATATCAAAGCGTGACTTCGATCGAATCTCTGATTAAGATGATCGTCTGCGTGTCGCTATTCATATCGCTCGTAATCGCGCTCCCGTTGCTGACAAAAAAAAGGACGCAGTGCGCTCTTTTCTGTCCGTTCGGAGCCATGCAGGGCGCCGCGAATTATATCAGTCCGTTCGACATCACGATCGATCGTGAGAAATGCGTCAAATGTATGGCGTGCGTTAAAAACTGCCCGACGCTTTCGCTCGACGAAGCATGCGTAAAAGAAGGACGCGCCGCGATAACATGCGTCAAATGTGGAAAATGCGTCGATATATGCCCGAAGGGCGCCGCGCAAATCCATATAAAGGGAACCATTTACGGGTTGAACCCGACCGCGAAGCGCATTCTTTTCATCTACGCGGCATTTCTTCTCTTCGCGACTTTTTCCGGCGGATGGTTCCAGGCAAGCCTCGCGAAAATTTTCAAACTGATCGCCACCGGCGTTATTTAAAGAGAGGATAAAATAAAATGAACTCGATTAAAAACATCATCGGATACATATGGGCCGTGGCCGCGATACTTTTGATCATCGTTATTTTCATCGGAAGCGATTTTCTATCGAAAAAATTCGTCGAGGCGAGCGGCCTGAAAGTTTCACCCCTTTATACCGGAGGTGAAACGCTTAGAGTCGTCGAAAAGAACGGTTATAAAATGACGATACAAAAACCCGTGTTCCCCGCGCTGATCGGCGAGAACGCCGATGGCTTCGTGCAAATCGTCCTGCGCTCGGAAACCGGATTCGCCGATGTTATCGAAGAACGGATCGATTACGACGGCAACGCTGGCGATGATTTCCTTATCAAAATCGACACGAAAAAATCAGCCGCCGAAGTATCTTCGTGCGACGGCAGGCCGGTATCGCTTATAAAACTTTATTCGTTAAAAAATGGCTGGGCCGTGAGAGTTCGAGTAAAAAACGAGAGGAAATGACGATCCGTTAAAACGGCTTTACAAAAAAATTAATGCCGCGAAACTATATTTTTCGCCAAAACGCCCGTTCGGGGCGTTTTTTGTTTTATACGGTAACCGGTATGATTAAGCGATTCACGGATTTTTGACGATAACTAAGTTAGAAGGTTCAATGAAGCCGCCGGCGAAATTGGACCGGCGAAAAAGGGGGTTCTTATGATCTCTGGAAATTCAAATCCGATGTTCGTGGAAGAGACCTTTAAAGTGAACTTTTACTGTTCGGAAACCGAAGTGTCGGAATTTAATGAACTTTTAAGCAACGCTTCAAGCGATTGCAACAAGATCAAAGAATTTTTCGAAAGAGTTCTCAAATACTAAAGCGTTTTTTTTAAATGACATATTTTTCGAGCTGGGCTATGATAGAATTAGCCTTTGCTATTTTTTCCTCATCCGGACCGGCGTCCCCCGCTTCCCGGCCATCTCCGGCACCTGAGCTCCCAACGCGTCCATGAGAGCCGGCCGCCAGCTTTATATAATTCTTAAAAACTTCAAGAGTTTCACGGGTCTTGCCAAGACTTCTTAACGTCATTCCCTTAAGATATAACGCCGGCGTATCGCCCGGAACAAGTTCCAGCGCGCGGTCAAAACATTTAATCGCTTCTTCCGGCTGCCCTATATTTTTAAGCGCATCGCCTTTTTCGCGCCACACAGCCGCGTTTTTATCGTCTATACCAAGTATCAGCTCATAAACCGCGACAGCCTCGCGATTCTTGCCCATTTTATATAACAGGCCGCCTTTTTTAACCAGGATTCTGACGTTTCCAGGCTCAAGTTCAAGGAATTTATCAAAGCATGTAACCGCGTCATTGCGTTTTTTCAATTTTTCGAAAATCTCGCCTTTATAAAGCCATGCTAATTTTTCAGACGGGGTCAACGCGAGGCATCTGTCTAAATATAAAAGAGCGGAATCGAAACTACCGGTTTGATTCAACGCCATGCCCTTATAAAGAAGGGCTTCTGAATTTTTAGGATCTATCTCCTTCAATATGCCGTCGAAACATTTAATGGCGTCGGAATACAACCCCATGGCGTTCAGGCAGAAACCGCGGCCGAATAAGGCGCCCGCGTGTTTCGAATCGGCCTGAATCAGCTGTTCGAAACAAATTAACGCCTTATCGTATTTCATCATTTTTTTCAGGCAGTTCCCGCGGCCATAAACCGAGGCCGGGTCGGAAGGACTTATAACCAGGGCTTTATCATAAAATTCAAGAGCCTCTTTGATATTTTCGCTTACATAATATACGTCGCCGATCTCGCGCAGCGTTTGATGGTCAGCCGGCTTTATTTCAAGAGCTTTTTGATAATTTTTTAACGCGGCTTCATAATCTTCCAGCGCTTTGCGGCAAGCGCCGATCCCGCGAAAAGCCTCGTAATTTTTAGGGTCTATAGCTATAACGCGCTCAAACGCGTCAATCGATTCCAGATGGCGGCCAAGTTCTCTTAAAACCGAGGCTCTGGCAATCAAAGCGCCTGCGTCGTCCGGCTTTAAGGCGATGGCCGTATCGAAGCACGCGAGCGCGTCCGCGAGAGAGCTTCGCAGGAGCGAAAGTCCTTTCCCCATCAATGTTTCAAAAGAATCGCCGGCCGCGTGCAATGCGCTGGGCTCGGAAGGTCCGCGCGAATCGAGTTTTTTTATAATTTCTTTTATATTAGCCGTCAATTCGTCGTTTCCAACCGGACAATATTTAAGGAAATTTTTGTATGATTCGACGGCTTCGCTTATCTTGAATAATTTTTCCAGCGAGACGGCCCTTTTTATCCAGAGATCGGACTGCTCCGGCCTCATGTCGATAGCCCTGTCGTATAACGCTATGGCGTCGGCCGGACGGCCCATATCGCATAAGAGCATGCCTTTGTTTATGATCGCCGAGGCATCCTTCGGATCGAGCTTTATCGCCTCGTCGAAGCACGCCAGGGAATCCTGCTTTTTCCCGATGTTGAAAAGCGCCAGGCCCTTCCCCGCCCAGGCGGCGGCGGATCTAGGATTTAGCGAAATAACCTTGTTGAAGCACAGGACGGCTTCGGAAAAATTCCCGGCCCGCATATTCGCGGTGCCCTTGCTGTGCCATGCATGTGAACTATCCGGCGTAAGCGCCGTGACTTTATCGAAACAACCTACCGCCTCGAACAGTTGCCCGGCATTTAAGAGGCATTCGCCACGGCCGAGCCAGGCGTCCGAATAGTTAGGATCGATCTCTATAGCCTTCATATAGCATTCAAGTTCCCGGGCGGCTTCGCCCAGGTCTCTAAGCGTTACTCCCTTTAAATACAATGCTTTTGAATATTCAGGGTCTAATTCAAGCGCCTTTTCATAATGCTGAAGGGCGTCCGCGTGCTTTTTCTGGAAAGCCAGCACCATCGCCTGACTGCACCAGCAGCGCGGATCGGCTTCACCCAGGCTCGCGTAACAGGACATGGCTTCTTCAAGTTTTCCCATCCTGAAAAGGATATTTCCGCGGTTTATAGAGGCTTCCGAATACGATGCGTCAACCGCCAGCGCTTTCGTGTAAAATTCCAGCGCGTCATGAAGGCGGCCGATCTTTTCAAGCACGAGACCTTTCGCCATAATTATTTTCGGATCGGCCGGACTCGCCTGAACGGCTTTTTCGATAGCCGCCAGCGCGTCTGAATTTTTATTCAGATCAAGCAGGACCAGACATTTTTCATGAAGAGCATTCGAATGCGCCGGACTTATCATAACGGCCTTATCAAAACAATAAATAGACTCGTTGAATTTACGCAAAATATTTTTAAGCAGAAGCCCCTTCATATACCAGGCTTCAGCATGGCGCGGATTTATCTGAATGGTTTTTTCGTAACATTTTATCGCGTCCTCATGTTTTCCGAGATCCGCGAGAGTGATAGATTTATAAAACCATGCGTCTGAATTTTCGGGTTCTATCGCGATAACTTTTTCGTAACACTCTAATGCCTGCTCTAAATTATGGGAAGATGCATGCACCATACCCGCGTTTATTAGTTCTTCAACATCTTTGTTCCCCCGGCCGCCGCCGAAGATCTTAAAACCGCTTTTCCAATCCATGAGAGAAACCCTTTCGACTTAATTTGAATACGACTCGCAAGTAGAGATTCTATAACATTAATCTCTTAAAATCAATAGGTAAAATCATAAAGTGAAATTTTTAATCCGCGAACGCTGAAAATCATGAACAAATTGAAATTGAAATTTCAGTTTTTATATGATATAATATAATAAATAAAAATTTTTGATTGTATTAATTTTATAATAAATAGCGGGAGGAAATCAGTATGAAGAAAAGATTATTAGTTTTAACGGTCCTTTTCGCATTACTTTTCAGCGTTTCCACATCTTTCGCCGACGAATTCAAGGCCCCCAAAAACTTGAAGGAAGCATACAACATGATGCAGGCTTCATATAAAGACTGCATGAAAGCCATCGCCGACTTTCAAACCGGGACGGCCACGGGCGTCGAATCCGATCAAAAACTCAAAGCGTATATTTATTACAAGGCTCAGTATGAAAAGCTCCTTAAAAACAAACCGGAAGCAACTCAAACGCAGCCGCAAACCACGGCTGCAACGCCGGAAACCCAGGCTGCAACCGCTAGTTCATCGAATTATGAAAAACTCGCGGCAAGTATAAAAAAATATGACGCCAAAATAGCCGAAGCGCCCAAAAACCCGGGCATGAGCTTTTTCCGCAAACTCTTCGGCACCAAAACCATCGCCGACTTCATGTTCGATGGCTATAAAGCGCTTCAAGCCGGAAACTTCGCGAAAGCGGAAGAAAACTTCCAGACCGCTTTAAATAAAGATTCCTCAAATAAACAGGCTTTGTTTTATCTCGCGGAGGCTAAAGCCAAAAACGGCAAAACCGCCGAAGCTGAAAAAATACTTCAAAAACTGAATTCACAATACAAAGACGACGCATGGGCAAAAGCTTTTAAAAACGTTACCGATCCGTGGGTCGAAGCCGAAGTGGCCTTCAAAATAGGCGGTTTCGATTCGCTCGATGACTATAAAAAGAAAGTGGCCGCCGGAAACCGCAAGGAACTCCATGGCGACGAGTATTATGAAAAGTACGTAAATCCAAATACATTTAACTATTATTCGAAATCCGCTCAAAAAGAATTTGAAAGCATCGCGGGCATCGACTGCGGCGGGTTCGTCCAGAGAGTGTACATGGACCTTTGCAAACAGAATGGCATTAAAGCGCCGTTTAATTCAAAAGTCCCCGGACGCGAACTGGAAAGTTACGCGACACAGATCACGGATGACGGAATTATACCGCCCATGACAACAAAACCAGGTGATTTTATCATCTTGAAGGAACATGACGGATGGGGTCACGCTTTCTATTTCACCGGCCGCGACAAAGACGGAAGGCCTTTGATAGTCGAAGCATCGGGCGAAGGAAAGATACTCGCCAGACCTATGCCTGACAGATATTACGCTTATTACGGTGGAACATACAAATTCAAGGACATGGATAAGATACGCGAGAAAATGAGCGCCGCGCAGTAAGCCGACCGTTGATCTCAAAGAAGTATGAAGAATTTTCAGACATTATCGATCTGTAAGGACGCCCGAAAAAAAAATAAATAAATATAAAACCGGATTTTTTTACTCGAAGTCCTGTCATCAGGACTTATTTTCTTTATGATCGCCTCCACGCGGTGAGATATAAAGGCCGGTTCGCTAAACCCGACGGACAAAAGCAGGCCGGCGAAAAGCCTTGGAAAACCTTGAAAGACCAGGAAACAATTAATTAAATAAAATTGAAAGGGAAGATAGCTCAACATGGAACAGTCACAGAAAGAAAAAGTCCTCGATTCCGAACTTTTAAAAAATTTCGCGGAATCATATAAAAAGCTTCAGGCTGAGATTGGAAAGGTCATAGTGGGCCAGCGCGAAGTAATAGATAAAGTGCTGATATCGCTGTTCTCGAAAGGACACGTGCTCATAGTGGGCGTTCCGGGTCTCGCCAAAACGCTTCTTATATCCACCATATCGCGGGCATTGGATCTTTCCTTCAACCGCATACAATTCACGCCCGATCTTATGCCGTCGGACATCACCGGAACCGATATAATCGAGGAAGACCAGAAGAGCGGAGCGAGATCTTTTAAATTTATTAAGGGGCCCGTTTTTTCAAATATCGTCCTGGCCGACGAAATAAACAGAACGCCCCCTAAAACGCAGGCGGCGCTTCTTCAGGCGATGCAGGAATCCCGCGTCACCGTAAGCGGAAAAACGTACGACCTCCCGCTGCCGTTCTTCGTTCTGGCCACTCAGAACCCCATCGAACAGGAAGGGACGTACCCGCTGCCGGAAGCTCAACTCGACAGATTCATGTTCAATATCCATATCGACTATCCGGCTTTCGATGAGGAAGTCGAAATAACTAAGAACTATACTTCATCCGTTTCCCACGATATAAAGCCTGTTTTAAACGCAAAGGATATTTTGCGGCTTCAGGATCTTGTCAGAAACGTTCCCGTTTCCGATTCGCTCGTAAAATATGCGGTGAAACTAGCCACGATGTCAAGACCCAAGGAAAATGGCAGCCCCGATATCACTAAAAAATACGTTTCGTGGGGCGCGGGCCCGCGCGCGTCGCTCTATCTCATACTCGGCGCCAAAGCCAGCGCGCTTTTAGCCGGAAGAACCGCCGTTTCAAAGGACGATATAAAATTCGTCGCCCAGTCGGTTCTAAGACACAGGATAATAACCAACTTCCAGGCCGAAGCGGACGGCGTGAATTCGCTTGCGGTAATCGACGAGATAATTAAGAACGTTTCAGAATAGGTTGTAATACAAATGCCTGAATCAGGACAAAAATATAAATATTTCGATCCGGTCACGCTGGCAAAGGTCCAGAACATGAAACTCGCGGCGCAACTCATCGTCGACGGATTCATGACCGGGCATCATAAATCCCATTTCAGGGGTTTCAACGTCGAGTTCTCGCAGCACCGCCAGTACATGCCAGGCGACGAAATCCGAAACATCGATTGGAAGATATACGCCAAGACCGACAGATATTTCGTAAAGGAATTCGAGGAAGACACGAACCTCAAGGCCTATGTACTCGTCGACTGCTCCAAGTCCATGATGTTTAAGCCCGAAGGCTCCGCGCTTTCGAAGTTCGATTACGCGTGCTTTCTGACCATAGCGCTTTCATATATCATTTTAAAGCAGCAGGACTCGGCCGGCCTCGTCACCTTCGCCGACAGCGTAATGAATTTCATACCGCCGTCCTCGCACACCAGCCATTTCAAGGTTATACTGGAAGAACTCGAAAGCGTTAAACACGGAACGAAGACCAATATCAGCGAAAGCTTTCACGAACTGGCCACGCGCATCAAAAGACGCGGCCTAATAATAGTTCTGACGGATCTCTATGACGACGAGAACGAGGTCATAAAAAGCCTGAAGCATTTCAGGCATAAGCACCACGAAGTAGCTATTTTCCATCTTCTCTCAAAATTCGAGATGGAACTTCCAATTTCCGGCGAAACCGAATTCGTCGGGCTCGAAAACGACGGAAGACTCGTCACTAACGTCGAGATGCTCAGAAACGATTATAAGCTCGTTCTGAACGGCTTCATCGAAGACTTCAAGCGGCGGTGCGCGCAATCTTATATCGACTATAACCTCGTTTCAATCGATACGCCCATAGATAAAGCTCTTTCAACCTATCTGGTAAAGAGGGCGAGACGCTGATATGCCTTCATTTTCATTTTTAAACGCTTCGTTTTTATATTATCTTCCGCTTCTGGGGCTTCCGGTGCTCATACACCTCATTTCCCGCAAAAAGCGCAAACTGATTGAATTTCCGAGCCTTAAATTTTTAAAGACGGCTTACATGAAGCGCGTCAAGTATATAAAACTCAATGAAATGCTGCTATTGATAGTGAGAATGCTTATCGCCGCATTTCTGGTGCTGGCGTTTTCGCGCTTCTGCGCGTTCATGCCGGATCCGACGCCGGCCACGGGCTTGAGATACGCCATCGTCATGGACGACTCGTACTCGCTTCAATATGCCGCCGGCGACCGGAAAATGATCGATAAAATGAAAAAAGAAGCATTCGAATTCGTGATGAAATTCAAGCATTCGCCCGAATTCATGCTGATTAAAACATCCGGCGGACCGATTGCTTCGAAATTTCTAAACCAGGAAAAAGCAGCGGCCGAAATAAATGCGCTGAAGGTCTCGTACGTTCCCAGGTCGCTCGCAAACACCATGGCGTCCCTCGTAAAATCCGAACGCTACAAGGAACTCGCGGCCGTATTCGTTTTTTCGGATTTCATAGCGGCCGATCCGGGCGACGCGACGAAACTTTCGCAGCTTCTGGCTTCGGACCAATCGATACGTCAGGGGCCGCGCGTTGAACTCTTTAATATAGGGCCGGCGGACGCGGCGGAACTTTCTAAAAACAAAAATCTTTCATTATCCGGCGTAACGCTTCCCGAAGAAAAAATAATAGCCGGAAAGACGTTTCAAATAAACGGGCGCGTTAAAAACCACTCGATCTATGAGGCGACCGCGGAAGTAAGCCTCTGGCAGGACGAATCGCTCATCGACCAGATCAAGGTCAAGGTCGACGCGAGGTCCGAATCGGATTTCACTATAAAGCACTCTTTCGCGAATTTCGGCCAGCATGTAATGCGCCTGTCGCTTCAGGAAGACGCCGTCCGTGAAGACAATGATTTTAATTTCGTTTTAAACCCGATCTCCTCCCTCTACGTCGTGATATTATACAGGGATAATGAAAAGCGCGCGGAAACAGGCGACTTTAAATTCATTTCAACGGCGCTGAACCCTCTTAATTCGATCTCGCTGAAGGACGGATTGATAATGCAGCCGGTCCTTGTGAACATGGCTTTTCAGGCGCCGGCGGATTTTTCGAACTACGACGCGGTTATAGTGTCGGGACTTGACGCGTTAGACGAAAGCGTCTCGGCCCGGCTTGAAAAATTCACGCTGGAAGGCGGAGGAGTCCTGATACTCCCGCCGCAGACGCTCGATCACAAAAACTTTAACCGCTCCTTCGCTAAAATTTCACCCGTCACTTTCAGCGAATCCTCGTCGCCGGTGGCGGCGCCGAACGAGGCCAGTTTCTTCAGCCTCAGCGATATAGCCTACGATCATCCGGTATTTTCGCTTTTTAAGAACAAGGCTTCCGGCGACATAGAAAAGCCGAAATTCTTCCGCATCATCCCCGTAGATGAAAAGGCAGTCACCGTTCCCGCCGCGTCCTCCATAATAGCGCGCTTCGAACGCAACGTACCAGCCCTCGTCGAACGCAGAATCGGAAAAGGGGTTTCAATGATCTTCACCGGTTTTTTAGACTCGGTCAATTCAAATATTCCGGCGTCGCCGCTTTTCGTGCCGCTCGTCCATCAGATCATTCATTACATAAACAAGAACAGGCTTTCGGATAAAAGGCCGCTCATAATAAACGATACCATAACCGAAACGTTCCAGGCGTCGGACAAGGTGACGAGCGTCGCCTGCCACGCTCCCGGCGACGGCGTCGAACAAAAACTCGATATTAAAAATTCACCCGAAGGGCTTTCTGCGTCTTTTTCGGCTACGTCGGCCCCGGGCATCTATACCATATTTAAAAAGACGGAGGCCAGGATCGAAACCTTAAAACGCGCTGTCAACCGCGATCCCCGCGAATCTTCTATCGAGCGCTCTGACTGCCAGGAGATTTCAAATGCGTTCAGCAACGGCAAGATATTGAAAACCGGCGTCGCCGGAGAAACCATATATTCAGAAAAAAGAATTGAAACCACGCCGTATATTTTTTTAATGGTGCTTCTTCTCATGATGGCCGAAAACTACATCATGCTGAGACAGAACAAGTAAGCAGAAAGGAAAAAACCGGATTTGAATTTCAACACGATAACCGGAACATCCGAATCCATATTTCTTGGGGCGATAGCGCTTTTAGCGTTATACGCCATAGCCGTTCTTTACGGAAAACGCCATGCCGGCCCCGAAGGCGTCAAGCCGGCCGTCCGGCTGCTGAAATTTTTGAGAGGCGCCGCCGCGCTTTCGGTAGCGCTTCTGATATTCGGGCCGATGGTTTCGTACGATCGCTCCGAATATGAAAAGGGCGGGGTAATGCTTTTAATGGATTCAAGCGCCTCGATGAGCTTTTCAACAGAAGTCAACGGTTCCCTTTTCGCCGCGAAATCGACTGACAGGTTCTCGGCCGCAACGGCCGCGGTTAAAAACAGCAGGCTGCTGGAAAAAGTCGGCGCGCTCAACCAGCTCACTCTGGCGTCATTTTCATCGTTCATAAAGCCGGCCGCCGGATTCGCGGAAATCGCTGATCTCGCGCCGGCCGGGAACACCGATATTTCAAGCGCCCTTTCAGAGATAATGAACCGCCAGAGGCTTTCCGCCGCGATCATAATATCCGATGGCCAGAACACTTCGGACCATGATCCTGCGCAGATAGCCAGATTTTTAAAGGTCCCCGTATTCACCGTCGGCGCCGGTTCCAACGCAAGCCTCAAGGATATCGCGATATTGAATGCGGCATATCCGAAGACATGCTATCTGAAGGAAAAAACCGAAATAACTCTGGATCTCGGCCAGATCGGCCTCGACGGAGCCAGGACCGTTTTAACGCTGCGCGAGAACGGAGCGCTCCGCAGCCAGACGCCGGTCACGCTCGACCGAGCTCAAAACCCGGTTAAAATAACGTTCGAACCCGAAAAAAGCGGGCTTGTAAGATTCGACCTCGAAGCGGCGGCAGTCTCCGGCGAAGTTACGCTTGAAAACAACCGCTATCCGTTTTACATGAACGTTACGGCGCACAAGGTCAGAATTCTTCATGTTGAAAGTTATCCGCGCCAGGATTTTTCCGCCATGCAGCGCCTTTACGCTCAAAATCGCGACATTTCTTTCGTATCCCGATTCGTCGACTCTCCGAACCCGAAATTTAAATTAAAAAAAGCTGACCTGAATAAATTCGATATCATAGTACTCGGCAATATAAACTTCACATCTCTTCCGCCTGAACTCGAAAAATCAATCGACGAGGCGATAACCAAAAATCAGGCCGCTGTATTATTCACGGGCGGGCCGAACTTTAATATCACGAATAAAAATATTCTAGCCGCAAGATTTCCGGCTGAAATAAACGGCGAGATCTTCTACGAGGAACTTCCTTACAAGCCTTTGTTGACGCCTTCCGGCGCCAACAATCAGATAACCCGCCTCTCGCCGGTAGCGAAGATCGCAAGTTACATGTGGACCGATATTCCCGAACTCGCCGGCATAAATTACATCGACCTCAAGGACAATCCTAAAACGGCGTTCGCTTCGTCGGACATACTTCTCGAAACTCGTCTCGGCCCGAAATCCATTAATCGCTTCATGGCGGCGCCCGTTTTAATAATTAAAAACATCGTCGGTAAAAAAAGCGCGGCCATACTTGGAAATTCCTTCTGGTTCCTTAAAATGGGCCAGCTTTCATCTAAAAATTCCATGCTCTACGATAAATTCATGTCGAATCTTCTACTGTGGCTTTATTCAAGGGAAGATTCAGCCGCCTTCAAGATAGAGACCGACAGGACCAATTATTTCGCCGACGACATGGTATATGTCTCGATAACGGCCAGAAACCAGGATTTTTCACCCATGATAAATCCTTCCTTCATAATTACCCTTAAAGACGAAAGCATGGTTAAAACCGCGCTTAAAGTAACTCCCGCGGAAGTCGACGCTGGCTTCTATGAATTTTCTTTCAAGACCGAACGGCCCGGGCAGTACGAAATAGCGGCGGAAGCCACGGATGAAAAAGGAAAAATTCAAACGGGCGCGGCCAAATTCATAACCAACAATTCCTCGCGCGAGTTCTTAAAACTCGGCTCCAATTTCGACCTGCTAAAGGAAATTTCCCTGAAAACAGGCGGTAAATTCTATGAGCTTTCCGGCATTTCAAATCTTGCCGCCGACCTGCCGGAACGCGGCCATGAAAATATAGTTAAAGCGGAATTCAAGCCTTTCGAGAGCGCCCCGGTCCTGTGGCTGCTTCTAGCTTTATTAGCGCTCGAATGGGCGATTCGGAGGTTTATAGGATTCGAATGATAAAAATGTTAAAAAAACAAAAAAATATTAAAACGATTTTCTCGGCCCTGTGCATTGCGGCCGTTGCTTTTATTACGCTTGCCGAATCGGCGGGCGAGGCCTTCGCGCTCGACAACTCCAGATTTTCCATCGGCCGCGTTAAATACCAGGGCGGAGGCGACTGGTATAACGACGCCGAGGTCGTCCCGAACATGCTCGCTGAATTTGAAAAACGCGCGAAAATACCATCCATGAAAAAAGAGATAGTCGTGACGCCAGACCAGCCAAAGATATTCGAGCTGAATATGCTCTATCTTACCGGCCACGGCAACATGAAGTTCACGGACGGCGACATTGAAAACCTCAGAAAGTACCTTTTAAATGGCGGATTTTTATACGTCGACGACGATTACGGATTAGACGAGTCTTTCAGACGCGAGCTGAAAAAACTCTTCCCCGAATATAAGCTCGCCGAGATACCTTTTGACCATCCGCTATTCGACTGCTTTTATAAATTAGAAAAAGGCATGCCGAAGATACACGAACACGAACCGGGACCGCCCAGAGCGTTCGGCATATTCCACGAAAACCGGCTCGTGCTTCTCTACACGTTCAACACCAACATTTCCGACGGCTGGGCCGATCCGAGAACCCACGACGATCCGGCCGAAATACGCGAAAAGGCTTTTTGCGCCGGAACCAATATCTTATATTACTCGCTCGTATCCAATCAGGCTGAACTTTCTGATAATCAGCCGGCGCCGGCATCGGAGGAGATAAATGTCAAATAACGAAAAGCATCAAGCATTAATTTCTCTGCTTGCTTCGCTCGCCAGTCTCGACAGAAAAACCTCCGCTCTAAAGGCATGCGCGATAGCGCTTATAACTTTTCTGGCCGGCACGCTATGTTTCATAATACTAGACACGCTTTTTTTCATAAGCGTGAAATTCGTCTTTTTCTATCGCGCCGCGCTCATCGTCTCGATCATTTTAGTGTTATCCTATTATTTCTTCTTCAAGATAATCGCGTCGCACTCGAACTCATCCGTAGCGCGTTTCATCGAAAAAAAAGACTGCCTGAATAATTATCTTACGACGTCCGTCGAGATCACTCCCGAACAGATATCCAGATACGGATTTTCGCCGGAACTTTACGAATTGACTGTCGAGCGCGCATACGAACATTACAAAACGAAAACCGCTTCAGATTATATCGACAGGACGATAATATTAAAACTGGCTAAAAGTTCCCTCATACTTTTATTTTCGCTCAGCCTTCTGGTCGCCGGATGCGGCCTTAAATCCATCAATAAATTCTGGCCGCAGCTGGTTTCCGTTTTTCTCCCGAAGCCGATCGAAATAATCTCGTTAAACCGCGACTTTTCAACTTTTACCGGCGAGGGCATAGATCTCAAATTCAAATTCGCGCGGGCCGAAAAACTTATCCTTTTCGTTCACTACGGCGAAGACAGACAAAAATCCATATTTCACGAATTTCCAGACGAACGCGGAACGGTCAATTATAACCTGCGTTCCTATATAATGAAACTCGAAGCGGATACTCCGGAAAACGGCCTTTATAAATACCATTGCGCCTTTAACGGAACCGGCCAGAATTTTTATTATATGGCCGCTTCAGCCGAAAGCGAATCCAAAAGCAGAACCTTCTTCGTCACTATGAAGCGAAGGCCGGATATAACGCGAGTGAACGCCGTTTACGAATTTCCGAAATATACCGGTATCGCTCCCATGTCGGAGGAAAACGTCACCGATATAAACGGCCTTTTCGGAACTTTGGTAAAAATAACGGCTTATTCGAGCGTTCCGGTAAAAAAAGCGGAAATGACTTTCGCCGGCGGAACGACCCTTCCAATGGATGTTTCAAAAGGCGGAAAAACGTTTTCAGGGCTCATCAGGCTTTCCGAAAATGGCGGGTACAGGCTTTCAGCCGAGGACGCCGACGGCAACCGCAACCGCGAAGGCAAATTTCACGATATCAACGTTTATCCGGACAAGCCGCCGACATGCGAGATAATCGAACCGCAGGCCGAGATCAACGCCCCCGCCGACAGGACCTTAAACATAACAGCCAAGGCCGGAGACGATTTCGGAATTTCAAAGATGGCTCTTTTCTATTACAAGAACGAGAGCGATCAGGAGTCCTTCGAAATATCGCTGCATGAAAAAAACGCCGCCGAAATAATACAGAAAGCGGTTCTTTCGCTTGAAGCTATAACCGTCAAACCGGGCGAAGCTGTTTATTATTATGTCGCGGCGTGGGACAACGACGTCGTTTCCGGCCCGAAGATGACCAGAAGCGCGGTCAATAAAATAAATTTCCCGACCCAGTACGACGAAGCGCTGGAAATAGAAAAACTTCAGGAATCCATCGAGGCGCGCCTTGAAAAACTCGGAGCCGAACAAAAAGCCATAACTGAAAAAGCGGGGGAACTGGCCGAACTTCAAAAACAAAAGACGATGAGCGATTACGAAATACGCAAGAACTTTGAAAACATCGCCCGCAGGCAGGAAAACCTTGTCAAAGAGGCCAAAGAAATATCGAACGACCTGAAGGACGCCATAAAAAAGATGGAAAATAACGTCTATATAAAGCCGGAGACGCTAGCCAAAATAAGCGAGATCCAGGAAAATCTCAGCAATATACTAAACGAGGACATGAAGCGGCTGATGTCCCAGATAAATCAGAACGTGCAAAAAGCCAAGCTCACGGGCGACGACGTCAAAAAACTCGCGGAAAGTTTCGATGAAAAGAAACTGCTGGAAAAATTCGAACGCCTCAAGGAGCTCTTTTCGAAGGCCGAACGCGAACAAAAGCTTTCGACGTTCGTGAAGGAACTTGAAAACGCCCTCAGCAGGCAGGAATTCGTAAATGAAAACACCGAAAAGGCTTCTCCGGAAGTTAAAGAACTGAACAAAGAGCTTTCAGGCGAGCAGAAAGCTATAAAGGAAATTTTCGACAAGTCGTTTTCCGATTTTAAAAAAGATATTGAAAAGATAGGCGAAATCGCCCCCGAAATAAAACAATCGTCGCAGGAAGCCGCCGAAAGCCTCAAGAACGACGGAGTCAGCGAAAGCATGCGGAAGGCGGAGGATGAGCTTTCGAAAATGAACCCGAAGGACGCCCTCGGCGAACAGAAAAAAATCGTAGCGTCGCTCAAAAAGAACATAGAAAAGCTCAAAAAATCGTTCGAGGACTTCAAGAAGAAAAACAAGAAAGACCTGCTGGACGAACTTTCCAGGCTCATTGAAAAAACTATCAAAATGTCGCGCCTCGAGGAAGAGATCGCTTCGGAATTCGTCGCCGTCGCCGCCTTGAACCGTCCCGGAACGCTCGAAAAATACGTCGACGCGCTCGACGGCGTTTCAGAAAAGTGCATCGAGCTTTCGAACGTTTCAAGAAACGTCATATCCGAGCTTATGGAACTTTCAAAAAAAACCATGCTTGTAGACCCGAACCACGTAGCCATGGCGGGAATGATATACCGCATGTTCGACTCTATCAAGCCGCACCTCGCCGAGCACGAACTCAGCAGCGCCATGAACCTGGCCAACCAGCTGAGCGCCGGAATAAATCTTTTGAACGTGGCGCTTCTGGATATTTTCGACATAGTAAACAGCGCTAAAAGCGGCTCTAATATGGACCAGCTGATGGAAATGCTTAAGAAACAGGCCGAGGCCCAGGCGCGGCTCAACGCCAAAACGAAACAGATGGGGCAGAAGCTCGGCCCCGACGGAATGCCTCAGCTCACGCCGGAAGGCATGAAGATGCTGGCCTTCGAACAGCAGATGATAAGACGATCGATGGAGCGCATAATGGACGGCATGGAGCCTAACGGCGAGATGGCGAAAAGGATGAAGGAAATCAGGAACGAAATGCGAAGCCTGGAATCCGAATACCTCCGCAAGCAGGTCGATTCCAAGATACAGACCCGCCAGAAGATACTGCAGGAGAGGCTGCTTGAAATGCAGAAAGCGCTTTTCAAGGAAAAGGAAACAACGGAACGTAAGGCGGAAACGGCTAAGAACTACGAAATATCGGCGCCGAAGGACGGCATAAAAAAAGACGATATAAAAAATATTCAGAAGAACGAGCTGCGGCTCGAGGATACCATAAAAAATGAAAAATATCCAAAGTCTTACGAAAAAATAATCGAACTCTATCTCAACGCGATCCAGAAAATCTAGAGGTGTGAAATTGAATGCACGAAAATCAGCTTATTCTTTTTTTATAACATTCGCGGTCATCGGGGCATTTTGCGGCGCGCCCGGAGCGCCTTTCGTTCCGGCGGCGGCCTTCGCCCAGATGGAAAGCGGGACCACGGGAAAAGACCCGCTGGCGCTTTTCGATCAAGCCAACCGCGCCATGCGTGGCGGCGATTACGAGAACGCGGCGGGACTTTTAATCACGATATGTAAAAGCCATCCCGATTCCCAGATAGCGCCCCAGGCGACTTATTATCTCGGACGAGTGCTTTTAAAGCTCGGACGCGACGCCGAGGCGCTCGAGGTCTGGGACTCTTACGCGTCCAAAAACCAGTTCATCGGAAACAAGGCGGAACTATTCCGCCTTTACCAGCAATTCAACATCATAGACAAAAAGCTCGCTGATTTCAAGGCAAAGGTCGAAAAAAGCCCGGGCAACTATAACGCCAGAATGGAATATATAGATTTTTTAATATACGTAAACAGGCCGGATGAAGCGGTCGCCCAGTATAAGGAACTCATGGCGAAAAACAACGGGGATTATTATCTCAATAAAAACATAGCCGACCTTTACGTGCGCTTCCAGAGATATTCCGACGCGATAACGTATTACGAAAAACTGGTCGAGCGGGATCCTTTAAACGAAATTTTTCTCGAAGGCCTCGGAAATTGCCACTATCAGCTGGGCAACAAAAAAAAGGCGGGCGAATGCTGGAACCGGATGATCGAAAACACCATGGAATGGAGCAAGTATAATTTCCTGGCCGGCGTATATCAAAGCCACAACATGTTCCGGGAAGCCATAGACGTCTATCTGAAATGTCAGAAAATGTCGCAAAGCCCTTCGCTGTATTTCGTAGAACTCGCCGAACTGTATGAAATATCTGGTGATTTCGAGAGCCTGTTAAAATTATATTTCGCCGTCGCCGCGAATTCCCCTTCGTCGGTCGCCGTCATCGAAAGCCGCCTCGCGGAAACGATAAAACGCAACAACGAGGCTCCCGCTCCCCTCTGCGCGCTCGTCACCGAGAAACTCGCGTCCGTC
>CAZJFS010000023.1:0-40465 GCA_964545075.1 uncultured bacterium
TTTTCAAACATCGGCGAACCAGGCTCCATCTGAATTCCCCATGTCATCATGCGGCCTATATTTTTATAACTCGCGCTTATGGCGTCGATCATTTTTTTAGTGTCATAAAGCGTTTCAATTGTTTCATGCGGTATCCCCATCGTGAAGAAAACATCTGTTTTTATGTGATTCTTAGAAAGAATATCGAGCGTTTTATAAAATTCGGCGTTCGAAAAATAAAAACCTTTGTTTTTACGCCTGACCGCCTCGTTACCGCATTCGGGCGAAATGGCGATAACCGATTTGTCGAGTTCGAAAGTATTTTTGAAACTTTCAATGAATTCCGGCGTCGGCAGGGCATAACATTCGAAATAAAAACCGCATTTCAACCCGCGCTTGCGAATGACGCCAAAAAGATCGAGATAATATTGCTGTTTGACGGGCTCGGAATCAAAGCATACGGCGAATGTCTTATAACCGAAAAGCATCGCTTCTTCTATCGTGTCAGCGACCTTTTCAGGATTCCGCCACATAATGACCGCCTCGAAATTCATTCTTATCTGGTTCTGTTTAGAACCGGCGCACCAGGAACAGGCCGTAGGGCAGCCTCGCCCGACCTCTATAGGAAACATCGTAAGCCCCATATTGGTAAGCCTCATGTTTTCGGACCGGGACATGTTTTTTGAATACGCGAGCGGGAACGAAAAAAGCTTTATATAATGCTTGAAGTTATTCAAAAGCGCGAGATTTGAAAACCTCAGCGAATTGAATGTTTCATCGGAGGTCATATAATAATTGCGGTCTTTTTTCCCGGCGGCGCCTTTTAACGCGAAAAGCCGGCTCGATTTTGAAAGCACGATATTTTCAACATCGATATCAGCCGGAGCGTTCTTCACTATCTTGCCGCAGAGAGCTCGCACCGGCTCTTCGGCATAGCCCTTGACGACGCCGTCAACAAAAGGAAAATTCTCGACTATCTGATCCGCGAAGTAAGAAGACGTAAAACCGCCGAAAAATATGTATATATGTGGAAATTCCTTTTTTATCTTCTCCGACACCGATATCACGTCATATGATTGATAATGCCAAAAAAGCGGCATGAAAACAATTTTTATCTTGTCGCGGTTTCTGATATGTTCGATTATCGAAAAATCCTTATTCAATATCCATTCGAGACCCGCGTGCAGAATCTGAACGCCGACGCGTTCGCGCGTGAGCATATCCGCGAGCGCGAAAACGCCCATGGGAATATAAGTGATATTCATAAATTCGTCGAGCGGCTTATAGTAATTAGAAAATTTTGGAACATGAAGAAATAATATATCAGGATTCGATGACATTTTTTGAAAAACCCTCCATATCGCAATATCCGACCATAGCCGAAAGCGCGCAAATTCCATCGTGATGCCACATCATCGAAGGCGTCGGCATTTCCCCAGCGCGGCATATCCTTGAAACGCCAAGTTTCGAAAAACGATCCGCCCAGGCCATATATTCCCCGCTTCGCACGTTAAGCGAAACGTTTTGAAAATAACCGTTCAACGGCGATATTATATTAAAAACATCCTCCGGACATTCAAACGGCACTATATGAATCAGCCTGTTCAAAGGCGACACGGGAAATTCTTTTGAATTCAAAGTTATAACGGCGCCTTTTTTGCTTTTAGTCTCGAATATTTCCGCGTTTTTATCGGAAAACAGAAGGCTATCCATATATGAGCGCCTGGCGTACGCCTCGCCCTGACTTAATCGCGCCGGAGGAATTTCATTTTCAACGGCTTCAAGAGCTTCCATAACCATGGCCGCGAATTCCGCGCACGCTATGTTCCCGTCGGAGTTATAAAAATAAACATGCGGCGCAAGGCAGGCCCGCTGTTCGAAAGTTATAGTATCAAAGGCAATTTTAGCAGCCAGATCTTTTATCCGGAAGCCGTTCGTTTCTTTCATGAAGGACGCGCCGATAACGCCGAAGCCCATTTTATGCGAGTGCATGATAAGCGTTTTCGGCCACGACACGGCTTTCTTAAAATACGCGCCAGCCTTGACGCCGCCATAAACGATCATCGTATCCGAAAGTTCGATCAATTTTTCAGTTATTTCTTTTTTTTCGCTCTCATAGCATAAAGAGATCGCGCAATCCGCAAGCGGCGATCCCATTTCAGCCAGCGCCTCCATGTAGAGCGGAGTAAAAATGGGCTCTTCGCGAGAAGTTTTAAGGATTACGGGGTTTTTGGTAAGAAACGAACGCATTATAGAAAGATGCGGCAGGGCCGGAATATTCGACGAACACACGGCGAAAACGGGCGATCTGGGAACTATTTTCGTATATCCCCCAAGCTTTTCGCTATAAACGAACCCGTCAAGAGCGTGGTAATTACAAAATTCGTTTTCAAGCGCGGAACGCATCTGCGGCGCCCGCGAGGATAAAAATTCGAGGTCTATGCTTTTTTCCACCGCATTGGCCGAAAAACCCGACAGATCAGATATGGCCGCGATGGCCGATGCTCTTTTCGCATAACTTTTATCGAGAAATTTTCCCGACGCCGCGTCAAGATGCGATATTATTTCATCGATGCCAAGGTTTTCAAAAATTTCTGAAGAGCGCTTTAAGAATCCGCCAAACCCTTCATTGAAAAATTCTTCTTTAAAAGAAGCGCCTTCAAGACTTGAATTCCCGGTTTTTTCAGCGCAAAAAAAATCGAAGTGCTTCTTTAAAAATTCCGGAATATAGTAAGTTTTAAGATTCATAAATTCACGACTTTATTGTCCTTTAGCTTCTCGGCCGGCCATGAAAAAGGCGCGAACCTCATAACTCACGGGAAATTATTCTATAACCTTGGTTTCACATACTTTATCGTACAACGTCCTCTTCTCGCCGGTTAAAAGCATAAGCGCTCCGGCGCCCAGAATGGCGTTCGAAAAAACAAATATGGCCGCGCGCTTGAACGCGACAATGACATCCAGTTTTTCATCGTTTTCCATCACCACGGCATTTTTTGAAGCTATCTGACCGGGCGAAGCGCCTTTTATCAGCCAGAAAAGGCCGAAATATAATATCAACGGAATGAAAGGATAATCCAAATTCAATGAAATAAACCATTCCATATAACCCATATTACGATAATAACGAAGATTTCCATCCACGAATTTCTTCTTGTAGTTATTGGAGTTCGCGAAAGACTCATTGTAATTTTTAATATTCATATTTTTTTCATTGAACTCGTCCTGGCTAAGATATTGCTTGCCCCAGACCATGGATTGTACCGGCCACCACAGGGCGCAGGAAATTATAAGCCAGACCAGGGCGATTATAATCGAATCGATAACGAACGATTTAATTCTTGAAACTATAGGAGCCTCGTTAAAATCAGCGGCTTTTTTCGACTCGATAACCGTTTTTTGTGAAAATGTTTGCGCGAGCTGTTTCTGGACATTTGCCACGCCTTCTTTAGTAAGCGTTTTCGAAATATTCTCTTTCGTGAATGTTTTTGAAAATTGATTCTGCATGCCGGTTATGCTTTCCTTGATCTTGTTGTCGTCCATAAACGCGCTTATGTTCTCGCCCCATTTTTTCTCTTTTAAAAATCCGCCGAGAGCGCTGCTCCATTCGTTTATCTGTTCCGACGATATGAGCTCTCCGCCGCCCGAAGGTTTTTTTTCATTTATCGTTCTTTCGACTATCTGCGATAGTTTCAACGGAATCGAAGTTATTTTCTGCTTTTCGGACGGTATCTTATAGACCGTTATGGGATCCGGAATACCCTTTAAAGTCTGAGGCCCGATCTTATCAGCCACGATCTCGTTTCTATTCATGAGAAGATAAGTGGATTCGCTTATGCCGATCGTCCCGCCCGGAAAACACGGAAGCCCTTCCATTCGAGCGGTAACGTTGACCGCGTCGCCATAAATATCATTTTTTTCTAAAGTTACATCACCCGTGTTTATAACGACGCGCAGATTCATCTTTTTTGTTTTTTCAGCCTGCTTATCATTATATTCCTTCAATAAAAGCTGAATGATAATAGAACATACGACCGCGTCGGTGGCGCTATAAAACGTACATAAAAACGCGTCGCCTATGGATTTTATAATTTTTCCGCCGTAAAAAGTTATGACCGGGACCATCAATTGGTTATGACGCCGGATAAGATTTATTATTTCTTCGCGGGATGAACCGGAACTCGCGTCAGTATAGCCCTGTATATCGGTCATCATTATGGATAAATTCTGAGATTTAAGATTACCGCTCATAGCAATCACCCTTCATTATGGTCTTTTTAAAAGCATTTCTTCCACCGTCAGCGAGCAGCCCTTCATATCGTCAGGCGAAAGCCTGCCGCATATTTCAAAACCGGAGCCGGCGTATCTTCCGGAGTCATCCGTTAATATCGCGACGGCCCTGTCGATATTTGTAAGGTCAAAATGAAGAAGCGCGCCGGTTTTTCCATATGTCTCAGGCGCGATTATTTTGAAATCATCTTCGATATCGACGACAAACGTCTTCGCCCAGTGGGGATTTTCTTTAGCGACCGGAGATTCGGCCCCTTCGATCAGATTTTTAAGGTTGTTGTCGTAATATTGCGTACCCAGCTCGCTCATTCCAAGGGCGTTCACGCAATAACCCGGAACGACGCCAAGAAGCTCCGCCGCGGTTTTTATCATTTCATCACGGCTTATCTCACGGCTTTTGCCTTTAAAACCTCCGGCGTCTAAGATACGCGAACCTTTCGGCAGTTTAAACCTGATATTTTCAGCCGCCATCTTATCGAGCATAAAAACTATAGCGAATGACGGAGCTATTATCGTCGCGGCGATATTTTTTTCGACGCATTCTTTAAGGTCCGAGAAAAGCGACCGCCAGTCAATGCCTTCTTTTCCGATATAATGCCTGCCGCCGTATGTCCCTACATTTTTCATGACCTCGGTTATGCCGTAGGCCATGGTAAGATTAGGCGCCGCTTCGGGCGAGGGCGCTATCAAAAAAAACTTCGTGTCTAAATTATCCGGAAAAAGATATGCCCTGGCGTTCTTCACTATTGCAAGAGACGTTATCTCCGAGCCCGCCGCGCTGAAATAAGCAAGCCCCTGGCTCGACTTACTCGTGCCGGAAGTCTTGAAAGTCTTATGAATCTCATCTTTTGAATATATGAAAATATCGGAAGTTTTAAAAGCCTGAACGGGGACCGGCGGGATCTGAAGAAAATCGCTGACGCCATCTATATCGACCTTTTTCTGAGCGCATAATCTGGCATAACCCGGAATATTTTCAGCCTGCACGCGAAAGCAAGCGACGCAAAGGTTATTAAACGCCTTTTCCCGCTCATATTTTGGAAGCTTGTCGCCTTCCGCTATGAACTTTTTGACCTTTTCAATAAGGCCGATCACTTCAGCCGAATTTTTATCCATCGTCATATCAATCTTCTCGCTTAAACGTCTTGATTTTATTCGGGATCATTAAAAGAACAGGATAAGATGACTTATAAATGTGTCTGCGCCGCCGTCACGCGAGCGTAATAAGTTTCTTGTTTGCCATGTCTGAAAGCAATTCATAAAATTGCATATCGCCGGCCGAAAATATCCGCTTTATTTCTTCATACCGATCAGCAGTTATTATATAATACATGCCGAAAATATTCAATATTTTTTTAATATCGATCTTTTTCATGCCTTTTCGAGCGTCAAAATACGCCGCTATTTTTTTCGCCCCCGCTAAAACGACCAGGCCTCTTTTAAAGTGCGCGGAGTTTATCTCGCGGTATTCTTCCTTAATAAGACAGTCTTCGGCTTTATACGCAAAAAGACTGTAATCCTTCACGTCTTTCAGGGACATGACTTCGCGGTACGCTGAAAATCCGGCGATGACGCCTTCGGATATAGCGCGGCTCGCGCAGGAATATGAGCCGGTGATATCCCCGGCGGCGTATAATCCGCGAATCGAAGTTTTCATGTCGCGATCGACAGCTATAAAACCGCGGCGGTCAAAAATATTTTCAGCAGCCGCTATTTCGATTGAAAAATCAGGCTTTATTTCGAACGAATTATAGTCGAGTAAAAGCGAATCTAGTTTTATCTCAAAGCTTTTTCCGCCACGCGAGCATTCTATGGCCTCAAGTTTCCGGCGCCCCTTATATTCTTTGACCTCGCCGAACTCAAAAAGTGACGGATATTTTTTGAATGTTTTATCGTTTTTAAACTTTTCCGGGTTCGTATTCAATAGAAAAATCGCTTTATCTTTATCGATATTATTCTTTTCGAGCGCGCCGGCGACTATATCTATTAAATTTTTTGAATATTCATTTCCATATATCATGAACCTTTTTTCATGAATGGATTCAATTTCGGCGTTTATCATCGAATTTATGAAATCATATCCCATATAGGTTATTTTAAGGCCTTTCCCGAAGTATGAAGCCTCGTTTGAAAGTCCGCGCATACCGGAGCAGACCGCGACGGTCCTGGATAAATAAACGGAGCCGTTTCCGGCCTCGATCAGAAAAAGCCCCTTCTTTTCGTCTCTTGCTATTTTCGAAATCCTGGTTCTAATGACGGGAATCTCGTACTCGTCGATGTCCTTTAAAAGCCCGGATACTATCTTTTTTCCAGGCATTGAAAATCCCGGGCCGGTGATTTTTATGTTTCCCAGCGACGCGAGCCCGCCTTCGATGTCCGAGGCCTCAAAGACGACCGTCGCCATGGAATAGCTTCCGCTCGATTTGACGAAACGCCCCCTGACCGCGCACGAGAGGCCGGATAAGCCCGCGCCGATAACGGCAAGATCGATAATTTCAGGTAATTTGTTTTTCATACTGATTCCCGTTTCACGCAAAGCGCGTTAATTTTAACTCCATTTTTCAAGATTCGCATGATAAAACTATCTTCATATATGCTATCATTCCGCCCGATGCGGCTATATCTAAAAGATATCCGTCGACGGTTCCGGATAAGAGCGGTTCCTTTTCGCCGTTTAAATAAAGCCGCGCCGAATAGAGACCGTCTCCGGGAATGATATTTATTAAAATTTCAGAATATTCAATTCTTTTAATATTTTTTGCGGGCCGCGCTTCATCGAGTTTTATCGGAAAGATCCCGGCGCAAGCCAGGTTTCTTTCAAATATGCGCGATATCGAAGGCGCCGCGACGGCGACTACGCCCGAATTTTTAAGCGCCACGACGGTCGAGAAACGCGAAGAGCCGATCCCGACATTCCTGCCCGCTATGATCACGATATCCTTGCCGGAGGTTTCCGCGCGCCTTAAAACATCCACGCCGAGCTTTTTTTTATCGATCGTGAATTTCTGAGGGTTATGGATCGTATCCGTATTGACGTTGTCGCCGAGCGCCTTAATTACGCCGGTTAATTTAATATTCTTACCCGTTTTTTTCAACGTCGTCATAAATAAAACTCCTCGGGCGCGGTTATCTTTCCGGCATAGGCGGTGAAAATGGCCGTAAGCGGGGACGCTATATATATATCGGAATCCATCGAGCCCATCCTGCCGCGAAAATTCCTGGTGGACGTTGAGAGGCAGACCTCGCCGGAACCTATAAGGCCTTTGTCTATGCCGCCGCAGGGTCCGCATGAGGGGTTGGTTATTACGGCGCCGAACCCGATGAGCTTTTCAATATATCCGAGTTTTATTGCCTCGAGATAAATCTTTTGAGATGACGGCGTCACTATCAACCTCACTTTCGGATCTTTTTTGACGTTTTTCCGGCGCGCTTTTTTGGATATCGAGCCTATCGCCTCGCACATATATTGAAAATCCGATATTCTGCCGGAAGCGCACGACCCCACGAAAACCTGGTCCACGCTAACGTTCGATACGCCGGCCACGTCGATTATTTTTGAAAAATCGTGAGGCAAGGCTATTTTAGAATTCATGGAACCAGCATCTATATGAACGTTAACCTCATAGTCGGGCTTCACATCGGCGGTGAATTCATCGAACAGTTTTTCGTACGACCTTTTCGTTCCAGGGCCGCCTCGCATTATAAGATGACCCAGCAATATTTCATCGGGCGAAAAGATTCCGGCCGAAGCGCCGCATTCGATCGAAGCGTTCGATATCGCGTAACGATCGTCCATGAATACGCAGCCCGACGTGTTATCCGAATATTCTAAAACGGTGTTATTGCCTTCGCCTTCGCCGATAAGTCTTATAACCTCGAGGCCAAGGTCGCGGCCCGTTATAAATGGCGCTTTGTCACCATAAAAGTTGACGCCCCTTACGGGAAATTTCTTTTCATAAATGACGCCCGTCGTCATGGCGGATAGTATATCCATCGACCCGTATCCGGAAGCGATAGACGAAATTGCCCCGGCCATGACCGTGTGAGAGTCGGACCCCGCGATATAGCTGAACGGACGCGCCATCTCGCTTTCGACCATCAACTGATGACAGATGCCTTCGAATACTTTTACGTTTTCTATTTTTTCACCGTAAGAAAAATCGAGGAATTTTTTGAGTATATCGGCGCGTTCCGCAGTCGAAGGCGGCGCGAAATGATCCGCCACGAATAAGAGGCGGGACCGGACGTTCTTATCGATCTTGAATCCGGCGGCTTTAAAATCATCGACTATCATCGCTATCAGGGGATCGTGCCCCAACACCAGGGAAGGCCTTAATGGATAATAATCGCCGCTTTTTTCACGCCCGCGCGCGATGGATGATTCAAATATTTTTTCATATACCGAAGAATATATTTTTTTCATATTCATTCAACCGTCTCTCTGACGATCTCGACGAATTCTTTCACCGAAAGCCCGCCAAGCGCCGTCGAATAAAACCCGTTCAGGTCCGCGAGCATTTTAATATTGCGCTTTTTGTTGTTTTTCACGTAACTTATCTTAACGGCCGATAATATTTTCTTTTTTTCCTCCACGCCGAACTTCCTGCCTTTGAATAACTCGCCCAGCAATTTATCTATTATCGAAAGCCCGGAATGTTTTCCTACTACGAATTCATTTTTGCGCCCTATATCCTCCGGCCTGTGCTCTTCATAAATTTTACGGTTTTTCAAAAGCCCGGAAACGTGTATTCCGCTTTCGTGGCGGAACGCGTTGAATCCGACCACTGGTTCGGTCGGCGGCATGAATATCCCCGACATCTCCTCGACTTTTTTCGAAAGGCCGCTTAAAAGGTTAAGATCGCAGTCGATATTAACCTTTTTAATTTTTTTCATATACATGACAAGCTCGTGAAACTTGGCGTTCCCGGCCCGCTCTCCGATCCCGTTCTGCGTGAATGTGACGTATCTCGCTCCCGCTTCATACGCAGCCACGGTATTTGCGAGAGCGAACCCGAAATCGTTGTGGCAATGAACGCCTATTCCCGGCTTTTTATTTTTTTCAGATAAACGAACGAGCCTTTCAACGATATTTCCCATCAGCTCCGGAGTCGCGACGCCGATGGTATCGCAAATATAAAAAGCTTCGGCGTCATAGCGGCAAAGCTCCGAAAACATCTTTTCAATAAAAGACGTTTCGGCCCGCGTGGCGTCCTCAAAAACTATATGGATATGTTTAACGCCGAGGTTTTCGGCATATTTCACGACGTCCTTCACATATCCGACGTATTCCGAATGCGTCATATTAAATTTTCCGGAAATATGAATATCCGAAACGGGCGCAATTATAAAGCAATCAGCGGCGCCTGTTTTTTTAAAAAGCAGGATCTCGTCTTTCAGGCACCTTACCGAAGCGCCAACCCTGATTTTAAGCCCCGGAATCGACGCGAGTTTTTTTAGCGTCATAAACTCCTGACGCGAAACGGCCGGCATGCCGCAATCGGCGATATGTATCCCGGCGCGGTCCATAAATTTTAAAAGCGAGACTTTTTCGGCGGGCGTGAAAAAAACGCCGGCCGATTGTTCGCCTTCTCTGAGCGTTCCATCTATTAAAACAAGCTCGTCATTTTTAATTCTCAAAATAAATTAACTCCATATCGCATTACTATCCGGATTATTTTATAAGACTTCTCAATTGAATTATATTTTCGTATTCGATTTAAGCTCGAGGGACTTTTTATGCGCGGGATTTATTTTCAACGCCTCTTCTATATGTTTCAAGTAATTTTTTTTGTCCGGGCGGCTTTGTGAAATAAAGCATCGCGCCATGTAATAATGCGCGTCGGCGCTTTTATAATCTTTCGACAACGCATCCGCCAGAAATATCAGGGCGGTTTCAAACCTGTTCGAATCCATTTCGGCGATGGCGGTTCTCATAACGTCCAAAAAAGCCGGAGGCGCTTTGGAAACTCTGAGCGACGATAGAATTTTTGAGACCAGCGAAGGAGACGGCCCGCCGTTCTTGAAGAAAAACGAGAGCTCAAGCCTCGATCCAGCCGCCGGATCGTCATTCCAGATGTTGAAGTTTTTGGCCAGATATCCGCCGCCGGAAAGAAACGGCCCGTCCTCTATATAACCGTGCCAGCCGTCGGCTGAAAAACCGCTGTATTCATATTGCGCGAGGGACTTGACCGTCATCCAGACGATCCCGTAACGGTCATTTATATAATCGGTTAAATATTCATAACTCGTTTTAACGTCAAAGGTCGCCGTCATTGGATAAAGTTGTTCGATAAGTATGCCGTTCTTTGTGGTAAGCAGGATCTGATCGCTCCCGCAGGAAAAAAGAGCTTTATCATACGCTCCGACATCGCCGCAAGCATATTCATGAACGACGCCGCTTAATGAAAAGCCGGACGGAATTAAAATTTTAAACCCGTATATTTCCGTCGTAGCCGAGGTATCTATGTCTTCAGCGAACAGTGAAGTTTTACGATAGTCCGAGGCGGCGCCGGGCGTGGAAAACACGTAAGGATATTTCATTGCAAAATGCGCCATATACAGGCCATATATAATGACTATGCACGCGAATATCCGCGCCAGAACTTTATACTGTCGCTTATATTCCGGCGTATCCGAATCGAACGCGGAGCGTATTTTAGAGCTCGCGGCAAGCGCGACTATTGCGCAGGCGAAAACAAGATGAGGCAGCGCACCGGCGGGACCGCAGAAAATTCCGAAAGCCATGAATCCGACCGAGAAAAGGATCAATTGCGACCACGCGGTATAAGTGAAAAGAAAAAAAGATCTTTTCAGAAAAGCTCGAAAAGAGAACAGAGCGGCCGCCAGATAGAAAACGCCAAGGATCGAGAGCACTTTTTTTGAAACGGCGAATATAGAAAAAAATCCTAATACGGACGGCATGCCGCCGGAAAAAAACATGTCGTGTAAAATCATTAAAAATTGTATCAATGAAAACGATCCCAGCGCAAGCACAAGAACCGTAATCATTTTTACTATAGTTTTATTTTCAGTTTTGTTCAAATTCATAACCCGCTTGTGCTTTATTAAAAAGCCGGATTTTTCCGACCGTCCTTTTTCATCGATGAAGAAAGCGCCTGCTTTCCGTCGTTTCTTTCGAGCCATCTCAAGTAATAATAATTCACGACGCCAAGCAACGCCATCACCAGAAGAAACGCCGGGTAAGAGATCTTCCAGTTCTCCGGCCCCGTCATCATAGACCATTCCGACATTCCGCCGATCCCGGCAAAAAGCGTGAGCGGCATAAAAATCGTCGTAATAAGGGTCAGGCGCCGGACGCTTATGTTGGTTTCATTTGATATCCTGGCCATCTGGTTGTTGACCATGGAAAGGTACATCTCCATAAGGCTCGTCACTATATCGCGATAAGTTTCGGTTAATTCAAAGAATTTAGCGAGGTGATCGTAAATATCGCGGTAATTGAAAATCGCCTTATCGGAAACGAATGGGCAGTCCTTGCGGCATATCTTTACCATGATCTCGCGTTCATGAAAAAGGCTCTTTCTAAGCGCTATGAGATTGCGGCGAAGGTGCATGAGATCCGCCGGATTGAACAGCGTTATGTCTTCAAGCATCGATTCCTCCGCGCGGTCAAGCTCCTCCTCAAGCGTTTCTATGGTGTCGAATTTCTTATCCACTATATAGTCCAGGATCACATGCATAAGAAAAGCCGGGCCGGATTTGGCGCTTTCGTTATTAAACTCGACCATTTTCTCGATGCCGTCCATAAGTTTCGACGAATCGGCGCCGACTCCGCTGACGGTGACGAGATAATTTTCGCCTATAATAAGATCTATTTCCTCCACGGTCAGCTTCCGGTCCGCATAATTAAAGGCGTTGAAAAGGATAAACGTATTTTTAGGAAAATCATCCATCTTCGGTATCTGATTCTCGTCGGTGCAGTCTTCAATGGTCAACGGGTGTATTTGCAGAGGTTCGGAAAGTTGCATCAATTCTTCTTTTGTCGGCTGAAAATAGTTAAGCCACAAAAAGCCGCCTTTTTTGACCGCTTCCAGAGCTTCGGAAAGTTTGTCTATTCTGACGAATTTACCGCCGCGATTGACGTGAATGAAATGAGATACGGACATGCGCCCTCCAGGCTATGAGATAATATAATTTTACATCATTTGAGCGACTTTTTCAATATAATTGTTTCCCATGTTTTTCAAAAAACCAAGCCGGATAATAAAGTATATCAAATAATTTGAAATTTCAAAGTTTTTCGAAAAAAATTTGGCTGAAAAGGTTCTACAAAGGGAAATATATAAAAAAAGAGGCTGTTTCAAAAATCATCTTTTTGAACAACCCCTGTTTTTACTAAAAGTTCCGTGAGCAGTAAAATCAATTCAGAATATATTCAATTTCAATTATATTCGTCCATAGCCGCGGCATTAAGGCTGAACAACTATTCCACGATTATTTCGCGTCGCCCACTGCGCCTTGAACGCCGCGAACGAATATGAGCGCTCTCCTCCCAGCCATGGATCGTTGACATAAACCTTGCCGTCTTTAACGCCCGTTACCACCATATAATGACCGGGGGCCCAATAGCCCTGAGTGTCGACGTTTACTATGACCGGCTTCCCGCTGGCGGTTACATCTTTAAGCCAGTCGATGCTCGCGCCTTCCTTCATGTAGCTTCCGCTCATGCCGAGTTCTTTTACGGTTGAAAGGCATTTTGACGCGCAGGTGCCGCCGGGTCCTATGCATATAGCGGCTATAGATTTAGTGGATTTATTGATGCCATAAAAATCAAGCGCCATTCCGATGGATGTCGGACCGCAGTATGAATTTCCGGCCGAACCGTTTTCCGGGGCGCGCTGAGCGCGCTCAGAAACATTTAATAATCCGTTGGATTCAAAGCCTTTCGTGCCTTTTATTCCTTCCTTTGAGCTCTTATCGTCAGAAGCCTTGCCGCCGTCCGATGAGCTGGAAGCTATATCGTCCTTCGCGGCGGCGCTTTCCGCCTTCTTTTCGACGGCTTTGGCCGCATTATTCATAGAGGCGTCCACATAAGCTTTATAGATGAAACCGGTTTTCCCGTTGAATCTGATCTTATACCAGCCGCCTTCCTGACCGATTATTTCGACCTTATCGCCGTCGCCGAGTTTTCCTATCTTATCGCCCCACGCGCCGTCGCGGACATTGAGGCTGTATCCGCCATTAACGTCAACCGTTCCCGTTCCGCTGACTTTCTCAAGTTTCGATTTGTCGCCTATATTGGTCAGAAGCGATTGTTTGAGTACATACCCCTTTTTACCTTCGTAATCGATTATATACCAGTCGCCCTCAATCCCTTTAATATCAACGAATTTTCCGCCATAAAGCGTTCCGATGACCGGACCCCAGGCGGAAGATCTGACATTCGCCTTGTCAAGACCCGGAACGACGATGCCGCTCATGTCCTCTTCGCTTTTGGAATCGTCATCTTTTTCATCATCGTCCTTAATTTTTTCATCATCTTCGCTCTTCGCCGAAAATTTGTGCTTGAACTTTCTCTCGTATTTTTTCAGCCATTCTTTTTTATCGCAGTCATAGGTTTTAAGAATAACGTAATCAGGCATGAGAGTTAAGGTGTTTATCCAGCCGCCTTTTTCCGTAAGGTCGGGGCTGAGGACGACATGGACCTGTTTATTCCAGAAGTTTTGGGATGCCTTAAAATTCTTGCTGCCAGGTTTCGTATGAGTGTGGCCGGCGCCCCATAAAAACACCTGATCGTTGGCCTTAAGTATCTTTTCGATACGTCCCGCCGGATGGGCGAAAGCGTGGTCGCCAAGTTCGCCGACCTTCGCCAGGGAACCTTCGAGAGGCGCGTGGCAGAATATCATTGTGGGCGTATTGCGATTCTTATCAAGGGTTTTTTCGAGCCATTCGACGGCATTATCAGAGAGCGACACGATGTATTTTCCGTCAAGCTTGTCCGCGCAGAGGAAAATCAGAAGATATCCGGACGCCTTGACCGCATAGTGAGGCGATTTAAGACCGTAGGCCTTCATAAAACGCTCGAGCTTCGCTTTTTTAACGGACGCCGACGCCCTTTCTTTCTTTCCATCGTCATTAAGCTTGTCTTCATATATATAATCGTGGTTTCCGGTTATGCAATATTTTTTATGATGGAGGCCTTCGAGGAATTTTTTCGAGCGTTCAAATTCAGCCGGCGAAGCGATCTGCTGGCTTATATCGCCAAGTATTGCCACGGCGTCTATATTACTCCAGCCGTTAAGTATTTTTAAAACCTTTTCTTTGGCGTCATAGTCCTTGACGTTGACATGAAGATCGGTAATAATGGCGAGTTCATATTTATCGGCTTTTTTCGCGGCAGCCACGGAGTCGGAAGCGGTGGTTTGAACGGCTTCCGCGGATGTAACCTCGCCGGTTTCAAGCACGCCCTGAACATCATTTATAGCGGCCGAAGCCGTATATGAAAACACGGGCGTAAACGCCAGGACGATTGCAAAAACCGCTAATACGATTATATTTGAAGGGATAAAAACGGAGTTCATCTTTAATTTATTCATAAAAACATCACCTTGCTTCTATATTTTTAAAACAATTCCATCGTCATTATACTAATATTACGCTAAAATTGTTCGCTTTTTTTATCAGCCCAAACATTAGTTTTTTCAGTTCATTTCGGTTATTTCAAATCTGAAGAACTGGATCTTTTTCATGTCGCCGCTTTTTTTCATATAGAACACGGAGCCGCCGGCGTCTATATAAACGAATCTGTTGGAAAGCATTTCAGGCGATTTTGGCACCTGAACGCGGCCTGAAAAACGGCCGTTTTTAGTGAATTTATAAACGAACGCCGCGGTTATGGCGTCCTCGGCGTTTCCGTAAAGCGCTTCGATATAAACATTGTTTTTAACGTCCGTCCCGACGACGCGTATGTTTTTAACGCCTTTTCCGATTTTTGGCGCAAGTTCGTTCAAAAGGATCACCCAGTCGGATTCATCTGAAGTTAATTCCTGAGAGATCATAACGGCTTCTGAATCGCGCACGTCCACGTCGACGGCGGCGCTTTTCCCCTGAAAAGCCGCGGGCGTTGAAAATTCCCCGGGCAGTTCGGCGAGCTTTTTCATTTCATCGGCCTTGAAGCCAAAGGCCATATTTTTTATGGAGTGGGAATTCGTGTTTATAATAAATGTGTTTTCAACGGTATTAAGGCTCGATGCAGGCCAGATCCTCTGAATGCTGAAATCCGCTGGAACGAGGCCGCCGGCGAGAGCGGGAGTGTTGAAAAGCTTGAATGAATCGAATTTATCGTTCTTTGAAATATCGCCCTTCAAAAGTCCTATCTCGACGCTTTCCTGAAATACGAAAAAAGCCGTTTTAGTGCCGGGGAACCAGGCGAAATCAATGGCGTGCTTTTTGAAAGGAAGTTTTATCGCGCCCGCAAATTTGCCGGAAAGGTCGTATTTGCATATTCTTTCTTTATATGAATCCAGGACCATTATGAGGCCCTCGCTTTCAAACGCGCCAAAGGAAGCCGGAAAATAAAATCTGTCGTAATTTTTGATATCCTCTTCGTTTATGTTTTTTCCGAGTTTTTCCGGAGAATTTTCGCCGATAGCGACCTCGAAAAGCGGTTTCGGTGAAAAAGCGGTTTCGGCGCGAACCGCGATAAGCGTCGAAAATACGACGAAGGCAGTTATTATAAAAATGGATAACGCATTTTTTAAAAACGATTTTTTCAATTTAGTCACCTCATAATTAAATTTAGCCTATAATAACCAAAAATCAGAACGAATGCAAGCATCCATTCTGATTAATTTTATTTCATGAAATTTATTTATATTTTCAAGTCGCGGCCCGTTAAAGTTCGGTTTCGAAATAATAGCCGCATTTACAGGATTTATCGACGATATCGCGATCTCTGATATCTTCCATGTCGACGGGAAAGATCCTGCAGTTCGTCGGGCGTGAATTATGCACCTTGCAGAGAGCGGGGTGAGTGCTTTCATCCAGAAAAGGACATTTGAATAAAAGTTTGCAACACGTTCCGCAGCGGGCGCATTCGCCATGCCTTTTAGCGCGCATTTTTTTTATGTAATCGCGCCTGAATTTATGGTAATAAAAACGTCTTATTTTTCCGTAAGCGAGATCGTAAATATCGGTCAGCCTTTTTCGCATTTTACTCTCCTTGGTTGTCGTTCAATTTTTTTCCGCAGGCGGCGATAAAACCGTCAAAAAGCGGGGCGGGCCTGAGCGGCCTGGACTTGAATTCGGGATGGAACTGGCAGCTTATAAAAAACGGATGGCCTGGAATCTCGACTATTTCAACGAGCCTTCCGTCCGGAGAAACGCCTGATATTTTAAGCCCGCCTTTTTCAAGCGCATCGCGATATGAGTTGTTCATTTCAAAACGATGCCTGTGGCGCTCGTATATTAAATTTTCTTTATATAGTTCGCGGGCGAGGGTGCCTTCGGCAATCTTACATGGATAAAGGCCTTTTCGTAACGTTCCGCCGAGATTTTCAACTTCGAGCTGTTCCGGCAGAATGTGAATTACGGGATGCGGAGTGGCTTCATCGAACTCCGTCGAATTCGCGTTATCGAATTTGCAGACATTCCGCGCGAATTCTATTACGGCCAGCTGCATTCCAAGGCAAAGCCCGAGCAGGGGCGCCCCGTTTTCACGCGCGTATTTTATGGCGCTTATCTTTCCTTCGACTCCGCGTTCGCCGAATCCGCCAGGAATGAGTATTCCCTGAACGTCTTTAAGCTCCTCGACGAGTTTTTCAGGCGCGAGTTCCGACGAGACATATTTAATCTTAACGTTAAAATCGTTCTGCGTTCCCGCGTGATGGAGCGATTCGACGACGCTTATATACGCGTCCTTTAAATTAGTGTATTTTCCGACAAGGCCGACGGTAAGGGTGGGTTTTTTCTTGTGTATCATGGCCACGTATTTTTCCAGGCCCGACAGATCGATCGGGTCGCAAACGAGATTGAGCCTTTTAATGACGACGTCGGCGAGACCTTCCCTTTCCATGATAATGGGGATTTCATAAAGGGAATCGGCGTCGCGCGCCTCGATTACGGCTTCCGGAGAAACGTCGGTGAACATCGCTATCTTTTTCTTTATTTCGGGCGTAAGCCTGTGTTCCGTACGGCAGACTATGGCGTCGGGCGAAATGCCGATGGCCCTCAGCTCCTTTACGGAATGCTGGGTCGGTTTCGTCTTGAGTTCCCCGGCGGCCTTTATATACGGAACCAGCGCGACGTGAACGTACATCACGTTCTCGCGGCCGAGGTCGAATTTCAACTGGCGTATGGCTTCGATGAAGGGCAGCGACTCGATGTCGCCTACCGTTCCTCCAATCTCGACCAGGACGATATCGTAATTATGATCAACCAGAGGCCTCTGGATACGCTCTTTTATGCGGTTGGTCACGTGAGGTATGACCTGGACGGTCCCGCCGAGATAATCGCCGCGGCGCTCGTTTATAAGGATGGCGTTATATATCTGGCCGGCCGTTATGTTGTTGTACTTGCTTAGATTGATATCGCAAAAGCGTTCATAATGGCCGAGATCGAGATCGGTCTCGCTTCCGTCGTCCGTGACGAAAACCTCGCCGTGCTGGTATGGCGACATCGTGCCCGGGTCCACGTTAAGATAAGGGTCGCATTTTATTACGGTCACCGAAAGGCCTCGCGCCTTCAAAAGTCTTCCGATAGAGGCGGCCGTTATGCCTTTTCCGAGCGACGAAACGACGCCGCCCGTAACGAATATAAATTTAGCCATAATTTTTTCACCTTTCAAACGAATTATTTTCTATATTTTTTCACGAGATGGCGCACGGCCGAAACGACGTATTCAACGTCGAGATCGTTCATCCGCGGAAAGAGCGGAAGCGTCACGATGCGGTCAGAGGCGTATTCGGCGTTAGGAAAATCGCCGCGCTTATATTTATAAGCATCGCGGTAGAAAGGATGTAAATGAAGCGCGATAAAGTGCACGGAAACGCCTATATTCATTTTTTGAAGTTCCGCCAGGAACTCATCGCGGGTGCATTTCAACATTTCAGTTTTTAATATAACGGGATATAAATGATAAGCGTGCTTCACGTCCGGCATTATCTTCAACGTTTTAATTTCAGCGACGTCCTTGAACATGTCATTGTATTTTTCGACGTAATGTTTTCGCAATTCCCAGAACATCTCTATTTTTTTGAGCTGATGAAGCGCCAGCGACGCCTGGATGTCGAACATATTGTATTTAAAGCCCGGATAAAGTATCTCGTAATGGGCGTATCCGTCTTTCGAATAACGTTTCCACGCGTCCTTGCTCATGCCGTGCAAACCCAGTATTCTTATTTTTTCTATCAGATCGTCACGATTCGTAGTCAGCGCGCCGCCTTCGCCGGTCGTCATATTCTTGGTGGCGTAGAAGGAAAACGCGGTCATGTCGGCGATGGAGCCGACTTTCCTGTCTTTGTACCAGGATTCGGTCGCGTGCGCCGCATCCTCTACCACCGCCGCCCCGCATGATTTCGCCAGAGCCAGTATTTCGTCCATTTTACATGGCTGGCCTATATAATGGACCGGAGTTATTATCTTCGTTTTTTTAGTTATCTTCTTTTCGATCTCGTCCGGATGAATGTTGAGCGTTTCGGGCATTATGTCGGCGAAAACCGGCGTCGCCCCAAGATGCACCGCGACGTTAGCCGTGGCCGCGAAAGTCATGGGCGAAGTAATGACCTCGTCGCCGGGACCGGCGCCGAGCGCGGCGTATGCAAGATGCAACGCGGCCGTGCATGAATTAAGCGCCACGCAGTGCTTCGCGCGAGTATAATTCGCGAATTCCGCCTCGAATTTTTTCGTCTTCGGACCCGTGGTTATCCATCCAGATCTGAGCGTATCGATGATCTCGTTTTCTTCTTCAGGCCCGAACCAGGAACGATGGAAAGGAAGAAATTCTTCTCTTATTTTAAATTCTTCGTTATTTAAAGCCATTTAATTACCCCTCTAATTCCTTATTTTTAAATATCTCCGAAAGATAATCCTTTATTTTGCCTTCCTCGTTTATAATACTTATGATGGCTTCAACCTCTTCCGAACTCATTTCGACAAATAAGATATTCATTTTGCCGGGTTTTTCGGATTCGGTCATCATCACTTTACTTTTCACGTCCATGCCATTCAATGCCGCTTTAGCTTTTTCATATATTACAGCCTTAACGGCTTCAAAATCTTTCGCGGCGGCGATATCTGATTTTTCAGATATTTTAACGCCTTTCTTCTCCGCGTCATCGTTTACAACTACAAGCGCGGCGGTTCTTACAGGACCCGTTTCTTCTTCCACCGCTGCGGTTTCAACGGATACGGATTCGGAAGTTCCGGCCAGCTTTTCGTCCATTTTTTGTTCGGCGATATGTTCCATCGCCTTTTCAACGTCTTTATCGTCCTGCCTCTGTTTTTCGGCTTCAGTCGGAACGGTCGGAACTTCGGCTTTTATTCCGGATTTATCGAGCAGTTTTATGACCGGCGGACCCGTTCCTTTATCTTTTTTAGGCGCTATCTCCACCATGAACCATTCGTAAATTTCTTTATCCATAACCCTTTTTCTGACCTGAGGGTATATAATATAAAGAAGGTATTCCTTTATAAGCGATTTTTGCAGAGACGCAAAAGACGATTTTTTATATTTCTTCCGGTTATGGAAGGAATTTCTCAGATCGCCGTTCTCGTCATTTTCCCATCTGTATAAAACCATCGCGTTCACGACGGTTTCATTAAAATCCTTGAGGGGCAGCATTGGAAAGACGAGCATGTCGGCCTCTATGTTGTAAATGCCGTTGCCGCTTCCAGGGACAAGTAATATTGAAGGATAACCTGAAGTTTTAACTCTTTTATTGTTGAAAACATTATTATCGGCTTCGGCGAAATCCGACATTGCTTTAAATACGTAGTCCGGAAGGTTTTTATGTATCTTCCTTATCATGAAAAGTATGGGCTCTATCTGGTTATGTTTCGTTATCTGTGAAAATATGATTTTTAAGAAAGTTATCTTTTCGGTCAAAAAATTTATCTTGTGCTCGGGCATGGAATTTTGACTGCATTCGGCGTATTTGTTCAGATCGCTCTTGCATTTTCCTTTTGCCGAAACAAGGTTTAATATTTCACATTCGCGTAAAATTATTTCGGTCTCAAACTTTATAAGCTCGCTCTGGAGCCTGTCGCCGCCATAAACGCCTTTAAAAAGATCGCGCCGTTCATTTCTCAAGCTATTAAGCAAAAAGTTTTCTATGTTGACGAATTCGGAAACTTCTTCTTTAGTCAGCTTTGACCCGGTCTGGACCTTATACTTGAAAAAAGCGTAAACATCGCTTATCTTCTCAAGTTTTTCGGTTGCTTTGACTATTTTATCGAACGTATCCTTGTTCAAATCCACATTATTTGAAAGAGCTTCAAATAATTCCTTTTTCAGTTTCTTATTGTTTTCCTTTTCCGCATTGGCCTCTTTTATTTTAGAAGTGATATTCGAATAATCGTCATTTAGCTTCTCGATCGAAGTGATGCCTATAAAATCTTTCAATTGTTTTGAAAGCCATGTCGTTATGGAAAAAATTTCAAAATTCGGATCGGTAACGAAAGAAGACGAAAAAACATCTTCCAGCGATTTTTCGTTGAAATTAGTTATACTGTTCCCGAGTATCTGGGAAAAATAACCGAAATCTATGACAAGCCGCTCCATATTAGTAAATTGAAGTTCGCCGGGATTTTCCTTCGTGAATTTTCTGCTGAGTATATAGGCGAGAACCTCCCAGTATTTGGAGTTTAATGAGTTTATTATCACTGGGTCGAGCGGCTTTTCTATATACCTGTCAATCAGGGAATTCACATTATTTTTAAGTTCTAAATAAGTTTCGGAAGTCTCATTTTTAAATATTTCTTCCATTACGGGATTTACGCCACCGGTTATCGGTTTTATTTTTTTCGCTTTTTTAATTTCTACGTTTTCAGGCTGACGCATGTATCTGAAATAAAAATAAATAAATAAGATAGCAAGCGCGATTGAAAGCCAGATTATCCAGATGTTGGATCTGTTGGCCTGAAAAGACGAAGATACCGCATTGTAAAAGTCGTTTACCGTCATTAAACTTGTTTTCCTTCCGGATTAATGGCAAACAGTTTCCTGTTCAATTTATTATTTAATTCGATCAGCTCAAGCAATTCAAGAATTGAAGAAGCCTTAAGCCCTTTTATTTCAATATCCGTCCTGGCGTCCGCATAAATTGGCGCCAATTTGACCTTTTCATTATCAACCACGGTATTAAATACAGATTTTATTTTTTTTATTATCGCTTCATGTAAGTTTTTATTCTCGGAAGCGTCGGCCGAATCGTCATTTTTTACCGTAATTATTTTTATCGTTTCTTCCGCGGCTTCGGATATGTCAAACTCTCCCGGCAGCTTTTTGGGCTGCGTTTTTTTAGCGGCGGTCATCGGCAAAACAGGCGCATCCGATCTTAACGGCTCTCGTTTGACCTCACTTTTCGCATAAGCCGGAACAGGTTCCGGAGAAAGCTTAGCTTTTACGGAATCGAAAGTATTGCCGGCATTTTTTGAAGAAATGAAACTTACGAACCATTCCCGCATTTCAATATCGAAATCTAAAACCTGAACCCCTTTAAGTTCTTTCGTGATAAAAAGAGCGTAATTTTTTATAAACGCCTGCTGCTGAGCCTGCGGCGTGAGGACTTTGTTTGATTTCAACCCTGAAAAGGAATTTCTTAATTTGAAGTCCAGGTCGCTCTCCCACCTATAAAGCGCAAGCGCCGAAACAACCATATCTCTGTAATCCCTTATCGATACCTGAGGAAAAACCAGCGCATTTATAGCGTGGTTATAATCCCCTTTGCCTCTGCCGGGAACTATTATCACCGACACCGCTGGAAATTTTCCGGTAAAAAGCCCCGGATCGGCATTTGACGTTTCGCGGATGATCTCAAATAACTGATCGACTATCCCTTCGGAAGGCATTTTCGTCAAAAACATCATTGGCTCGACCTTGCTGTTTTTGGAAATGGCTATGATGTTATTTTTCATGCTGTTTAATTTATCTTTTAAAAACCAGTCTTTTTTTTCGTTAACGATTTCATTTTTAGAAAAAATAAAGTTTTCAAGCGTGTTTTTATTCTTGCCGATCATGGAAATAAGGTCGAATATCTCATGCTCCTTCTGAATTATCATATCTTCGAGCATTACCATATCGTTGTTAAATTTCATGCTGACCTGGCTGGATGAGCGGAATATTTTTTTCCTTTCCTCGCGGATATTTTTAATTATATTTTCAAGGCCGACGAATTCAACGCGCTCGTCGGGACTTAAAATCAAGCCCATCTGTATGCGGGATTTCATCATCGCGTACTTATCTATAACGTCATCTATTTTAAACGTAAATTCGCATACTTTCGTAAAAAGCTGAGATATTTTTTTATCGTCGAATTCTTTTTTTATCTCTTCCAGAAGCGCGCGTTTTGAATTTACAAAGCGCTCTTTTTCCTGGCGCCCGGAATCAACATCGAAAATGGAATTTTCGTATGTTTTCTCAAGTTTTTCTATCGTATAAACGCCGGTGAATTCTTTTAACTGATGAACAAGCCATTCGGTTATTGAAAACAGCTGTACAGGCGACCCTTCCCGGCGAATTTTCTCTGAAACGTTAAAAATTTTGCATAAAGTCTCAATATTTATTTCAGCCGCGTTTTCTAAAAAAGAATCTGAAATATAACCGAAATCTATCGCTATTTTTTCGTTCTGATTAAAGGCGAATTCACGGTTTTCGCCCTGCATGAATTTTTTTTTGATTATAAAATATAGCATATCCCAGTAAACGCTGTTTAAAAATCTTATATGCACCGGATTTGTGGGATTTGATATATAGCTCGTAATGGCGGATTTAAAATTATTTTTAAATTTGATCGCGCCATCGGAAGAATCGTGATAAAAGATATCATCGAAAATTTTATTGGTCGTCATATATTAAAAAAGATCTCCGTTTTTTTCTCCGATTAAAGTTTCAGATTCGAATTTCGAAAATTTCAGATCTATTAATTCTTTTATTTTCAAATTTTTTTCTTTTATTTCTATTTCGAATGAACCAAGAGCGATAGCGAGCTCTGAAGTTTCGGATTCATAAGCGGTATTTTTGAGCATGAAATTTTTCTGGCCGCTATAAGCGGAAGCGAAAGATGAAAACAAAGTTTCAAACTTATTCTTTATTTTTTCACGCTCTTTATCTATCGTTTTCCTGTGTTCGGCCTTCAATATGTCGAAAATAGATCTAAGGCTTTCGACACGCGACTTATCCCGGTTGCCGCGCATTTTTTTTATGGCAAAGTCGTTTTCGGCCTTAAATTTTTGACTATATTTAAGCGCGAAGGAAGCGTAATCGGCGTTAGCGTCCTTTATTACCTTTGAAAGGCTTTTCCCGAATTTGTCGACATTTTCGGAAAACGGCCTGTATATTTGAACATATTCTATTTCGTCGGTGGAACTTTCAACGAACGGAATATCGAGAACGCCCGCCTCGAACGTTTCATCGAAAAGTATGAACGCGGGATTGGTTCTAACGTTAAGAACGGCATTAGCCTTACGGTACGGTTTTAAGACCGCCGCCTTATTATTGCCCCGCTTTTGCGCAAGAATAGTTTCAGGTATGGCAAGAGCGCAAACAAATAAAAATAAAGCTATAACCAAACTTAAATTCCTGGCATTTCCATTCATTTTAAATCCTCCGCTAAATTTCAGCTTTTTTTAAGAAGATCCGTCAGTTTATGCAGTTTAGATTGTATCAAAAGAGTATTGAGTATCAGATCGAGTTCCGTGCTGTGCACGTTGACGTTTAGTATCTGAATGTTGATCGCATCCTGCTTCAATGAAGGCGTTATTACGAATTTATCTTCGAGGCTTTCCGCCTTGATAATGGATTTTATTTTATTGTAAATGACTTCGCGCGCCTTTTCGAATTCAGGCGTAACTTGAACGCTCTGATCCGGAACGGGACTTTCAACAATCTTTTCGCGGGAATCAATGAAGGGAGGTTCCTCAACAAAGTTAGGCGCCACGGATATTTCCTGATGGCTTTCCAAAATGTCCCATGCGCTTTGAACGGGCGTGACGAGAAAATCTTCCGGCACCGCCTCGGGCGCTTTTACCGTGTTTTCATATCGAGTCCGTTCCGAAGAATTTTCAACGGAAACAGGCGCGGACGGTTCATAATCGCCGCTATCGTTAGCATTCTCAATATTTTCAACCGGCGGCTGTTCGATCTCGCCGGAATCGGCGGCGTTCATGGAATCCGGCGGCTGTTCAAAATTATCATCGGGAGCGGTTTCTTCAGCCGGCTGCTGATCGCCGTCCGTCTGCTGTATATTTATCTTTTTTTCCTCTGATTTTTTCGGAGCCACCTGCCAGATAAACCAGTCGCGTATTTCTTTGTCGAAAACCTTATATCCCTCACGTTCTTTTGTGATATACATGATGTAATCGCGTATGAGTGAACGCTGAAGATCGATGAAGGAAAGGCGTTTATAGGGCTTCAACGAGTTGAAGGAATCGCGGAATTCGCGTTCTTCATCGCAATCCCAGCGGAAAAGCACTATCGCTGAAATGAGCGATTCCCTGAAATCTTTCATTGGAAATTCCGGTATCATGAGAGCGTTGAGATCATAATTATAAACGCCGTTTCCCGTTCCCGGAACGAAAATTATGATCGGATATCCGAAACGCCTGACTTTTTTATTGGCGAAAACCTTGGGGTCGGCTTCGATGAACTTGGCTATGGCCTGAAACACGAAATCCGGCATTTTAGGTTTGAGATTGGCCGTCAAAAAAGGCGTCGGTTCTATTTTGTTCCTTTTCGAGATCAACTCGAGCATTGTTTTCAAAAGCGTGAGCCGCTCGTTGAAAAACTCTTCTTTTTTAGCCAGCGTGATCGAATTTTTAGACTCTATGAACGCCTCGAGGGCTATCTTCGATTTTCCTACCGCGGAAATTATTCCGAGAAGCTCTATCTCTCCGTGTATTGTCTTTTCCTCGTAATCGACAAGCTCTATCTGATGACGCGGAAGGGATTTCAAAATTTCTTTTCTTTCATTGCGAAGCTGGTTCATCGTATTTTCAATATTTATCAATTCGAGGCGCTCTTCCTTTGAAAGGGCGGTCCCCGACTGGACCTTATATTTTATAAGCGAATATTTATTGCTGATGGCATATATCTGGTCTGAAAGGGAAAAAACTTTCGCGAACATCTGCTGATTGTTTAAAAGCTTGCTTAAGACGAGAAGAAAATTTTTTTTGAATATCATTATCTGTTCGATATTTTTCTTGGCGGTTTCTATCTTTGTGATCGATGTTTCATGCTCGCTTTTAAGTTTTTCTATTTCATAATGACCCATGAATTCCTTGAATTGTTCGTTAAGCCAGGCGGTCACTGAAAAATATTTTATTTCAGGTTCGATAGTTATCGTGGAAACCAGAGTTTCGTTGAAGCAGTTCTGGTCGAATTCGACGTCCTGAAGCAGTTTTTCGGATATATAACCAAAATTGATGGCGAGTTGTTCGGCCCTGGTAAATTCAAAGAAATTCTTTGAACCCACATTGGAAAGCTTACGCTTCATTATGTAGTTGACGAGGTTCCAGTATGAATAATTAAGAGCCCTTTTTGCGAAAGGATCCTTTGTATTCGCGAGGTATTTATCGATATTTAAAAATATTTCGTGCCTGAGGCTGTTTATTCTTTCGCTGCCGTCATTTTCAAGCAACTGGTCGAGCACTCTGTCTTTCTCGGCATTCACATTGGCCATAATCGATCACTTCTCATTTCTAATTCCTGTTTTTTACAAGCATATTGAATTTTTTTTCCAGTTCCTTGAGGCTTTCTTCAAAGCCCGTATTTCCATTCAAAAGTTTCTCGAGCATTTTATTCATTTCGTCCAGATATGCCGGATCGGGTATGTTGAAAGCATATAAAGCGGCGAGCTTCATCTGTTCGTACAGTCCTTTTCTTATCGAATATTCGGGTTCCGTCAGATCCTTCTGGATCTCGTCCAGGGCCGATTTTCTGGTGGGTAAGATATAATTTTGCTTGCCGAATATGATCTGGGATTCTTTCGAATTTATGAAATTTATAAATTCATACGATTCCTTCGGATATTTCGATTTAGCGGAAACGGTAAGGAACTGTCCGCCTATAGGAGAGCCTGAAACCTGTTTTCTCGGAATAGGGAAGATTCCAAGGGCATTTTTTTTATTCGCGAAAACGTTTCCTTTAAGTATTTTTTTGATGTTCCAGGGTCCGTCTATTATCATAGCCACGCGGCCATCCATAAATTCCATGAGAGTGAAGTCATGGCCGAACTTAGGGTCGATCTTCGCCGGAACCGCCTTATAACGGTTTTTAAGGTCGTATATCATCTTCAGGGCGGCCTTCGTGTTTTCTGAATTTACCATGGAATTGCCTTTTTCATCGCAGAGATTTCCGCCGTAGCTGAACACGAAGGGGAGCAGATAATATGATTCGAAATGATAAGAAAAACCGTATTTCGCTATTTTATACTGATTGAAAGATGTCGAATCCGAATGGTTTCCTTCTTCATCAACGGTCAGCTTGCAAGCCGCGCTCAGAAATTGTTCCATGCTCTTGGGTTCTTCAAGTTTCGCGTCGCTAAAGAGCGTTTTATTATAAAAAAGGACCAGGCAATCGGTGACCTGAGGTATGCCGAAAAGGTTCCTGCCGTCGATCACGCAGAATTTATAAAGATAAGGCAGATAATCGACATAGTCTTCAGTGGATATGAAAGAATCGAGAGGATAGAACATTCCTTTTTTCGCGAATGGAACTACGAGCCTTATTTCGACCCTCATTATATCGGGAAGGTTGTTTTCTTTAAAACGGTTCTCTATAACTGATTTAGCGTCATAAAACGAGACGTTTTCAACCTGTATCTTTATTTCGGGATGTTTTTGGGAATATTGACTTATGAGTTCCGTTAAAGTTTCGTTTTCTTCATCGTTCATCGTGTTCATGAAAGTAAGTGTTTTTTGAGGCGGCGCCTGTTTATCGGCCGAAATAGCCGGCGTCGATAACAACGCGACAATGAAGACAGATAACATTTGCAAAAACAACACTTTCAAAAGACGCTTCATCAATATCACACCTTTTAATTCAATTGAGATTAAGGTTTTATGGAAACTATCAGATATACGTTCGTTAAGATAATACTTACTTAACAAATTTACATTATAATTTTTTTTATCGTGATTGTCAATTTTAATTACTTATTATTTTTAGATTTGCCTTTTTTGATATATTGTTGTATCATATTTCAAAAATATTTTAAACTTTTACAAAAAACGCCATATAAAAAGTGAGGAAAATTAACTATGAAATCAGTGATAGAAAGCGTTTTTACCGGCCTGAAACGAAACGGCGTAAGTTACGCGGACATCAGAATAGTTAAAACCGAGGAAGAAGAAGTTGTCGCGCAGGATGGAAAATTGGATAGTTACACCCTTTCCTCCGACGAAGGATTCGGAATCAGAGTATTTTACAAGGGAGCCATGGGCTTCGCGTCATCAAACATAATAAACGAGAATGAGATCAAGCGCGTCGCCGATTTCGCTCTGTCGATAGCCAGGGCTTCCGCCACGACCGTCGATAAACCGGCTTCATTAGACCAGCAGGATCCTATAAAAGATAAATTCACCACAGCGATCGAGATCGATCCGTTCAGCGTTTCCATCGATGAAAAAGTCGGCCTTTTATTCGATTGCCACGATAAAATGAAAAGCGTGCAGGGAATAACGCTGACCAAGGGTTTTTTAGTATTCTGGAAAACCAATAAAAAGTTTTACTCGAGCGACGGAGCCGAGATCGAACAAACCATCTACGAATCGGGCGGCGGCATCGAATGTTATTCATCCGTAAACGGCGATTTCCAGAAACGCTCTTTTCCAAATTCCTTCCGCGGAAATTACGGAACCATGGGTTATGAATACATTAAAAGCCTCGGCCTAAAGGAAAATTCGGAACGCATAGCGCGCGAATGCATGATGCTCATGTCAGCGCCTCAGATACCTTCCGAAACGGCCACTCTTATCATCGGCGGATCCCAGCTCGGCCTTCAGGTGCACGAATCATGCGGCCACGCGATAGAACTCGACAGGGTTTTAGGGCTGGAAGCAAGTTATGCGGGAACCTCGTTTTTAACTCTGGATAAAAAAGGAAATTTCAAATACGGCTCAAAAATAGTCAATATTACAGCCGACGCCACCGTCATAGGCGGCCTCGGATCTTTCAAATACGATGACGAAGGCGTTCCGGCCCAGCGCATCGAAATCGTGAAGGAAGGAAAATTCCTCAATTACCTCTCTTCGCGCGACACGGCAGCCATGATAGGCGAAAGATCCAACGGAACCGCCCGGGCGAGCAACTGGAACAGAATCCCTATAGTTCGCATGACCAACGTAAATCTCGAACCGGGAGAACCGAGTTTCGATGAACTCGTCGCCGATACCAAATCCGGATATTTTATCGAAACCAACAGGTCCTGGTCGATAGACGATAAGCGCGTAAATTTCCAGTTCGGCTGTGAGATAGCTTGGGAGATCAAGGACGGCAAGCTCGGAAAGGTTTTCAAGAATCCGACGTATTGCGGAATAACACCGGAATTCTGGGGAAATTGCGACGCAATATGCAATAAAAACCACCAGGTGATCTGGGGCACTCCCAACTGCGGCAAGGGCGAACCGATGCAGTCGATGCACGTCGCTCACAGAACTTCGCCCGCGAGATTTAGAAACGTAAGGGTAGGTGTTAAATAATCATGACCGGAGAAAAAGAATTTATAAAAATTTACGAATACATCAAATCGCACTCAAAATTCGACAAGTTCGACGTCATCATCGACGCTTTTGACAGAAAACTCACCAGATTCGCCAATTCCATCATCCATCAAAACGTGGCGGAGAAAAATTTTTCAGTTCTTCTGCGCGGGGTTTCCGGCGGAAAGGTCGGCATTTCATCCATCAATTCAGGCGAATCATCAAAACTGGATTTTCTTATAAAAACGGTGGAAACGATAATATCCCTGAAAAAAGAGAAAGAGGACGCCGAGATGCCCGAAAAGTGGGATGAGATTCCCGTATATACCCAGTTCTGGAATGAAAAGACCGTTAATTTCACACCCGAACAGATGGCCAAATCGGTCGATATAATCCTGAAAAAAGCCAAATCCAATAATATCGACGCCTTCGGAGCGTTCGAAATAACGCTCTCGGAACTTTTCGTCGCGAACTCCTTCGGCCTTAAACGTTATAATCCGGCTACCATGGCCGCGGTCAACATAACGGCCATGGGCGACAAGTATACCTACGCCGGCCTCGCCGCGGACAGGAACAACGACGTTTCAAAGATCGATTTCAACGCGCTCGCCGATGAAGCCTGCGGAATATGCCTTAAGGCGAAAAACCCCATTGATATGGAACCGGGCCGCTACGACGTTATTTTATCAAATTCGGCCGTGGGCGAACTCGCCGGCTTCTTAGCTTACCTTGGTTTTTCGGCCAGGACATATCAGGAAGGCAGAAGCTTCCTGTGCGGAAAACTCGGCCAGAAAATATGCGGAGACAACATAACGATATACGACGACGGCTTCGACCTTAGCGGAAAGCCGATGCCCTTCGACTTCGAGGGCTTTAAAAAAGAAAAAGTGACGCTGATCGAGAACGGCGTGGCCAAAAGCCTCGTTTATGACATGAAAAGCGCGAAAAAAGACGGCAGAAAATCTACCGGCCATGCAATGCCGCCTAACTATTCGCATCCGATACCCATAAATATAATAGTGAAGAACGGAACGCATACCAGGGACGAAATGATAAAATCGACGAAAAAAGGCCTTCTGGTAACTTCATTTCATTACGTCAATATCGTCGACCCCAAAGAAACCATCATCACGGGCATGACCAGAAACGGCACGTTTTTGATAGAGGACGGAAAAATTACCCGCCCGATCAAGAACTTAAGATTCACGCAGAATATCTGCGAAGCTTTTTCGAACGTTGAAATGATAGGCGACGACGCCAAACTCACTGACGCCTTTGACGCGGTAACGCCTACGATGAAGATAAAAGGCTTCAACTTCACGTCAAAGACTGAATTTTAATCATAATGACGGCGGCTTAAACTGAAAAATCAACCGACGGCGCATTAATAAACAAGAAACTTATCAGACAAAAAGTCAAATTCATTCCCGCCCGGAAATATCATTTTCCGGGCTTTTTATTTTTCTCTTCTTCTTTTTTATACTCGTCGTAACATTTGCCGTAATTCTCGCAGTTCGGACAGCAGGTCTGGGGAATTTTTTTCTCCCCGCGATACCACTTCGTTTCACAGGTGAACCATTTCTGACACCTGTCGCAGCAGTGCCATTGCATATTTTTACCTCCGCGTCGTTTTATTAAATTATATCTAGTTCTTATTTTTTGTATATAAATCGGTTCAATAAAAATTTAGAGAATAGAGACCGGATAACAGAGAATAGTTTATGATCATCCTCTGATATAGCATGGAGCGAATATCCGGGGCTCTTTCTTGTTGGATTTTGAAAACGCGAAAAGCCCATGAGTCGCGTCCTCGGACGATTTGGATCTTGAGAGATAAACCGGGCGGAAAAACGCCAGCTTAAGCTTGAATTGCGATGCAAGATCAAAGACGTCGAATATTCTGGAATAATGATGTATTAAAAAGAACATTCCCGTTTTTTTCAGAAGATATGACGCCGCTCTAAAAATATCATGAAGCGTGCATTTTATCTCATGCTTGGCTTGCGCTTTTTTTAAATTCGAATTCACCCTTCCGGTCCCGAGCTTGAAATAAGGCGGGTTGGTCATTACGAGGTTGAAAGTTTCCGGATAAAAATCCGAGCTTATGGCGCGCAGGTCTATATTTTTAAAATCGACGTTTTCAAGAGAATTCAGCGCTGCGCTTTCTTTTGAAAGTTCGACGAGATTCGGCTGGATATCGATGCCTGAAATTTTAAGCGCCGGGTATTTTTTGGCGAGCGCTATGCAAAGGCCGCCCGTTCCAGAACCAAGTTCAAGCGCTTTCGTCTGTTTTTCAAAATCGTAATTTCCGGTTATGAAATCAAATAAAATGAGCGTATCGGTGGAATAGCAAAAGGTCTCTTCGCTTTGAAGTATCTTTATCTCGGGATCTATTATCGTGTCGTGCCTTTTTTGCATTTCATGGTGCCTTCCTTGCATTTGCCAAATTTGCACGGCGGGCCCGCGTAAGAAAAAAGCACGGGCGCGACCTTTACGGCTTCCCGGAGCATCTTAACGGCCAGCGCGCGGATTTCCCACTGCGCCCTCGTGCAAAGTCTCAGGCTGAAAAAATGAAGCAGCTCCCGCGCGTTCATCGTGAAAACGAACTTCGTCTCAGTCGCGTTCGGAAGGACGAAGCGTGAATCTTCATTCTGAAATTCAAGCGTTTCAGGCTTCTTTCCCAGCGCGTCAAACCAGAAATCATAAAATCCCTGGATCGTTTTCATGTGTTCATCGTATTTTTCAACGTATTCTTTTCCGAGCTTTTTAATCGAAGGCGGAATGATATAATTAAATGTCGCTTTGGCCCCACCGCTGCGCTCATTGACATAACGCTGGGACTTTACGCAGAACGTGGCGATGCGATGCCTGGTTATCTGGGCGAGAAGCGCGCGGCTCACGCCTTCGACGCCGAAAGTGAGGCTGACATGCTCGATAGGCGTAAGGTGGCCCATGGCCATAAGTTTTTTTATAAAATCGCGCTGGTCGTTCTTCGTCACTTTATCGTGAAGCTCGTCCACCGTGCATTTGGAATAGCACATGCGGGCAGCCATCGCGACTAACGTTTCAGGGTTCGGCGTGTGTTCGACGACCGAAACTTTCAACTTAACCTCGGGCATTTAAACCTCTTAATTTTAAATAGTAATGTAGAGGCGCATTGGATACGCCTCTACATCAAAAGAAATATATTATATATCAAATTTTTAAGAGCGTATTATTTTTTTTCCTCGGCGGCCTTGGCAGCTTCCGGCTTAGCTTTTATAGGAGCTTTCGCGTTTTTCACTTCAGGCTTGGATTCGGGTTTTCTTACGACTCTTTTCTTCGGTTTTGCGTTTTCGATAACGGTATTCGCGTGTTTTTTCTGGAATTTTTCGATACGGCCGGCGGTATCCATTATCTTCGTTTTACCCGTGAAGAAAGGATGGCATTTCGAGCATATGTCGACTTTTAAAGCGGGCATCGTCGAGCCTGTTTTGAATGTTTCGCCGCATGCGCATGAAACAAGAGCATCTTCGTAAAATTTGGGATGGATTTTTTCTTTCATTTTAAAGTCTCCTCCTGATGATGTTTATATGTCGTTTAATAATCTTAAATAAAAATTCATCATATTTTAACACAAACCAGCAGTAAAAATCAAGATATTTTTCGTTTTTTATTTTTTCCTGATCTTTTCCATTATTTCGCTTATATAGCCTTTATTATCCAAAAGCCTGTACGATGAATAGAATACGCCGGATATCAGATAAGACACGACCGCGAAAAATATCGCTTTTTCAATCGAGATAACGTAAGCCGCGAAAATTATCAGCCAGAAGCCTATCTGAGTGAGCACCATTTTAAATATCCTTGGTTTCGCTTTATTCGTCTTTTTAAGCGCCGGATAAGGTATCGTCGAAACCATTAGGGCGGAAACCACGAACATCGAAATGGTTATGGCCTGAATATGATTTTCCAGGTTATAGATCGTGCCGAAAAGCACCAGTGAAGCCGCGAAGGCGGCGCCGCCGGGAATCGGAAGGCCCAGAAAATATGGCGTATGAGGCATTATATTAAACCTGGCGAGCCTTAACGCTCCGCACAAAGTGAACATGAACGAGATCATTATCCCGACGATCCCGGCGGAATCCATATAGCGATAATAAACCAGAAGCGCGGGCGCGACTCCGAATGAAACAAGATCCGCGAGCGAATCGAACTCGGCGCCGAACGTGGACGTGCCGGAGGTCATTCTGGCGATCCTTCCGTCCATTATATCGAAGATCATGGCGAAAAATATATACCAGGCGGCCCATGTATAATCTTTTGAGATCACGAACTGAATGGCGACGAACCCGCAAAAAAGGTTGGCGGCGGTGAATGTGCACGGAATCGCGTAAGCGTATATTTTTTTCATATTCTACTCCAAGCGTTTAAATGCGCGATAAAAGAGGTTAAAAGAACCGTTCCGGCATACGCGGCTAATCTACGTACTCGGCGATGATCGTTTCGCCCGCCGCGACATTGTCCATGACGCTTACATTTATTTTCAATTTATCAGTTTTAGGAATGAATATTTCAACGCGCGAGCTGAATTTTATCATGCCTATGCGCTCGCACTGCTCAATAACGTCGCCGTAAGTAACGTCGCAAACGATCCTTCTTGCGAGAATTCCGGCGATCTGTTTTACCAGGACCTTGTGTTTGTCGTTAGCTATGCCCACAAGGTTCATTTCGTTCTCAAACGACGCTTTGGGATCGAAGGCCGCGTCAAATTTACCCTGTTTGTATTTTATAAAGTTGACCGTTCCGGCTATGGGGGCGCGGTTTATGTGAACATTTAAAACCGACATGAATATGGATATTTTCGTGACCGGTCCGTTGATGTATTCGCACTCGTCGCAATCGTCGACGCCCACGACCTGGCCGTCGGCCGGCGATAATATATTATTGTCGTCGGTGATGAAATCCCTCTTCGGATCCCTGAAAAACACGGCGCAGCAGAACGCGGCGAAATATGACAATTTTGAAAGAGTTTTGCTGAACTTACTCGTAAAAACGCCTAATAAAGCGCAAACAAATATAAAGATATATCCGTCTTTAGCGATCCTGAAAGTAAATATGCACGTCGCGACTTCTTTTATAAATTTAACAAGTTCCATTATTTCATCATCACCTTCGAATTATTTTCGGGTTTATCGCCGGCGCCTTTTTTATTGATGAGTTTCACGCCGCCCATGTATGGCAAAAGCGCTTCCGGAACTGTAACCGTTCCGTCCTCGTTCTGGTAGTTTTCAAATATGGCTACAAGCGTCCTTCCTATGGCGAGTCCGGAACCGTTTATCGTGTGAACGAATTCGGGTTTTGCCTTAGGATTGCGTTTGAAGCGTATCTGGGCCCGGCGCGCCTGGAAATCCTCGAAATTAGAGCAGGAAGATATCTCGCGATACTGGTTCTGGGAAGGCAGCCAGACTTCCAGATCATAACATTTTGCGGCCGAAAAACCGATGTCGCCGGTAGCCAGAGCCATTACTCTGTAAGGAAGCTTCAACTTCTGAAGTATCTTTTCGGCGTCGGCGAGAAGTTTTTCATGTTCCTCGTAACTGGTTTCCGGCGTCGTAAATTTAACCAGCTCGACCTTGTTGAACTGGTGCTGCCTTATATATCCCTTCATGTCTTTTCCGTATGAACCGGCTTCAGCTCTAAAACATGGAGTAAAGGCGACGTATTTTATCGGAAGTTCTTCCATCGTAAGCATTTCGTCGCGGTGAAGATTGGTCACTGGAACTTCAGCCGTCGGTATAAGATAATATCCGGTCGGGGTTACCTTGAAAAGATCTTCCTCGAATTTAGGAAGCTGACCGGTACCCTGCATGGAATCGCGATTCACCATAAACGGCGGCATCACTTCATAATAACCGTTCTCCATGGTGTGAACGTCTATCATAAAACTGATGAGGGCGCGTTCAAGCCTTGCGGCGTCGCCTTTCAAAACGGTAAAGCGGGCGCCCGTAAGTTTAGCGGCCCTATCGAAATCAAGCACGTCAAGTTTCGTCCCGATATCGGCATGAGAAAGAGGTTCGAACGCAAACCGCCCGGGCTCCATCCAGCGGCGGATTTCTTTGTTGGAATCGCCATCAGGGCCGATGGGCGTGGATTCATGACAAATGTTAGGCATGTAAAGCGTAAGCGCTTCTATGTTTTTTTCTATTTCAGCGACTTTCGGGTCGAGATCGCGAACTCTCTGGGCTATGCTTTTCATTTCTTCAAGTTTAGCGGAAGCGTCGCCTCCCTCTTTTTTAGCTTTCGCTATTTCGGCGTTCGCTTTATTCTGAAGGCATTTAAGGTCTTCAACTTCTTTAAGCGCGGCGCGCCTTTCATTGTCGAGCTTTAAAAACTCGTCAAGCTGAGGAACGCTTACTTCCGAAAGGTTTTCAAGAAGCATGTTAAGCCCTTCGGGTGTTTTAAAAAAGCCTTTTATATCGTCTTCGGAAGCCTTGCCTTTTTTACCGGCATACAGGGCGGCGAGTTTCTCGTTGTATGCGTAAATACTGCGGGCTACAAGGCCTTTTTTTACTCTGTCAAAATCGGCCCTTATCATTTTAGGATCAAGCATTCAATTCCCCCATGTCATAGTCATTACGATTAATAAAATTTTTTTACGAAATATCAAGGATGCATTATACCAGATTCAAATTAAAAATTCAAATTTATTATTTTCGCATAAAAATTAGAGGACAATCAGGGAGTAATTTGATATAATAATTTCATTAAATTTAAAAAATATAAAATCCGGAGGTTTTAAATGGGCATTTTAATATTCGGCATAATAATTATTATCGCCGGCGCGGTCTGCTTCTACCTTAAAAGATCAGAGGAAGGCACGCTTATGGCTTTAAGTCTCACGGAAACCTATGAGATAGCGAAATTAAAACATCTCAGCGAGCAAATAAACGCCGAGATCGGAAAAGGCTCCTTCAAACAGCTCGTCGAGGTCAGGGGAAAGATCGAATGCGATTCCCCGCTTTGCGCCGATATATCCAAGCAACCCTGCGTATATTACAAATGTAACGTCAGGGCCGAATATGAAGAAGAATATTTCGAGGAAGACCCTCAGACTAAAAACCGCGTCAGAAAGACAAGAACTGAATATGAAACGTTAAGCGACATAAACAGGGACACTTACTTTTTCGTTAACGACGGCACCGGTAAAATAAAGATCAATCCGGCCGGCGCGGAAATAGACTGCATAAAAAGCATCGATCGCTTCGAGCCGGCGGCTTCTTTTTCCGGCACAAGGCTCAATATAGGCGATTTCTTCCTCGATCTCCAAAACGATTTCTTAAGGCCCTCCGAACGCAGACGCATTCTGGGATACCACATAACCGAAGAGATATTTAATCTTAACAAGAACGTTTTCGTCCTCGGTGAAATTTCGGATTCAATGGGCGAACTCATGATCGGAAAATCCACCGAAAAGAACGGGCGGTTCATAATCACTAATAAATCAGAGGATGAACTCAGGCGGGAAGCCGAAAGCGGCGTTAAAACCTATGACATAATATCAAAGGTATGCTTCATCCTCGGAATCATAATGACCATATACGGAGCGATAAAAAGGTAATAAATGTTTTTACCAACCACGCGGGAAGAAATTCAAAAACTCAAATGGGACCGGCCTGATGTTATAATCGTGACCGGCGACACTTACATAGACAGCCCTTACATCGGCGCCGCGGTCATCGGAAAAGTATTGTTAAAAGCCGGCTTCAAAGTGGCGATTATCGCGCAGCCCGAAACGGCTTCGGCGGACGATATAACCAGGCTCGGCGAACCCGCCCTTTTCTGGGGCGTGACCGGCGGCTCGGTGGATTCGATGGTCGCAAATTATACGCCGCTTAGAAAATTCAGGCGTTCGGACGATTTCACGCCGGGCGGCGAGAACGCAAGACGCCCGGACCGCGCGGTGATAGCTTACGCGAACCTCATCAGAAAAAACTTTAAAAATACGAAACCTATCGTTCTGGGCGGGATCGAGGCGAGCCTCAGGAGGGTGTCGCATTACGATTTTTGGGACGATAAGATCCGCCGGCCAATACTTTTCGACGCCAAAGCCGATATCCTCGTTTACGGAATGGGCGAGACCGCGGCGGTGGAACTCGCTCAAAAGTTAAAGGCGGGCGCGGGCATAGAAAACATCCGCGGCATCTGTTATATTTCAAAAGACCCGGTCGAAAGCTATATTCAACTTCCCGGACATGCCGAAGCGGCCTCCGATAAATTAAAATTCATCGACATGTTCAACGAATTCTATAAAAACAACGATCCGCTGACCGCCCGCGGGCTTTGCCAGAAGGTCGACACCCGATATCTTGTCCAGGCCCCTCCGGCGGCATGCCTCCCGGAAGAAAAGTTAGACGAAATACATGACATGGATTTCGAGCGCGACGTCCATCCCTTCTATAAAAAAAACGGCGCCGTAAAAGCCCTTGACACGATAAAATTTTCAATAACCACGCACAGAGGCTGCTATGGCGAATGTAATTTCTGCGCGATAGCCGTCCATCAGGGCCGTACCGTCCAATCCAGAAGCGAGGATTCGATAATCCGCGAGGCTCAAACCATATCGCGAATACCCGATTTCAAGGGATACATCCTTGACGCCGGCGGACCGACGGCCAATATGTATGCGATCGAATGCGACAAAAAGCTCAAATCCGGCGCATGCCGCGACCGGCGTTGCCTGTTTCCCCGAAAATGCAAAAAACTCGAAATAAATCATAAAAGACAGATTGAGCTCTTAAAAAAATTGAGCCGCGTAAAAGGCGTTAAAAAGGTCTTCGTCGCCTCCGGCATCCGCTACGACATGATACTTTGCGATAAAACCTACGGAAATGAATATATGAACGAGATCATAGAAAACCACGTTTCGGGCCAGCTCAAGATCGCGCCGGAACACACGGAAGATCGCGTGCTTTCACGCATGGGCAAGACCGGAAAGAAGGACCTCGTCGAATTCAAGGATAAATTTTACGAAATAAATAAGAAAACCGGGAAAAAACAGTTTTTAACTTATTATATTATCGCCGCTCACCCCGGCTGCGACGAATCAGACATGAAAAAACTCAAGGATTTCGCATCTAAAGAACTTCACGCAAGTCCCGAGCAGGTCCAGATATTCACGCCCACCCCTTCGACCTATTCCACCCTTATGTATTACACGGAAAAAGATCCATTCACGAAAGAACCCGTCTTCGTTGAAAAGGACGCCAAGAAAAAAGAGCGTCAGAAGGAAATAATAACCGGCCGTTAACCTTGTTTGACTTTTTAATCGTTTAGGTATATAATAAAAAATAGACTAAAACAGTTCTGTAGAGCTTTATCGTTTTGACTTTTAATTGTCATATGCTATAAAATGTTTGGCAATAGTTTTTTCGTTCCAGCGGTTTTTCGCCGGGGTATTTGGATCTCAACCAATAACAAAACATCGCCAAGACTTTTACGATAACCGTAAAATCACTAATAAAGCTCAGGTGTTGTACATTCATCTTCCTTGCATATTTTGACGAACATGGTTTTCACTTTTAAAAAAGGAGGGCTTCTAAATGATGATCAACACGAATCTTTCGTCGATGAACGCGACGCGAAATCTCAACGGCATCAACCAGAAAATCGATAAATCGCTTCAGAAACTTTCTTCCGGCCTTCGCATCAACGGAGCCGAAGATGACGCTTCCGGCCTCGCTATCGCAAGCCTTATGGCGCAGCAATTAAGCGGCATGACATCCTCCGTTCAAAACACGCAGGACGCCCTGGCCACATTAAATATCGCCGACGGGGCGATGAGCCAGAACAGCTCCATACTCTCGCGCATGGAGGAACTCGCCGTCAGAGGCGCCAACGGAACACTCTCAAGTTCCGACAGGGCCGCCATAGCGGCTGAAATGTCTCAACTATCGGCGCAGATAAACACAAATTCCGACAACGCGCAATATAACGGAATGAAGCTCATAGACGGCTCGATGCAGGCTAAAACATCAGCGACGGTTAACACGGGCGCCAGCGGAAGCATTAGCGTGCTTTCACCGCCTTCCGGAACCGCTAATATTAACGCCGTGGCGCTTTCGATCATCACCGCGGGTACCGCGGCCATATCTACCGGAGCGGCGAACGCGACAGCGGGAGCCATAGGCGCCAGCGGAACAATAAGCGTCAACGGCACGGACATAAATGTTTCATCGTCCGATACGGCCGACACGGTAATATCCAAAATAAACGCTCAGAACTCTAAAACAGGCGTAGTTGCGGTAAAATCGACGACCGGAACGGGGGCCGTAAGCCTCATCAGCGGTAAGATCGATTCGGATGCGGCCAATGTCGTGGGGGCGGGATCAACTACGGCCAATTCAAGCGCGATCGGATATACGACGACCGGAACGGGCGCCACGATCGCGATCGGCGGAGACAACGGCATATGGGGTCAAATGGGTTTCACGGGAGCGCTCGCGGGATATTCAGCTTCGGGCACCAACACCGTCGCGAGACTCGGCGGCACTGCGTTAACGTCTAACGGAAGCGTTCTTGAAATGACCAACAGCGGTTCCCCGGCTTACGGGATCAAGATCGGAACTAATCTTTTCAACGGAGCGAACGGCGGTTATATTTTAAACAATCAGGCCACGGCCGCCGCGGCCGTTCAAAACATCTCGGCGAACGGCGATCAGGGTACGATATCGGCCGACACCAGCCCAAGAATGCAGGTTCAGATCGGCGCGAACTACGGCCAGAGCATGCAGTTCGGAATCCCCGGCACGGACGCCAATTCGCTCGGCAGGGGAGCTTCGTCTAAATTTTCGAGCCTCGCCGATATAAGTTTTTCAAGCGCGTCCGACGCGAATACAGCTTTAAAAGTAATTCAGCAGGCCGTAAATGACGTGGCCGGAGCCAGAGCGGACATCGGAGCCACCATGAACAGGCTCGATTATACCGATAAGACCCTGAGGGTACAGATGGAAAATACCGCCGCAGCAAAATCAAGGATAGAGGATGCCGATATGGCTGCTGAAATGACCGCTTTCACCAACAGCATGATATTAGCGCAAACATCAACCGCTGCCCTCGCGCAGGCCAATTCCACTTCTAAAAACGTTCTGGGATTGCTTAAGTAGAAACAAAAGAAAAACTGACGATTAACGATAAAAAATTTAATATATAAACAAGCCTTTTAAAAAAGAGCCTTTCGCATAACGCTAAGGCTCTTTTTTTTATATTGCATATCCTTCATTTATCAAGCATTAGGTTTTTCATCCGTTTTCTTTTCTAATTTCATCTCAACCGGAAAAAACCG
>CAZJFS010000024.1:0-40215 GCA_964545075.1 uncultured bacterium
CTTCGCCTTCGAAAAACTCGTAACCGATCCTGACGGTTTCGAACCCCGCTTTTTTCATGACTTCAGCGCATTTTTCGTCTATCAGCGCGGCATGAACGGCATTTGGAAGGTGGAACCGCAAATTAAGCCCTTCTTCAATGATTTTTCCGGCCCATTTATAAAAATTATCTTCTTTTCTGTAGAGGAGGGCGTCATCGTAGAATGCCACGTTTCCGAGGTTCAAAGTTTTTTTGAAATATCTCATGTCCTCTTCGATTTCTGAAGGATCGCGCGGCGAATACTTCGAGTAAAGCTTCGACGAAGCGCAATACGTGCAGTTGTACGGACAGCCTTCGGAAGTGGCTATGGCGGCGGAATTGTTAAGCTCCGGCATAAGTTCGTAAAGCGGCGTTTTTCCCTTAAGGCCGGCCGTATCGACTTTTATGAAGAACTGTTTGCGGAACGCCAGCGGTTCGAAATGAAGGTTCGAATATATCAGGTTCGAATTGTTTAAGGTATAGTCCTTGTTCGTTTCTATGGTTTTAAAATACAGCAGGCTTGTTTTATCGCACCGTCCGGCGCCCGCGCCGGCGAGGTTTGAAATATTGCGGTATATGAGAGCCGGCGCATGGGACCTTTCAATGTGATCGAAAAGCCCGGATTTTTCAGCATGTTCCGGCATGAGTCTGGCGTATATTCCGCCGATCGCTATTTTAGCGTCGGGAAGCGCCAGCCTTACGGCTTTTGCCGCTTCGAAGGCTCCGGTGTACCAGTACGTCATCATGCACGTAATTAAAACTACCGTAGGTTTTCCGTTGTCGAAGCAATCGGCTGCGATGTGAAGCTTTTTTACGAATTCGGGTTCGCTTATGCCGAAACGGTAATAATTTCTGGGAATGTATTTGAGCGGGCCAGGTTTGGATGTTATGACGCCGGTGAATTTTCCGGCCCCCGACTCGATATCGGCGGTTTTTTTCAGGCGCTCGTCAAGGCAGTCGATGAAACTGACCGAAGCGGCGCCCTGTTCGATGAAATGAGACGCCAGCGTCAAAAGTCCGAGCGGTTTTTCCCAGAGATTGAAATATGTGAAATCATAAACCCAGGGATTTACAAATATTGCGTTGAACATATTATTTCTTTATTCTTAAAATTATTACGCCTATGTTACCAGAAGTGTTATCGGTCATGGAGAACTTCTGCGATGCGGTTGAAGCGGCGGCGCATTTTATGATCTGGAATCCGTATTCATATAACGAAGAACTTTCAAACGAAGCCGGCAGCAGCAGATTTCTCGTAACGGCGGGGCCTGAAAGCTTTGTCGAAGGCGAGTCGTTCTGGCCGGTTCTTAAATTAACGCTTTTAAAATTATATTTAGCGTCGCTTGTTATGCCGGTGTTGGAAAGATAAAGAGCGGCGGTGAAGTCCTCGAAAAAATCGTCGAATGAGGAAGACAGGCCCGCGCGCTTAACTTCCGCTTCGACATTGGCTTTGCCTATATTCGAAGTTTTCACGAGATTTTGCGGAACGGCTCCGCGGTCGATGAGATACCTGGTGAAAAGATAAGCGTAACCGTAATAACCGAGTCCAAACTGAAATTTTGTCAGTGAATAAGATTCGGGCGATCTCAGGAACGGATCCATAATGAAGGCCAGAGTCCCGTACTGGTAGCCGTAACCGCATATGTCCTGGGCTACCTGCGAAAGTCCTTCGTTGAGCCACGAATCTTCGATCGAGCCGGCGCTGAAGTTATTGTGCTGATTCCAGTTTATCATGTGCTGGAATTCATGCGCCAGTACGCCGAGGGTGTTCACCTGATAATTCGTTCCCTGAAAGCTTTGTTTCGGGACCGACATGTAAAACATTTCTTTCTCGTTCGAATAATATTTTTCGCCGTTCGAATTTTTATTGTATGTTCTGCTTGAATCGAGGTAGCTCTGCTTGAGCTGATTGGTCGAGTCGAAGTATCCCGCGGCCGTCTGATAGTTTACGTTTTTCGTGAAAAGGATGTAGATCTTAGCGTCGTTATCGACGCCCGGAGTCGGCTCGCTTCCAAACGTGGCGGTGTCCTTGGGATATATCTCGTTGTCGAAGGCGGAAACGAAGCGGCTTATATCGGCGGAGGTAAGCGCCATGTATGGATACGATACGCTCTCATCCTCGTAAATGTAGCACCGAGAACCTATGGCGCGTAACTTTGCCGTGACGCGCGTCCAGTCGGATTCGGAGGGCGGCCAGCTCAGTGAGTTGAGCGAATAAAACGTCATGGTGTCTCCGACGACAGGAGCTTTTAATGATCGGTCAGCCGGAGCTTTGGCCTGGGGAAATGATGCGTCGTCTAACTTTGATTGGGCGTTGCGGATTTCCAGCGACCTCATCGAATTGTCGCGTCTTATCTGCCCGGCGAGTTCCGGCGTCATGTTTTCGGACGTCGGGCTTTTAGGCGGCATCGCCGTCATGGCCGCCGTGGCCTGATTATTCGCGTAGATGTTCATCTGATAAGAATTATAGACCGAAGATTTATTGTAAGGTATGGCCAGGATGTATTCGTCAGCCGAAAGGTCCCTGATACTGGTTGAAAGGCCGGAACCGGGTTTTAATACGGTTTTTGAAAAAGTCTCTCCGGCGGCTAACGCGGGTATGTACCTGGCAGCGCTTATGGATATTCTCTGGATGTCGTAATAGCCGCCAGTCGTTTCAGTCGCCTTTATGACGGCCGTATATTCGCCGTAAGCCGAAGGGGTCCATTCGACGAGTCCGTCCGTAGAAACGGTCAGGCCGGAAGGACCGTCAAGCTTTTCGAATTTTACGTTCGAAGCGGGCGCCGTCATGGCCTGATATGAAAACTTCTGCCCGATGTCGGTCGGAATAACGCCCGGCGTTGAAGTAATGCTGATCTTGCTGGTTCCGCTTTTGAGGACCCTGAGCTGGACCGACCGGTTCGCGGATGCGCCCTTCTGATCTGATATGGCCACGCTGACCGATTGATACGAATAAAATTCGCCCGTCCGGAAGTTTATCGATGGCGCCGTCCATTTTATTTGCGATGAGGTTTTTCCACCTGAAATTTCGCTCTGGGCATTGTCGCTTATATTTCCAAAAGTGGTATTCCAATTGAAGTTGAGATTTCCGGCGTTCGGATTGTCGCTGGTGACGGTTAAAGTTACAGCCGCGCTTTCGTAAACGTCATAGCTTTGAGGCGCAAGTGAAATATCTGAAATCGTAAGATTTTTAAGCGGCGAGTCGGAAGCTATGAGAAGCGCTTGAAAGGATTGATCGGTGCCGGTCGTCGTGAGCGTACCGAGATTCGTGACATACATAGCTTTTGAGATTGAAATCGTGTACGTTCCGCGGGGTGTTTCGCTGAAAACGGCTTTTCCTGAAGAATCGGTTGCCTGCGAGCGAAGGCCGTTCAAAATTACTGATGCACCCGAAACATATGCGCCAGTAGTGTCTTTGACCGTTACCGAAAGATTGGAGGCTTTTACGAGCGAAATCGACTGTTCCTGAATATAATAATCATGGCTGGAAGATGTCATATCGACCTTGGATTCGTTTTTTAAAACGGTCGTTCCATCGGTAATTTTGGCCGTTATTACATATGACGCGGTTGAAAGGCCGTTAAATGAAAATTTTCCGCTGGCGGTCGTCGTGGTAGTTTTAACGGGCGTACCTGAAATGTCGCTGGCTTTTCGAAGTTCCACGGTGGCGCCGGAAACAAGCGTTCCGATACCGGCCTCGCGCAGAGGGGCTTTTGTGAGAGCCGTCTCTCCGTATGTAACGTATCCGGTTATGCTCGATTGAGCCTGCCCCTGCGTCGGATCTTCCGTCGGCGTCGTCGTTGTGACGCTTGAGCCGCCGGCGCCGCCACCGCAGCCGGAAATGAATAAACTTAAAATCGCTATCAAAGCCATGAACCGTACGTTTCTTAAAAGCATAAATTCTCCTTAATATAATAAGCATTATATTTAGTTAAATGTTGTCTTTGCCCGAAAATACGGGCTGTTGAACATTTTCTGGCGCCGCGATGAGCATCCTGTCTATGAATTGCTGCCCGTCCATTATGTAATATTTGTAGCCCTGTTCGGTCAAAAATATCTGGCGATTTTGTGAAAATTCGAGTTCCACCGAATCGGAGGTCACGAGCGAATAAAAATGTGCTTCGCGCCCGTCGGTCTTCGGTCTTAATATCCTTCCGAGCCTCTGCGCTTCCTCCTGCCTCGAACCGAATGTTCCCGATACCTGTATGGCGCATGACGCGTCCGGAAGATCTATTGCGAAATTGGCTACCTTGGAAACGACCAGCACCGGGATCTGTCCGAGCTTGAACTTTTGATAAAGCAGCTCGCGGTCCTTCGAAGGCGTGCGGCCGGTTATTATCGGCGCGTTCAGAACTTTCGCGATATCGCCTATCTGATCGAGATACTGCCCTATCACGAGAGTCGGCTCGTTACCGTGCATGCCAATTATTTTTTTAATTACGTCTATTTTGTTGTTATTCACTGAGCTAATGCGGTGCTTTTGAGAATGTCTCGCTACGGCGTAATCGTATTTTTGCGCTTCGCCCATGCGCACCCTGATCTCATAGCAGTTTGCTTTTGCTATAAATCCGGTTTTTTCAAGTGTTTTCCATGGCAGTTCGTACCTTTTAGGACCTATGAGCGAAAAAACGTCGCTTTCGAGGCCGTCCTCGCGGATGAGCGTCGCGGTGAGACCGAGCCTTCGCTTCGCCTGTATCTGAGCGGTTACCCGGAAGATCGGCGCCGGCAGCAGGTGGACCTCGTCGTAGATTATAAGGCCCCATGAATTATCGGTAAGTACGGCGAAATGCGGATAATGATCGTTGAATCCCTGATGCCACATTATCATTTGATAGGTGGAAACCGTTACGGGCCTTACCTGTTTTTTATCGCCGGTGTATTCGCCTATATCGCTCGGCGATATCGTCGTCTTATCGATAAGTTCGCTTATCCATTGCCTGACGGCTACCGTATTTGTCGTTAAAATAAGAGTTTCCGAGCGTACTTTCGACATCGCGCCTATTCCGACGCATGTTTTGCCCGCTCCGCACGGCAGCACCACTACGCCCGAACCGCCGTCGCCGCGCCCTTCGCGATGAAAAGCTTCCACGGCCAGGTTTTGGTAATCGCGCAGCCCGAAAGGTTTTCCGGACGCGCTAATATTTTTAAGATCGATATCGAGCGGACTGCCTTCGACGTATCCCGCTATATCGCGGACCGGGTATCCCATACGGGTAAGAACCATTTTGAGTTCGCCCCGGAATTCAGGTTTGATGATGACGTTTAGCTCATCGATCTTTTTATGGATGAATTTCGCGGCCGTTTCATTCCCGCAAATTTCCATGAGTATGTACTTATCGATTGAATTCAGGCAGAGTTGTTTTCCGGCAGATTTTAAAAGCGTGAGTTTCCCGAATCGCGCGATGTTGAAATTAATTTCGTATATGACGTTTTCAGGGACGGGAAATCTCGAATATTTTTTCAGGGTCTCGATTATCTCGCCGTCCCCCATTCCGAGCGCGGCCGCGTTCCAGAGGGATATAGGCGTTATCCTGTAAGTATGCATATATTCGGGAGATTTTAAAAGTTCCGCGAATAAAAGCAACGCCCTTCTGCATTCTTCGAAAAACTGACTTGAAGTGTCGAGGAGGACGGTGAGATCGCTCTGGATTATTATGGGGCCGTCGGTGTTTTGATGGTTCGTCATTTTTTTATGGGTGCCGTATTTTGATAAACGCGGTAAATTCAATGGTCGTTAGCGGATAACGTTTAAGCTACTGCGGGCGGACGATGAAATTTCTGGCGAGTATCGAAGGCGTCTCTGTTTTGAAATGATATATTTTGCACTTTTCGATCGTGACCCTGATATCGCTTATTCTGAACCAGATATAATCATGGCACGGAAGCGCGTTATTAAGGAAATTGAGCCTGTATTCACGGCCCTTCGTCGATTGAATATTAGCGAGTTTCTTATTGACGCGGCAGTAGATATACCACATAACGAACATCATCTGGATATTGTCTGATGACGGCGGCCTTTCATGGTCGAAATTGAATCCTTCGTAAAGCGCGGCCTGGCATTTTAAAGGCAGATATAAAAGCTGCATGGGGTTCTGGATGATTTGCGATATGTAATTGGAAAACGAGGGATTTAATATTACCAGCCCGCCTACGGTATTGATCTTGTTTAATTCCTCGGGAAATTTAACGAGCTTTAATTCTTCGGCGAAGAGCTGTATCGTAACGCGGCTGGCTTCGAGCTTCGGCATTTTTCCAAGGGCTATTCTGTTGAGCGTTACCCCGACGAAATGCCAGAATGCGTCCTTTTCAATTGGCAGGCTTATCGGAAGCACCTCGGTTATTTCCTGAAGATACGGCATGGCCATATATTCATAAATACTTATTGACCCGGCCCTTACGAAAGTAGGTTTATCGTAAGTGATCTTATCCGTGTCGTCCGTTTTCGGAACGTCTTTGGCGCAAAAAATAAGCTGATCGGCGGTGCATTTGAATGTAAAGGGAATGGCCTTGCAGCAGAATTCGTGGAAATATCCATGATAATCATCTATTATCGTGGCAAGAACGTTCTGGAACGCGCCGTTCCCGTCCAGGATGACGGAGACCTTTTTAAGCGATTTCAGAGGTTTCTCGCCATCGGGAGTCATTATGATAACGTCTTCGTGAAGCGGCATTTGATTTCACTTCCTTAATTTTTTTGGGCAAGTATAAAATAACAATAATCGGTATCAAGCGTGTATTTTATTTTAAAATTATTTTCAATAAATATTTCCGAGAGCTCTTTCGCCGGCGGAAGCATCGCGTCGGCTACGGCGTCCTGACTCGAATGCATCCGGTTTAAAGTTTCGCGGGATTCGGAATGCATAATAATCATTTTTCCGTCCGGTTTCAGAAGGCGGTTGATTTTTAAAGCCGCGTCCGCGTAATCGTTAAAATGAGGAAATACCGAGTATAAAAAAACCGCATCATATTTTCCGCCCGATTTTTTTGAAAAGGCTGAATTTTCATCGAGTATATCCGCGGTCATAAAATTAACGTTCTTATAAGCTGAAAGCTTGTTTCTGGCCGTGGCTATCATTTTTTCGGAAAGATCAATGGCGTCTAACTCTATATCCGTTCCGGCCGTGAAATGACTTATAAACGGAATCATTATTCCCGTTCCGCATCCCGCATCCAATATCTTTATTTTTCCGTCCGGCCCGCGTTCATCGGAAATTCCCGTAAGTTCCATCATGCGCGTTATCACGGCCGGGTCATGAAAGCATATCGTGTCCCATTTTTCCGCCATAGCGTCAAAAAAAGACGCGGTTTCTTTAGAATCTACAGGTGAAATAAACGTCACACTCCAGTATCCGGCCCGCGCCGGCGTCCTTTAACGGATCGGTTTCTTTCGCCCCGGGACGTCTCGAAAGAACGCAGATCTCGATATCATTAAGCGTCTTCAGGCTTATGACCCGAAAGAATTCACGGGTGTAAGCGTTCAGGACGTTTTCGACGCGATGGATCTTGCCTGTTATATGTGCATAAGGCATGTTTTCGGCTGGCGTTTCTTCGCGATCGATAAATTTTAAAGCGATGATCGCTTTTTCGGGAACTATCGGCTTGCTTGAATAATATTCGGCCTCATCACCGTAAACTTTTAAACTTTCAAAAACCGTCTGAGCGTTTAACTCCAGTTTGAGCCTTTTTTGCGAGAAATAACTCTGCGGAGCGTTTTTATAAATGTTCGCGTTGACCGCTTCCGGATAAATTTTGAAAAATCCCGCTTCCGGATTTTTTCCATAAACTTTTGCGCTGACGAAGCCTCTCGTTTTTTCCTCGCCGAAAAGGCCGTTTCCGGCCTCCGGAAATTCGATTTCGGCAGTAAGGCCCATCATCCGGCATTCATAAAATGGAATTGCGTGGAAGATCGTCCCATCCCTTGAGTAAACGAAAACATCCAGCGGGGCCGAAATGTTTTTAATCACGTAAAAGCTCCCGCCGCCGTCTTTGATCTCTCTTTTTTTACCGGATTCCACGGCTTCCTCGACAAGCGATATATATCCCTCGTCGTATGTGGCCATTGAAAGCCCCGTATTTTCATATATTAATTTTAAAGACATTTTATAACCTTTAATTGTATCAAAATATTTTTTTATTGTCAATTTTATATAGGATAAATTAAATTTCGTTCCGCTATTATTTTTAGATTATCCCGGGAAACGCCCGATAAAAATAAAACACCCGGAAAAGAAGTTGTTCTTTCCGGGCGATTTGGGAGAGTAATGAAGTTACCGGTAAAAAAATTATCTCAGGTATTTTTCCAGTTCGGGTTCGAGATCCTTGTCATCGAGTTTTTCTTTTTCTGATTTTACAAGCGCTATCAGTTTGTCGATCTTGTCGATATTTTCTTTCAGGGCTTCTTTTTCCGGGGCGGCTTCAAGGGCTATTTCCCACTCTTTTTTCGCTGAAACGAAATTTTTTAATTCTTTGTGGGCGTTGCCAAGCGCTATACGCATTTCTACGGATTCAGGGCTTTTTTCAAGGTATTCGCGCGCCGCGTTCCTGGCTTTTACGAATTGCGCTTTTTTCATATACTTTTTAAATTTTTCGATAGCCAGCTGCTCTTCGTCTTTTTCTTCCTGCACTTTTTCGTCGCTGTCCATGAATTTTTTGGCCTGTGCGTTTCTTTGAATCACGGTTTTTTTGATGTCATTCGAAGTATCTTCCATAATGACGCCGCCGCGGTCAGACGCCGGACACGGCGTTTCAAAAGTCTCTGCCGGGAGCTTTATACCGTCTGCGCATGCTGCCGCGAAATCCGTTTCCGGGGTTGCATCTTCCGGCCGCGGCTTCATTTCAGAGAGTTTGGCGAGATTGACTAATGAATACTTTGCCAGGCCTTTTCCACTTTTTTCGGCGGAAATTTCGATAGCTATGACGATTACGGTTTGGCTTTTCAAAATTTCAGGCGCGTCGGCCGCCGCGATTTTTTTTGCGGCCGCGGCGATTTTTCCGAGGCCGGGAATGAAAGTTAATTCTTCAAATAAAGCCGACATTGCGACCGCGTCGACTACTGTTTTTTCGAATCCGCTTACTATGATCAAATCGCTTTCTTTAAGGCTTGTTTCCATATACGTGGAATTGAAAACACTTGCCGTGGCATTTTTGTGGAATATTTCTGAGTTAATTTCTTCGTTCGCGATCGCTTTGATCTTGAAGCTTCCATTTTTGTTTACCGCCGGCCGTATCATTAATTTCGAGTTTATCGAGTGATAGCGGCCGTTAAATTCGACGAAGTCGCCATTATCGCAGGCGAGCCTGTCGGAAAATTTAACGAATTTCCCGGTTATTCCAAAAAAAATATTTTTATTTTTTGTTTTAGAGATTTTTACGCCGTTTTTTCCGGTCATTTCAAGGTTATAACCTATGCGGCCTAATCCGGCGGCTATTTCGACGGGAACTTCCATTACTTTGAAATTAACGGCTGGAATTGCATCGCAGAGTTCGCAACTATAGACCAGTTTTTCTATTTCAAAAATTTTTTCGCGGCTCGCTGTTACGATCACTGAGTTCAGGTTTTCGTTCGGGAAAGCCGATTCGTTTCGCGACAGGAGTTTTTGAAGTTCGGGCATCAGATCTGAAAGATTCGAATTTTTAAGAGAGAATAATCTGGTTTCCTGAAGCGCCACTTCCGGTTCGCAGATGCCGTCATTTGCTGCTAAATGATCTATTTCGCTTATCTTACGGATTATAAGTTCCGCTATTTCAGCTTTTTCTTCAAGCAGCAAAGAATTGTTCTTTTCGTCGTATGAAACGGACGCATTTTCAGATTTATAGCGTTCTACGATTTCTTTTACTTTTGAAAGATTCACGAAAGACGGAGTGATAAAGGTTTTTTTCAGAGCTTCGCCGCCTGCGAATGATTTATGCGCGTCAGAATTTTTGACCACCAATATTCCGTCCGCCGTATATTTATGAATGTACCCCAGGCTTGTGAGCATTTTTGAAAGGGCTTCATCCAAAGGAGTATTAAACAGAGTTGCGCTGACCTTTCCTTCGAGTTCGCCGTTGGAATAAATTCTGATATTATTTTCCGCCGATATGCGTTTTAATACATGCCATAATTCGGCATTGGAAAAATTCCCTGAAATGCGCACATTTTTGATGGCGGTGGAAATGTCGTCAACGAGGCTTTTTTGAGGAAGCATAGCGCTGCCGGAAAGCATGAATGAAACGACGAGAATTGATACGAACGAAAAAACGGGAATAAAGTTTTTCCAGTTTTTATTTTTGGTTTTTACGGAATACATATTCAAACTTCCCCTCGTGAAAAATATTAAATATGACGGTGCGCCTCATTTTCGTCGGCGCGCCGCCAGTATTTCATATAAAATTTACCGGGTCGCCCCGATTATTTTAGAGATTGATCCGATCGATCTGGGAAGCGTATTTTTCAATCTGGCGTTTGACATTTTCTACATTGGACGCACTTGCGTTCGGAGGCATTTTAGAGATCATAACATTTTCCGCCTGTTTTTGCTGTGGTTTTTCGACGGCCACTTTTTCCGTGTCCGTAGAAACGGGGGTAAACTGGACGGGAATTAATACCGTGTCACCGGTTTTAAGTTCGGCGCCGTTATTGATCTTGGCGAGAGTGTTGGCAGGCACTTTGCTGTCCGTATATTTTTCTGAAATGCTTTCGAATGTGTCATTTTCACCGGCTTTTACCTGGTGATAAACTATTCTTAAATTCTGTCCTTCGGCGAGTTTATAAGGCGCTTTCTGTTCGTTTACAGTCGCGATGTTTTTGAACATAAACGCGTCGTTATAAACCTCTTTCGCGATACTGGCGAGAGTGTCCCCTTTTTTTACCTGGTAGTTCTGGACAGTGGTCGGTATGTCCGATCTTATCATCAAAGCTTCGTTTTTAGTTCCGGTGAGTTTTTTCGCGATAAGCGCGTCAAGTTCGGTGTCAATATTTCTGGTTTTCATTTTTTCGTTTATATTATGTTTTAAAGCCAGATCTTCAACGGCTTTTTTATAGGTAAATGTCTTTTCAACCGCTCCATTCGTTTTGGCGTCGCCAGCCGCTTCATTTTTAGCCGCCGCGACTTTTTCACCGAGCTTGTCTATAGGGCCGGTATATACTTTTGTTTCAGTATTGCCGGAAATTATGACGGGTTTGAAATAATCTTTTTTAACGTTTAAAACATTTGTTTTTTCCGCCGCGGCTTCATCGAGCGTCGCCGTTTTAGTCGTTTCTTTAGATCCGCTTTTCAAGGCCTGAATGCGTGATTCGGTTTCTTTTGAAACTTTTGCGATAAGTTCGTCGTATGAAAGGCCGGCAGTCTTCGACGATGGATTGGCGGTTTTTTTCGAGGTGTAAGATTTTAAAAGTTCCTGAGTGCGAAGAGAAAGATTTTCGTTCGTGAAATTAACTTTATTCATTTGTAAGCCCCCCAAAAATTGTTTATATTTATATATTTTTTTGTATTTCAGGTTAAATATCGACCGGAATCTGGAAATGTTTAATTATTTTTATTGAGCGATATCGGATAGGGCCTTATTTCGTTATAAAGTTATTCAATGCTCGGGAATATAAAATAAGTCAGGGCGGTTGATTCTTTAAAAGCATCTGTCAATGACCTGCCCGTGAATATCATTATATTAGCTGATTTTCAGAAAAATCGGGAAAAATCGGAGAAATTAATTTAATACGAATCTGTGAAGGGCGTAAATAATGGTTCCAACGATCCCGCCGACTATGGCGCCATTAATTCTTATATATTGAAGGTCTTCCCCGACCTTTTCCTCGATCTGATTTACGAGGTCGTCATCGTTTATGCTTTCGATATTATCATGAACTATCTTACCTATCTCTTCATGGTTGTTGTTGACGAAGTTCGATATCTGTTCGCGCGCCCATGAGTTGAAGCGGCCGCTCACGCTTTCGTTAGCCTTAAGCGCTTCAGCGTATGAATAAACGAGCCCGTAAATGAAGTTTTCGATATCCTCTCGGCTGGATTCAAGTTCCTTGAATAACACTTCAGGGATGTTAAGATTTGTAGCTACCATAGCGAAAATTATGGACGGCAGCGCCTCGAGCTTTTCGTTAGTTTTCAATTTATCGAGAAGACTCTTGAATATCTTTTCGAGCTGTATGCAAATTTCATGTCCGGCGTCGTCTTTAGCGTCTGAAATTTCTTTTAAAAGTATGGTTACGAGTTCGTTAGTTATCTTTTCATAATTGAGTACGCCGATCGTTTCGCCAAATTCGACGGCGGTTTTAACCATTTCATATTTCTGCGCGTAATTTAAAATGACGCTGCGGATCTTTTCCTTTAAGATATATCCGGCTTCCGGTTTTATCAGCCAGTGTTCGGCTTCGGTGAGAATTAAGATCCTTATTTTGTCGAAATTTTTTTCAACCGCGCCAAGCGCCGGTTCAAGCAGATTTATTTTACTTATTTCCGTATTTATTCTTTCGATGAATTTTAAAAAATTGATATTCGAGTTTTTGACGCGCGCTATGACTTCGTTTATAAGCGAGCCTACGAAGTCTTTTATTTCGCTGCTTTCTTTTTCCGACTCGATGAATTTAGCGACCTCGAGAGAAAAATCATAGGTTGTAATTTTTTTTGAAATAGCTTCTTTTGTAAGCCATTTGTTTTGAAGCATATCGACTATGCGTTCCGTAATTTTTTTCCGGTTCTTTTTAAGTATTGAGGTGTGCGGGATCGGAAGATTCATAGGATGTCTGAAAAGCGCCACTACCGCAAACCAGTCGGCAAGGCCGCCGACCATGGCCGCTTCAAAAAAGGCGCGGGCGAATTTTAATGTCTCGTTCTGCGCCCGGCACGTCAGGATAAATCCGATCATGGCTGCTAAAAGCGACAATGGAGCCATATATGTGACTTTCATATATTTTTTTAACATAATTTCAAATACAATTTATACCATATTTACATAAATTTTTCAATGTATTAAATTTTTCCGCGCCTCGCGGCTTTTAAAAATATTTGTTATCCATAAAAATCAATGGCGGCACATTTTGGCCGCCATTGAAAAAAGTTAAAGAACTATATTTTGTGATGTTTATTACTTGCTGCGTTTAAGCGATTTCTGGTAAAGCTCTTCCAGAAGGTTGATCTTGTCTTTCATTGTGACCATTAATTGAGGATTTTCAACGGTTTCATACCTCACTCTGTCGAGGACTTTTTTTATAACGTCCGAGAAATTATTAAGGTTGCTAATGCTTCCGCCTTCGAAGAATCTGAGGAAGTTATCTACCGACGTTTCAATCTTTCCGCCGCTGTAATCGAACTGTTCGAGGAGCTGGGCTGAGGTTTTGTCGGCTCTTATCGAGGCGCTGATAACGGCTGATTGATTTACCTCTCCGCCTTCGGAGATTATGTCTTCCGAGCCTTCGGAAATGTAGGAAATTTCACGTGAAAGCTCTTCTACGTCGCGCTTTTTAGCGGGATGAGAAAGCCAGGTGAATACGTTGAAGTTATAAGTTGGCGTCTGGTGCGTCGCGGTGTTTGCGTAAAAGCCGGCTCCGACATGCGGACCGCCGAATACGGCCACTTTACCGCCCGAAGGCATAATTTCGGCCGCGTCAACGACTACAGGAGTGCCTTTTGGATATATGACGCCGTTGCCGGCGTTGTCCGAGTCTATGTTGTAAGTGTCGTCATCGCCATAACAGATGGGAATTATAGTTTTATCGGCGGATGTTATGGGTTTCATTTTTGAATTCAGCATTGATGCGCTGCCTTTGCTGATTATGCTTTTTACTTCGGACGATATCACCTTATCGTCGAAAAGATGCATGAACAATATAAAGGCGACGCTTCCGCCGGCTGGGCTGTTGGTCGGGTCGAGAACTTCGTCGCTGTTTACACGGATATTGGAACCGGTCTGTTCAAGAACTTTGTTAAGAGTCTGCGGGTAAGCGTATCCGCCGAAATCAGCCCTGCCTATCAAAAGGAGCCCGCCGCCTGCGTCAACGAATTTTTTAATGACGGTGAGTTCGCTTGCGTTGAGACCGGCTTCGGATGTGGAATATTCGGGTATTATAAGCACCGATGCGCCCTTAAGCGTATTGGCTGTGATGCGTTCAGTGTTGTTTATAACGTCGAAGCCGCGTGAATAAAGATCGACCTTCATGCTTTCATAGTTGCCCCTCATCATGTTTAAATGGGCTTCGTCGATTATGGCTATCCTTCTTATGACGTTTATGTTAAAAGAGTTTATCGCGTATATCTTGTCGTCATCCGCTATGACGGCAAAAAGCTCATATGTTTTACTCTGCTGCGGTATCCATTTGAAATTGACGGTATTGCCGGCCGGGATTGTTACGCCGTTCGCATATATGTTTTTAGGTGAAACCGCGTCTTCATAAAGTAAAAGCTTTGCTTTAGCGGGAGCGCCCGTAACCTTTACCGTTATTTCAACCGGTTCGAATATTATCGGTTTTACAGGTTTTGCGGCAATAGATGTGACCGATGCTCCGCCCTGAATCTCGTCGGCTGTCTGAAATGAACCGGCTCCGGTGACTACCTGAGCGGAATCCTTTTTAGCTATCGATTCGATTTCAAAGTTATATGAAGTTTTGGGTTTTAAGCCAGAAATGGTTATTTTGTGGTTTAAGGCGAAATCGGCAAGCAGTTTTGTGTCGGAAGTAGTTCCGCCGGCTTGTATGAATTTGACTTTCGTTGTCGAAAGATGCGAGGTCTGCCATTCGATAGTTGCCGAATAAGGGGTGGTTCCGGTAACGTCCGGACCGGTAACGAGGACGTTGGGCGTGCTGTTGCAGGAGTGGTGAAGTTCGTTTCCGTCCGTCCAGGTTTCTACTGTTTTGTCCTGATCGGTCCTGTTTATTACTTTTGAATAGAACTCAAGATTTTTAACCGTATTGGCATGCGGATGCTTGAATTTATTATCTACGCCGCATGATATTATGCTTAAATCCGGTTTGAGCTTTGTAAGATAATCGGGCGTCGATGATGTCGCGGAGCCGTGATGGGCGACCTTATATATGTTGCAGGGCAGGAGTTTTTCGTCGTTCTGAGTCATGAGATAGGCTTCGGCTTCTTTTTCAGCGTCGCCCGAGAAATTATATACTATGTTTTTATACTGCATTCTTACGACTACGGAAAAATTATTGAGGTTTTCTTCGGATGCCGTGGTTCTGGCGTCGTCGGCCTTGGGTTTTCTTATGACGGTTGAATCGTCGGTGAAAAGCGGACGCGCAAGACTTTTTTCTGCGATGGAAGGTTTCGGTTTAAAGTCGTTTGTGGCACCCCATTCTTTGGTCGGATGAAGGACCGTAGCGTCGATGCCGTCGCCGAAATCGAGCTTATCGCCTTTCCATGCTTTATAAACAGGAACGCCTTTCTTTTTGAACTGAGCGATTATATCGGCGTATATCTGGGAAACGGAAGGGCGGTTCTCATAAACTGCGCCGAATTGGTATTTGGGGATAAGCGCCGGAAGTCCGCCTATGTGGTCGCGGTGAGCGTGAGAAATTATGAGTATGTCTATTTTTTTGATGCCATTAGCTTCCAGGTAAGGAATAATATAATTTTCAGCGGCGAACTCAGTGTCGTCGCCGGCGTCGATCATGATGACTTTGCCGGAAGGCGTTCTGATTATTTCACAGTCGCCCTGGCCGACCTCAAGATAAGTAACTTTTAATAAGTTGCTTTTTTCCTGCGCGTTCACACCGGGCGCGGTGAAAACCAGCAGCGTAAGAAAGCATATCGAAAAAACCAGGAAATTACGGGTCATGCCTTTAAAATACTTCATACAAATTACCCCCCTCGATATATTAAAAAATTTAAATCAAACTCAAACAGAAATTATGCAAATAACAAAAAACGCCTATACCGCGATTTTACGGCAGGCCTGTCCGGGTTCATTTAAAAACAGCGAATTTTCTGTGCTTTCTATATTTTATGACAAAAAATACGCGAGTAAATTTTTATACACATCAATTCTAATGGATAAATCCATTTTTGTCAACTATTTATTGTTTAAAAATTAAAATTTCGAGTTGACAATTTTTAAAAATGTTTGTATTATGAAAATGATCAAAAGTTGTCATGTATAAAAAAATGAATTTACAACAATGAATGTATTAAACTCATTAAAAAATGGTAATTTAAAAACAGTTAAATTTAGATGAAAAATGGATGGTGCCGTAAAATGTATAAAAAAATCGTGATTATATTAATGTTTCTATTTTTAGCGGGGTTTGTTTTTTCGGCAGCGGCTTTCGCTCTTGAGAACGATCCGCCGGCTAACGCTCCAGCCGGAAAAGTTTTCTTTACGGCTTCATGGGGCGCGGGAGCCGGTCATGTAGGCGCGGCTTCTCCGGAATTTGCCGTATGCGATTTTATATCCCCGACGAGTTTTATAACAAGCGGAGACCGTCTTTATATACTTGACGCGCCTAATTACAGGCTTAATTGTTACGGAAAAGATCGTAATTTCGAGTGGAAATACGATCTTGAGAAAAAGATCGGTTCCCAAACAATGCTATATACCGATCTTGCGGTCATGCCGGATGAAAGTGTCGTGGTTTCAAGCTCGCGTGAGAAGGTGCTGTACAAAATTTCAAGGGATGGAAAATTTATATCTAAGATTAAGCCGGCTTTTGAAGTTAAAACGATAATGAGGATAGCATCAGATATTTCAGGAAATATTCTTATCGAAGATTCGGATTCCGAAAAGATGTTTTTGATGGATGGAGCTGGCTCCCTTATGGATAGCACTAATATTACGAACGCTCAGACGTTGCTTTTATCCGGAGCCAGATGCCTGAAACTTGAAATGCCGTCTGAAAGCCAGCCTCCGTTTAAGGCCAAGGCAAGGATTTTTAAATTCGGAAAAGAACTTCCCGTTCAGCTTATGAATATTGAATTCGATAAACAGGTCCAAAATCTTATTGCGCTCGGCGAAACGGCCGATCGGTCCATAATGATATATGCGGTTTTGGGTTCCGCTCAGGACGCGCCGACCGACGCGCTGGTTTTGAAATTAGGCCCCGACGGGAAGACCGTTTCACGGATCGATGCTCCGATATCGCCTGAAATGCTTACAATGCGATATGTGCGAATGAAAAACGATAACGAGGTATTATTTGCCTCCGGAAACGAAGACGGATACGTTATTTCGAGCTTCGATTTCCCTGGAAAGAAGTAGCAAATGTCTCAACTGAATCAGACTCCCACCGCCAACAGGCTCCACATTGCCATATTCGGAAAACGCAATGTTGGAAAGTCCAGCCTTATTAACGCCATCACCAATCAGAACGCGGCCATAGTATCCGATCATGCCGGGACTACGACGGACCCTGTCTATAAAGCCATGGAGATACTTCCGATAGGCCCGGTCGTTTTAATAGATACCGCCGGTATTGACGATGCCGGCGAACTCGGAGAACTGCGCATTAAAAAGACGCGCGAGGTGATATCTAAGACCGATATAGCGCTTGTCGTGATCACTCCGGAAGGGTACACGCGTTTCGACGAGGAAATAATTGCCGCGTTGAAGGAGAATGAAACGCGTTTTTTAATAGTCATCAACAAGATCGATATGACGACTCCCGATCCCGATCTTATAAGAGAAATGAACGACCTCGGCTATACTTTCGCCATGGTCAGCGCGTTGAAAAAGGAAGGCATATCCGAATTAAAAAATCTTATAATATCGACGAGCCCTAAAAATTTCGAGCAGCCATCCATCATCGGCGATCTTGTAAAGCCTGGAGAGACCGTCGTTCTAGTTATTCCGATAGATACCGGAATGCCGAAAGGCCGGCTCATTCTGCCGCAGGTCCAGACGATACGCGATATTCTGGACAGCGATGCCCTCGCGTATGTCGTTAAGGAACGCGAGCTCCGCTGGGCGCTTTCAAATATGAAGCAGAAGCCGAAGCTCGTCGTAACTGATTCGCAGGCTTTTATGAAGGTTTCGGCGGATACGCCGCCGGATATTCTGTTGACATCTTTTTCGATTCTTTTCGCTCGATATAAGGGCGATCTGATGAAGCTGGTCAACGGGGCGAAAACGCTTAAAAATTTGAAACCCGGCGACCGGGTTCTTATTTCGGAAGCCTGCACTCATCATCAGCAACCGGACGATATAGGAAAGGTCAAGATACCTCGCTGGATACGTCAGCATATAGAGGAAAAGGTCGAGTTCGATTTCTGTTCCGGACACGATTACCCCGAAAACGTAACGGATTATAAATTGATCGTGCACTGCGCCGGCTGCGTTTTAAATCGGAAAGAGATGATCTCCAGGATAGACGCGGCGGAAATAAAAGGCGTTCCTATAATTAACTATGGCGTGACTATCGCCCATATTCACGGAATATTGGACCGGGCCCTGAAACCGTTCCCTGAAGTTTATCAGGAGTGGATTTCAAATAGTTAATCGTTAGAATATCTTTTTAAAATTTGAAAAGTTCGATTAAAAAATGTTTTTGATAACGAAATTAAATCGAAAAACTTCAATGCTTTTTTACGATCTTGCGCCCGTCGTGTTTTCTGATATGATTTTATCGATCTCGTCGATTGAAAGAAGGCCTTTTTCGACGATGATATCCCGATAGGTCTTCCCGGTTTTGAAGGATTCTTTAAGTATTTCGGTTAACTTTTCGTAGCCGAGCTTTTCGATGAAGACGGACGACATTGACCAGCATTTTTCAAGATATTCGCGGCAGCGCTCGCGGTTGGCGGCGATCCCGGCAATAACTTTATGCGTGAAAAATCTTATGCCGTCGCGGAGTATCTCGAGATTTTCGAGCATCGCGTCGGCTATTATCGGAAGCATGGGATTGAGTTCGAAATTTCCATCGGCGGCGCCTATCGTTAAAACAAGGTCGTTTCCAAGGACCTTATAATATATCTGTTTTAAAAATTCCGGGCCTACGGGATTCACTTTTCCGGGCATTATCGTAGAACCTGCCTGCAGCGGCGGCAGGATTATTTCTGAAAGTCCGCTGTTGGGGCCGGAATCCATGAGACGCAGATCGCTTGAAATCTTATTTAAATTAACCGCAAGGGTTTTTACTATTCCCGATACTTCGACGAACGCATCGAGATTTTGAGTGGCGTCTATTAAATTTTCCGCGCGTGCGAGGCCGAAACCCGTAAGATGGCGGAGCTCTTCGGTGACCTGAAAGCGGTATTTAAGCGTCGCTCCGACGCCGGTTCCGATAGCCGTCCCACCCATATTTATCTGGCGTATGCGCTCTTCGCATTTATAAAGCCGCCATCTGTCACGGGATATGGCTTCAGCGTATGATCCGAACTCCTGTCCGAGACTTATCGGGACCGCGTCCTTAAGCTGGGTTCGGCCCATTTTAAATACGTCGGCGAATTCGTGTTCTTTATCCTGAAGCGCTGACTGAAGGGCCATTACCTCTTCCACGAGCTCCCTTAATATTTTAATTATAGCTATTTTGACGGCGGTAGGAAATGTGTCGTTTGTCGATTGTGACATATTGACGTCTTCTAACGGGTGCAGCTTTTCGTATTCGCCCTTTTTATGGCCCATATATTCAAGAGCCGTGTTCGCTATGACCTCGTTCAGATTCATGTTTATCGAAGTTCCCGCGCCGCCCTGCATAGCGGGCAGGAGAAAATCTCCGTCACGTTTGCCGGCGTAAATATCGTCGCATGCTTTCGCTATGGCGTTCATTTTTTCTTCTGAAAGTTTGCCGGTTTTGAAGTTCGCCGTGGCCGCGGCTTTTTTTACGATGGCGTAAGCTCTGATTATCTCGATGTTCACCTTTTTATAATTTATCTTAAAATTATCGAGCGCGCGTCGCGTTTGAATTCCGATATATGAATTTTCATCAATTTCCATGAATCCCAGAAGGTCTTTTTCTTTTCTCATTTTCATTCTCCGCGTTAGTCGATTTTAAACCATTATACTTAAATTCGAGCTGAATATCAACAAAAATATGCGTGTGTAAAAAATCTACGGTGAGGAAAAATTCTATAATAAAAATTAAAAATTTAACACTTGAGAGAAATGCCCTTACGGCGTTTGAAATCAGAAAATGATCGATAAATAAATAAGAGGTTTAAATTTAATATTTTGGCATTTTTTTTGCTTTTAATTATTTATCGATGAGGTTATTTTCGTTCGGTCCGATCATCGCCATTGGCATTATATATTTTCGCGGATTTTCTTGAAAAGAATAAAACGATTTCGGGGAGTGATTTTGAAAATGAATGGAGATTTTTCAAAAAAACTTTTTTTGGTTAAATCCAACCGTTTGTTTGCGATACTTATAGTAATTCTTCTGGCCGCGGTTCCATATTTTATTTCGGCCTATGAAATATGCGAGGAAGAGTTCGACGCATACTTTTTGGGTTTTATAGCCGTTTTTTCGTTTTCATTTTTAATGCTGTTTATAAGTTTTGACCTTATAAACGAAAAAAATTTTGACGGTAAAATGACGCCTGATCCGGTCCGGTTAAAACCGGTTTTAAGGGGTCCGCCGTATCTTTAATTTTATTTTAAATGCGTTGACGACGAATTAATCATTAGTAAAATAAAATGAAAAATTTCAAGGAGGTTTTCATTATGAAGAAAAAAATATTTGTTTATATGCTTCCGGTTCTGCTTTTTATGGCGTTTCTGGTATCGTCGGCGTCGGGTGATAACGGCCCCGCGGCTCCTGCTATCAATACGCTGTCAAGATACAATGTCACTCACGATCTCGGGAAGGATTCCCTGACGCTTAAGATAACGGGCCGCGATCTCGACAATCTGGCGGTAAAGGTTGAAGAAAGCATCCTGACGATCTCGGAAAAAGTTAAAAACGCCGCGCCAGTTTCGCAAAGTTTTACGCTTCCCGCCGCGGTCGACGACGAAAAGATGTCAATAGACAGGAAGAACGACGTGATAGTCATAAAGCTTCCGCTTTTGAATGACGGCGCTTTGAAAAAAAATAACGCCGCACGTGTTCCGGGCGGGCGGAAGTGGTATTTTAACGACCGGGATATGCGGGATCTGTTTGATTTCAAAGTGCCCGCTTTCCAGGATGAGAGCGACGTTTACATGCGCAAATTCTTCGAGGATGATGATTTCGGAAAATTCGACAAATATTTCAATGAAATGATGCGCTTCAGAAAAGAGCTCAATAAAAAAATGAACATTGAAAAGAATCCTTTTGCCGGCAACAACAGCTTTTCTGAATATAATGTGACTCACAGGATAGATGGAAACAACCTTATAGTCGATATAGCCGGGAATAATCTTAACGATGTCCAGGTCAGCGTCGAAAACGGCGTAATGAAGATACAGAATAAAGTTTCGAATAAAAACACGTATAATTCAGAAAATCAGACTGGTGAGGTTGATTTCTATTCCTCGTTCATGCAGAGTTTCACTCTTCCGGTCAACGTCGAAGCGACGGCCATGAAAGTTGAAAAACTCGATAAATCTGTCAAAGTGACGCTTCCGATCGTGAAAGAAAAGAACGCCATGGAAAGGTTGAAAAAGCAGGAAGAGCCGAAAAAAGATGAAAAGCCTAAAGATGGAAGCTTTTAGCGTGTAAAATAGTTTGGCTGAAAAACCAACCAACCGTATGATTCAAGAAATGTAAGGCCGAAAAATCAAATAAAATGTTGAATAATCGATCGATATGATTTATCATTAATGCCATGAAAAGCATTAGAAATGTCATATCGATCGTTTTTTTTGGGGCTTTGTTTTTAACTATTACCGCTTTATATCCTGCCGGGAACGATCGCTCCGGCGTTATGCCTGAAAGAAAGGCCCTTTCGAATATTTCCGCTAGTTCATTCGTTATTGATCGATTACGAATATTTTTCCCGGATTCAATATTAAGTTTGGGTCCAGGGCTTTTTTGATGGCCTTCATCATTTCGAGTTCGACCGGGTTCGCGAATTTTTCCATGAGAGCGACGCGCTTGTAGCCTATTCCGTGCTCGCCGGAAAGCTTTCCGCCGAGCGAGTATATCAGCTTATAAAGTTCGTCCTGCAGGGAGTGGAGCTTTTCGTTCCATTCGTTATCCGGCATTGTCTCTTTTAAGATGTGGGCGTGGATGTTCCCGTCCCCGGCATGACCCGCGCAGTGGACCGTCATGCCGTATCGTTTCGCCATCATCGTTATTTCTTTCACGGCTTCGGGAATTTTCGCGAGGGGAACGACTATATCCTCGGCCGAAAAAACCAGGCTTGACGCTCGATCGGCTTCGGCAAAGGCTTTTCTGGCCTTCCATATTTTTCCCGAATCGGCTACTAACGTTTCAATCGCGCCGTTCGCGGAACATATTTCGTCTATCTTTAAGGATTCTTCCTCAAGCGCGTCCATGCTTGCTCCCTCGAGCTTTATGATAATATAATTGCCGCGGTCGCTGTGCGGAAGCGATTCTCTTATGAATTTTTCGCAGTTTCGGACGACCTCGTTATCCATGAATTCGATACAGGTGAGCGATATTCCGGCCATCATTATCTTCGGGACCACGCCTATCGCGGCCGCCAGGTCCGGAAAGACTATAAGAAGGTCGAGCGATTCCTTGGGAAGCGGCATGAGCTTGAGATATATTTTCGTTATTATCCCGAGCGTCCCTTCGGATCCGATGATGAGATTTACCAGGCTGTACCCCGTCGAGTCCTTCATGCACTTTCCGCCGAGCGTTACTATCTCGCCTTTCGCCGTCACTATCTCGACGCCGTAGACCTGTTTCCTGGTTGTGCCGTATTTAACGGCCTTGTTGCCGCCGGCGTTCGTAGCTACGTTTCCGCCGATGAACGAACTTTCGCCGCTGCAGGGATCGCCCGCGTATAAAAAACCTTTTTCGCGCGCCGCTTCCTGAACGTCTCCGGTGCGGACGCCGGGTTCCGTGACCATGAACATATTTCCGGCGTCGATCTCCAATATTTTGTTCATCTTTTCGAGCGATACCACTATTCCGCCAAGACAGGCGATAGAAGCGCTCGTTAAAGCCGTTCCCGCGCCGCGCGGTATGACCGGAATGTTTTCGCGTACGGCCATTTTAACTATTTTTGATATTTCTTCGGGCGTCTCCGGCAGAACGACGACCTCGGGCGTTTTCATATAACGTTGATCCAGAAGCTCGTCGTGCGAATAGTTCTCGAGCTTTTCAGAATCGGTTATGACGTTTTTTTCGCCTGAAATGACCTTTAATTCGTCTATGATTTTCAAGCCGACCTTGTTGTATGTCTTCATAATTCATCACCTGGTAAAAATTCCGGCCATTTTATTTTTTTTGAATACAGGACGATGACCTGGCCCGGCCTGAGATTATATTCAAAGTTAGGCGACACGGCATCGAGCGTATACATGGGCGATATGTCGACGACCTTCGAATCCGACCCGATGGCGCCGTTTACGTTTTCGAAATGAACGCCCTGGTAGTTATTTACGTCCTTGTTGAGTATTACTAATATTCTTTCGGATCCGTCGAACGATGTTTTCCGGAAGCAGAATACGTTCGACCAGTTAGCCTGATCGACGATCTCGAGGTTGCATTCCTCGTTCAATATTTTATAGCTTTTCTTTATGGCGTTTATTTTTTTTATGGCGTCGGATATGTCCGTGCCGGTCGGCTCCATATCGGAGGGCGTCGTGGTTACGACATTTAAGCGTTTTCTGCAACCGTTTTCAAATCCCATGGGTATCATAAGCGCGGACGAGAAGAAGGCGATAAACTGATATCTTTGCATGATCGCGTTGAAGTTGCCTTTCAATTCTTCGAAAAGCCTTGCCGTGTCGTGCGATTCTGGAAACCCGATGGATGGTATGCCGCGCACCTTGTCATAGCTCTGCCAGTATTGCTTTAAGAGCCATGGTTCGTTGAAATTCCAGTACTTTGCGCTGTTGAACGTGTAGTCGAAACCGGCTTCGGCGAGCGCTATGACCTGATGTATCTCGCAGCCGAGCGTTTCGGCCAGAAAAAGCGCGCCGGGATATTTCGCGCGTATATTCCGGTTGAGATATTTCCATAATTTAACCGGGACTTTGTAGGCGGCGTCGCACCTGAAACCGTCGACGCCCATCGCCATGTAATGCATTATCATGTCGAGCCAGTATTTATACAAATTATCGATATCCTTCGATCCTTCGTTGTCTATTTCGGCCAGATCGCCCCACACGACCTTGTTTCCGTCGTGCTCTACCGCGAACGGATTTAAAACCTTTCCCGTATCGTCGCGCAGATACCATTCGGGATGCTCTTTTACGAGCGGCGAATCAATGGCGGTGTGGTTTATGACCAGGTCCATTATGAATTTCATGCCGTGCTGATGCAATTTAGAAATGAAATTTTTAAGCTGATCGGCCGGCGGTATGTGAGAATTGTTATCTATGAATTGATCGTTAAAACGGTAATAATCGGAAGGGCTGTAGAGCGAACCTGAAAATCCGCAATAGTGAAACGGATTGACGTATATGGCGTTGAAACCCATTTCCGCTATGCGCGGGATGTGCTGCGTCCATTCGGTCATGTTTCCGGCCAGTTTCGGGAAAAGATTATATATTCTCAATTTTTCGAAATTTTCGCTCATCGGCATATCTCCTTGAAGTTTCGTTTTGATTTGGATTATATCATATTTCAAACACTTTTTAAAGCGTATTTTAAACGATTATAAAATACGGTTTTATTTTCGCCTTTTTTGCGCCGCGCGGCTGAAAAAATGCGCCAAACAAATTTCTTGACATCGCTTTGATAATAAATTAAAATTGAGTCATTAAAACCAATTTTGGGAGGTAATAAAATGTCAGAAGTTTGCGCTTATATCGTTATGGAAGTTGAAACCGGCAGCGTTAAAGAGGTGCTCGCCGCATTGAAAAAAATCAAAGCCGTCGATTCAGTATGCGTGGTTACGGGCCCGTTCGACATCATCGCTCATATCACCGCTTCATCGCTCAAAGAACTCGGCGATACCGTAACCGAGAAAATCCAGGGTATAAACGGCCTTATCCACACGACCACATGCGTTTGCACTCATTGCGAATGCACCTGCACCTGCCCCCCCAAGAAATAATTTGAAAACGGTTTTCCAGCCATAGATAAAAAATCTTTTCATCTTATATTAAAACCCGGACGCCCTTTAAGGGAGCCCGGGTTTAACTTTTTTTTGATCGCCCGCGGATATATAATTACAGGGTGTTTATTCACTTCGTTATTTTTATTTTATTTCCGTTATTTTTTCGCCCGGTTCCGATATGGTCCAGCCTTTCGGCCCATTCTTTACCGAATAAAGCGCTCTGACGTTGACGAATTTTCCATTCCGCGTCTCGACGCCCGCTTCTGAACTTACGATAAGTTCGTTATTTTCAGTCCATTTTTCGAATTTAAATGCGCGGAATCCTTTCGGCGAGTAAGACCATTCTTTTATCATGCCGCTCTTTGTGAACTTCCATATTTCGATCCCGTTGAAATTGTAAGCGACGTCGGCTGAAATCGCGGCCAGATTTTTTTTGTCCGGGGAGATGTTTGGCAATTCAGCGATGATGAAGGTTTTTCCATTTTTAATATTTACCATGGCATATTCGTCGCCTTCCCAATATTGTATGTGCGCGAGAACATATCCGATATCCTTAAGATAATCCGTAAAGGTATAAGCGACCAAATCTTCACTGTCGCCGTCGGTGTTTTTATTCTTAAGCGTTTTATATTTTCCGTTTTCAAGCTTTATCCTCAGTTTATTTCCGGACCTTTGCGCGATGTCTTTAAAAGGCGTCATGCGCGATGATTCCGCGGCCTGAGCGTCGTCGATCCAGGACGTATCGGATGAATTTTCAATGGCGCTTTCGCATCTTCCGGCGGGCGGAGAAAAAAGAATCGGAAAAAACAATAAGGCTGATATTATACAAAAAAAATATAAAGATCGAAAACTAATACTCTGCATGCATTTTCTCCATTAAATTAATTTTATGCCGCCGTTATCGGGCATGATCGTATTGTAACAGAAAACCGGCGCACGGTCAATCCGTGAAATTACTTTACGATATGGCCTGCTTTAAAGATTGAAATCGCAACGATTTTATGCTAAAATATATTTTAACGGCTTGTTTATTAATTGCGTCGGAGCATAAATTATTTGCGTGGAGGAGTTAAATGTCGGACGAAAAAAATAAAAACTCTCATATCGAGCCTTTAACTGATGAGGAGCTCGAAGGCGTTTCAGGCGGAAGCCCTTCATATGCCGGCGGAAGCGGAAAAACTTTAACGGTTGCCTGCGCCTGTTATGAACGCAATGGTCATAATTGCAAGAAAGGCGGGACGTATAAAGCGTCTTCGGAGTGCGCCATTGTGTTTAGATGCATATACGCCACCGTGCTGTCATGAGTTGAAAAAATATCCGGCTTAATGCGCTTGCGCCTTTGAAAGTCGGATTTTTTATTCAAACGATTTCACACGCTATGTTTTTTCCGGCTACCTGCATGGCGCTCATCAGAGCCGGGTAATCAAGCGAGAACTCGACGGTCGATCCGCACGTTATATTTCTCGCGCATTCGGTCACATCCAGGATCATATAATCCGACGATGCGCCTAGAACGAAAATTCCTTGTTCAAGAGGCTTTAGGCCGTTCACTATAAAATGCTTCTTGCCCAGATCGACTATCGCCCGTTTATATTTATGGCCGTTTTTAAGAGGTTTTCTTTCAAAGTTCAGGAACTCGCCGAAAGCGTTTCCTGTTCTCACGCCGTCTGAAATCGGGTCTTTTTCCCTGCATTCAACGATCGCGGCCTCTACTTTAAATGTCTTCTGATTGAGCCATGCCAGCGGTTGCCTTGTCAATACGTCCGTTCCCAGAAATATTGCTTCGCCTACGCGCACGTTATTTATTTTAGGATGCAGCGACTTCCTTTCTATAAGCCCTAAAAGCGAGCTGTTTCCGCCAGACACCATTTCGAATTTCAAACCGTGTTTTTTTTCGGTCGCTTCAATTTTTTCGGTGAAATATTCGATAGCCGCTTCCGTCGGAATCATGCCGGAAAAGCAAGCGTGATTTGTCGCTATCCCAAAGAGTTCCACGTTTTTAAATTTAATCGCGCTTTTTATGAAGCTGTCGATTTCGCCAAGCGGAACGCCTTCCCGCAAGTCGCCGGAATCAGCCATGATAACTATTTTAGCGTTTTTAATGGTTTCGTTTATCGTTTCAATGTGTTTAAGTTCTGAAACGAAGATGACATCAATTTTGGAAAACTCGTTTTTATATTTACCGAGTTCGTCAAGCGCGGGCAGTTTTAACACGCCGCGTCTGAGGCGGCCGTTTTTGTCGTTTGAAACCGTTTTCTTATCAAACGTTTTTGCCAGATCTAAAATGCTCGAATCGAAAACTCCGGCCGGCTTCGCCGAAAGTATGACGTCGATAAGAGGAGTATATCCGGCCGCGGCTTTTATGACCGGCCAGACCTCTATTTTTTGGGACTTGCATTTTTTTATGACGGCTTCGGCGTTGGCTTTTATTTTAGCCGCTTCTATTTTTAGCCGCGGAAGCCGTGTCGGTGTTTGTTTTTTTGCGGGCATATTCGTTTCTCCATTATAACGGAAACCTGTTTCGAGCTTGCGGCGAACCGTCGCGGGCGGCGCCGTGAGAGAAGGTTTCCGTAACTAAAATAAAAAAAGCCCGGCATATAAGGAGCCGGGCTTTAGTTGACATTTCGAAGAATATATCCGTGAGACGGAAAAAATTAAAAATTACTGGAAGTCTCGAGATAGGATATGAATTTATTGATCGTATACAGTTGGTCGCCGTTCAAATCCATCTTTTTAAGAGAATAAAGGTCTTTTAAGACCGAGTTGTTATCAAGTTTCATTTCCATTTTCGTTCCCCCTGAAAAATCATATAATTAAATTATCGGAAGGAAAATGGATTCACTTAACTTTTTTCTTCCAGCCGGACTTCTTCTAATTGTTAAATTCAAGTACGAGCTCGGTGTCGTCATACGCATCAATGTCGGTTGGGGCCCTTTTTAATTCGCTTGATTTTTTCTGCCTGAGTATATTTACTTTAAGGGGCTTTATGATTATTTTATTGGTATAATCTGAATATTTAAGGGCGTTTCTAAGCTGTTCGTACCCGGATATTTTTCCGATGACGGTTACGTCCGAGAGTTCATTTATTGAAGAGTTTCTTGGAAGGGGCTGTTCAAATCTTATTATGTAAGAATATTCGTTCTTATAAGATGAGTTGTCACGGCCGCTGAGCCTTGAATTTTTGCTGGCGCTAAACGATGATCCTGAAGAAGTCGACATTATAAAGTCGGTGGTTTCTCCACGTTTTTCGATAGCTTCGATGCGTCCTTTCCATGTGATTGTATTTCCCACAAATCTTGACGGGTTTTCGTTAGCTTCTGAAAAATCGATATTTCTGCCTAAATAGCCTTGATTTATCTCGGTTTTACGATTTTTTATCTTGTCCAGCTCTATTTTTGCGACCTTCAGGTTGCTTTCAATCTTCGAGTAATCCTGCGAGTGCGGAAGCGCCATATCACGAGCTTTTTCGTACGAAACTATAGCCTTGGACCAGTCCGCTTTTTTGAAGTATGAGTCGGCTTCGTTTATCTGGTTCATCAAAAGGTTGTCTTTTACCATAAACAGGCGCTCGCTTGCTTCAGTTAATTTCGGATTGAGCCTGACGGCTTTCTGATAAGCTTCGATGGCGTTATCCTGACGGCTGCACTGCTCATAAGAAAGGCCGAGGTTGAAATAAGCGGCGGCATTTCGGGGGTCGTTATCGATCGCTTTCAGAAAATATTTTATGGCATCGTCGAAATATCTGAGGTGGTAATAAATTATAGCCTGGTCCATTGCCACCTGCGCGGCTTTTTCAGTTTTTTTCGAATCTCGGTCGAATTTCTCGACGGAACCCGGCTGGTCGCCGCTATAATATGAATAAAATCCTTCGGTGAAATCAGGGTAAGGATAAGATATTTCCGTTGGGATCTGGATCTTGTAATTTCTTGAAAATGTCTGTACGCTGGATTTATCTTTTTGCGCGAGCTCGGCTTCGACTTTTTTCAGGATGGTTTTGGCCACCGTATAATTGGGTTTGAGTTCTACCGCTTTCTGAAGGGCGGTTACGGATTCCTTGGGGCTGTTTAACTTATAGTAGGTCCTTCCGATGTTGTAAAAAATTTCAGGGTTTTTAGGATTGACATCGGCCGCCTTTAAAAATTCTTGAAGAGCCTGCGGATATTGACCTTTATAATAAAGCACGAGTCCGGAATCATTTATCATCTGATCCGATTCCGACCCATGCGAATGTATGGGAACGATCGCGAATAAAGAAAAAATAAAAAGAACGGTTAATAATTTAATGCTGTTTTTCATCATGAGACACTCCAGTTTTTTCTTTAAAATGTTGGATTTTCAAATAAAATACACCATATTCGGTTAAATGTCAAGCATTGATAGATATTGCGACAGGCCTGATTTGCAAATATCGCCGGACGTGGCCGCGCTTTATCGCCATCGGCGGTTTTGACGGTGCCTTGGCTGTTGCGCGCGGCATAAAAATTAAAATTAATAATTCCCCTTGACAAATTTCATGCGTTAGTGCTAAAATCACTTATGGAAATCCGTTTTAATCGGACAAACCTGAAAAAACCCAGCTTTTTTGCACGTTAAGTATTCAAGGAAGAATTCACTATCATGATGATGCCGGCCCATATAATAAATTGGGACGGTTTTTTATTTTTTGGAAAATAACCCATAATAAAACTAATCAAAGAGGTGAGTTTATGTTAAAAGTATTGTCATTCATCCTTAAGAGTACATTAACGCTGTCGGTTATCTCTTTTTTTTCGGGGTCCGATGTATCGATATTGCTTATCCTTGGTCAGATTCTTGCAATTCTCACGCTGGATAATATTTTCAGAAGTGACGATTCCGGCGTTCTCGTAGTAGAAAACCTTCGTCAATACGTTAAAGGTAAAGAGTACAGCGAAAAAATGCTAAGCGCCGCGATTTACATGTTCGCTGTCGCGATAGGCGCCGTTATGTTTTATGTAGTTCCTTCGTTTTCCGCCGATACCATAGTCATTCCCGATGTTCGCGGTTTAAAGGCTTTCACCGCTGAAACTAATTATATGTCGCTCGAAGGATACGTCATATCTTATTGCCGCCAGCACGGCCGTGAAGTTTCACGCGGCGAAGCCAGAAAGCTCGTTAAGGAAGCTATGAAGGCGGGTTCCGCCAGCGTTAAAACCGCTAAAAAAATGATGGCGCAGGAAAATATCGAACTTGTCGATACCGAAACGGTAGCCGCCATGAAAAATGCTGAAATGGCAGTTAGAAAAGCGCCGGATGCCGTAAAATCGTCGAAACTTGGCGAGGTTAGATACAGCGGCATTTTAAACGATTACAGACACAAGTCTATATCGACGGTAAGCCCCGCTCCCGGAAGACTTATCACAAAATCCAGAGTCGCGGTTCTTCCTTTCAATAACCTTACCCAGAACGACGAAGCCGTCGGCAGCGTTAAAGAAAGCATAGAAAAGGAATTTAAAGCAAAAGGCTATGCCGTGGTTCCTAAAGAACAGGTAAGAAATATAGTGGGTGATGTTTCGAAACTTACCGAAGGCGATCTGGAAAAGCTCGCTGAAATTCTCGAAGCCGATATGATCGTAACGGGCGATATCCAACAGTTCGAACGCCAGAAGAAATTCCGCCTTGCCGGATTCGTGCTCGGCGGCATAGTTAACGGCTGGCATAATCACGCAGACGTCAAGCTTTCTACAAAGATTTTCAAAACCTCTGAAAGCTCCTTCGCATATAACAAAGAAGTCGATACGCACAAAAAAGATCAGACGCTCGGTCTTTTCTATTCGAACCGCGGCGTTATGAAAGAATCACTGAAAAAAGCGGTCGGCGAACTCTACAATAAATTTTAATGATAAGTTTTACCGCTTGTAAAATATATGCCGGCTAATGCTCATTGAGCTTTAAAAGGCGGTATTAGCGGATAAAAATCGAAATATCTCTGTTTTGATAAAAAAAGCGCGACTGTGAAAATACACATTCGCGCTTTTTTATTATTATGAAACTTTTTGGATTGAGAAATAGTATGTTATACTTAGAGAAAGGATAAAGAATAATTATCCTTTGCTTTTGGCCGAAAAATTTTTGAAGTGTTTGATGGCCCCGAGGATTGTTTTTTCGAAGGTGTCGAGGTCGAAAGGTTTTTTCAGATAAGTATTGATGAGATTTTGCGTTTCCGGTTCCGAGGTTTGTTGGTTGCGACCGCTCATCATTATCACGTAAGCATTTTTATTTTTGGAATTGAGCATTTCGGCCAACTTGAAACCATCGGTTCCCGGGATGAGCATATCGGTAAGCATTACATGAGGAGTATTTTTTTCAATGGCTTCCGTAGCGGAAGCAGGGGTCGAAGCGGTGGAGATTAAGAACTGATCCGAACCGTCGATGGTTTCGAAAAAGTCGTTCATCATTAGAATTATGTCTTCGTCGTCATCGACGATAAGTATTTTTATTTTATCCATAAATTACTCCTAATTATATTATACATGGTAGCACGAAAAAAAACACATGCAAATCAAAAAAACATATAATTTTTTTTCAATATCTTTTACGCCTTATTTTCTTTTGCGTAAAAACAGCGCAGGAGAATTGCCGCGAAATATTTATGATTATGTGGCGGGAATCGGCGCCACTGCGGCGATGGAGGTTGCGGGCGAGAAATTTTTACATTGCGCTAACATTAATGCGCAGGTAAAACTTCTTGCTGGTTTGTTTTCTAAGCTTTCGAAAGAAAAGGCGAGTACGAATGTGAAATATTGCGATAAGTTCGTTTCAAGAGATATTATGGCGTGTTTTGAGAATTTTCGTTCCAGTTCGCTGAAGATGACTTCATATTCATACGATGTGGCGAGGTTTGGGAACGGAGAAAGCCGCAGGGAGAAAAATGGCGAAAAGAATACCGTTAAAGTCATATATAACGTTTCCGATTTTTTGAGGTCTCCAATTTCCGGAGAGGTCTTTCCTTCACTTTCCAAAAATCTGGCTGATAATTTAGCGGCTGAATCTAAAAAAAATTTGACGGGGCTTGAAAATGAAATTTTGATAATAGGCACTGCTTATCCGCTATATTATGATATCTGGAAATATTTTAGCGATAATCAGGTATATATAAATTATGTTGAATTTTGCGATATTTGCATGCGTTCGCTAAAAAAAAAGAATTTTCTGCCGTCTGATTTTTTTAATATGGGTATCCGGGCGGCGCGGGTAAACCATATAGTGAGCGAATCGTCAAAAAAAGGCCGCAGGGTAAAAATCTTGCATATTTTCCCTAAATTTTCCCATTACGAGATCGAGGACAGTTTTTTTTCGAAAAATATAAATGCGGATTATCTTTCATTTGATTATGCCGGCGGAGGTGCTTTGAGCGCAAGGGACAAAATAAGGCTTGAAACTTTTATTAAAATGTAATTATATAACAATCTATAAATTAATTGTGGCGCATTCCTTGACAAGGGTTATTATTTTTAATATAATTACTGTAAGTTAGAACTTGTTCCATATTATTTACTTTATTTGTACTTATAACTTCATTTGCATCTACATTTTGACGATTTTTTGAAACTGAAATTTTGTATTTTATTGAAAGACGGAGGTGGTAAAGAAATTACTCCAGAGCCAATTTATTTGGCAACCATTAGTTAAGAAATCTATTAAGGAAAGGTGATCTATATGAAGCGTAAAATGATGGCTAAGATGTTTGTTGTGTACCTTATATTTACGTTCTGCGCATCGCTTTTTATGCCTTACACGGCATTAGCGGCTCAGAGCGCGACGACCAATGCATCGACATGGGTTGTCGACTCGCCTAAAGGCACGTCGGTAACCACGGGTGCCGCCGGTTATGAAACATGGTCTGACGGGAAACAATACTGGGTTGTCCGTGATACAAAAGGTCATTTTGTAACATGGGGTAAAGTTGCCACGGAAACATGGTCTGACGGCCGCGTCCGTGAGGTTGTCCGTGATTCCAACGGTCTTTTTAAAACATGGAAATTTGCTGATAATTCATCCGTAGCAAATACAAATACCACGACAGCTAATGCTACAACGAATACTACGACAACGACGACGAACGCTCCGACGACGACAAATACGACAACGACGACGAGCGCTCCCAAGACTACGACAACAACGTCGGCGCGCGTAACTGATTCAGGAAACGTTTCATCGACGACGGTTTCCGCGCCTAAGACAACGACGACATCGACCCGCGTAAGCGATTCAGGAAATGTTTCGACTTCTACGGTTTCCGCGCCTAAGACAACGACGACATCGACCCGTGTAACTGATTCAGGAAACGTTTCATCGACGACATCAACCGTTTCGAACTCAGGAAATACGACGTCCACATCAACTTCGACCGCTAAAATTACTGATGCTCGCAATCTTTCAACGTCATCCAGCACTTCAAGCTCAACCAGAATTGCTGATTCCGGTAATTTTTCAGATACTTCCACATCGACGAACGTATCCCGTTCCGGAAATACATCAAATGCTACAAAAATTCAGGGTTCCGGAAATACTTCCACGAAGATCTCAAACGCTGGAAATACTACCAACCAGACAAGCGTAACCAGCAATTCAAACAACAGAACTATAATCATAAACAAAAATACTTATATCGTTAATAACGGACCTAACGGCCAGACCATCAGCCAGGTTCCGAACGCTCCTGCAGCGCCTGCCGCTCCCGCGGCATCAACGCCTGCAGCTACAACCGGCGCTGGCAATACATCTGCTCCAGTGACGGCTGGTTCGACTCCTTCAACGACAGCTACACCTGCTGCTACGAGCACTCCCGCTGCTACAACGTCGGGTACAACCACGGCTACTCCTTCAACGACAGCGTCAACACCTGTTCCTGTAGATACAACACCAGATGTTCCAGTATCGACGACACCCGCTGCTACGACAAGCACACCCGCTGCAACATCAGGCGCCGGCAATACATCGACTGGTACGCCTGTAGCCGATACAACACCGGATGTTCCCGCTACAACGGCTTCCGGAAACACATCGACCGGCGCACCCGCCGCTTCCGCTGATACGACACCAGATGTTCCCGCTTCAACAACGGCTTCTGGTAGTTCGTCAACAACTACACCCGCGGATGCAGACGGCACAACCACTACAGCACCCAAACCTACCGGTACGACTGCTGACGCGGATGGCACGCCTGCAACAACAAGCACACCCGCAGATGCGGATGGTACAACGGCTACAGCTCCGAAGCCTACTACTACCGATGCTGATGGCACCGCTACACCCGCCGCAGGCGAAAATGGCGGAACACCTAATGCTGATCCCGATGGCGCAACGGCATCCGCTCCCGCTAACGGCGATGCAGACGGCACACCTGCTTCCAATACGAAACCGGGCGGCAAAAACTCCGAAACATTTAAAAAAGCATACGCATGGGGCAAAGAAACAACGACGGCTGCTGGAATCGCCGGCAAAGAAGCTTTAAAACAATCATTCTCGGTAAAAAGCATAGGCATATCAGCCGGTCTTACGGTTGGCTTCAAACTTGTTGAACAGATACAGAAAGGCGAAAAGATAAACATCGGAAAAGCTGTTGGATATCTTGCAAGCGGCGAATTCGTTGGTTCATTCGTCGGTTCAGGTCTCGGCTCGGCAGCCGGCGCCGTGGTCGGCACATTCGCTTCGACCATTCCTGTAGTTGGACCGGTTCTCGGCGCTTTCATGCCCACTATATTCTCAATGGCGGGCGGCGCTATCGGCGCTCAGATGGGTAACGACCTTGCTTCAGGCCAGAAATTCTCATTCAAAAAAGCATGGGCCGCTATCGATAAGGTTGATCTCCTTGGACGCGCTATCGGTTCGACGGCGGGCGCCGCTATCGGTTCGATGATATGCCCGGGCATAGGTACGATGATAGGCGGTATGATCGGCGGATTCATAGGCGGAAAAGTTGTAGAACTCATCCGCGGCAAACAGGGTAATAAAGAGATTAACGTCAGATATGGCGCGGGTCCTGGCGGCATAATGGTCAACGTAGCTCCGACCAGCAGTTCCGAAGCTGCCACTCCGTTTACGGCCAATACAACCGACGCAAGTGTTGTTCCTGATACAACCTCGGTCAGCGGAGAAAACTCCGATGTTAAGAGCTTGAAAGACAAAATGGTTGCCGCTTACCAGACATATGCTCAGTTGCTTTCAGAAGGCAAGGGCGATTCAGTTGAAGGCCAGCAGGCCCTCCAAAACTACAAACAGGCATTCAATGCATATGAAGCTGAAATGTCAAAATCCGGTACAACGGCTACAACGACTAAAAGCAAATAAGCTTTACAAATAATAACTAAAATCATAAACTTATAAACAGGGACCGTTAACAGCGGTCCCTGTTTTTTTAGGTGCGCCCGATTAGTGGCGTAAGAGACCGGCTAACTATCCGCGCGCATCAAGGCGAAAGGGGATGGTCGGCCGCGTTGCTTTTTAAGTGCGATTATTATTTTTGTTTGATTAAGGCATTAAATCATATTAATATTAATTTACCTATTTGACTTTAAAATCTAATCTTTAAACACAGTAATGACGGAAGCACTAAAATAAATTTATATTTAGATGCTACTATTTGTTGACAGAAGACTAAAAATTTGATAATATTGAGGTAGTGAATAGTGGTATCGAATAATAGCACTAAATTTAAAAAAGAAAGCGGTGCGAGAATGTTTCAATTTAATGAGATGCTGAATTTTTCCGGTCCTGTTATTGTAATTCTTACGGCTCTTTCGGTGCTTACGTTCTCTTTTTATCTTGAAAGGCTTTTCGCGATAATTGCTTTCGATAGAAAAATACGCGAGGGGCTTATGATTCTTTGCTCATCCTTGAAAAGACCGGAAACCGGTATCAATGAAAAGGCTCTGATCGATGATGCTTTTGAAAGATTGATCTTGAAGAAGGAATATATAAATCGCGTTAATATAAAAAACATTGCGCTTCATTATGAGGTGGAATTAAATGAGATCATAGAAAATATAAGGGTCTCGGTTGTCAAGATAGGGTCTGTCGCTTCTCTTGCACCGTACATCGGGCTGTTCGGGACCGTTGTCGGAATAATGAATTCGTTTTCGGAGATCGCGAGGACGGGGACGTCCAATTTCGTTTATGTTTCAAAAGGTATATCGGAGGCGCTTATAGCCACCGCCGCGGGTCTTTTGTTGGCTATAATGGCTTCGTTTGGCTATAACCATCTGGCGGCGAAATTGCGATCCGTCGATAATGCTAAAAATTCCGCGATGGAAAGAATAAAGATCGCGATAGAAAGTTGCGGACAAAATGGCTAAAAATAACGCTGATGATCTATTGATAAGTATAAATATAACTCCATTTACGGACGTGGTATTGGTCCTTCTGATAATATTCATGGTCGCCGCGCCTCAGATTCGGAAGGAGGCGCTGGATATAAAACTTCCAAAAGCGTCAGCGAAAGGCGCAGCCGTGAGCGATAACGTCAAAGTCCATGAAATAGTGGTTTTAAATCGAAACGAGCTTTTTTTTGACGATTCGACGATTGAAATTAACGTTTTTGAAAATTATCTCAAAGGAAAAATCTATAACGGTTCGGACGAAGTTTTTGCGGTTTCGGCCGACGCCTCGGCGCCTTATCAGAAGGTCGTGACGGTTCTGGACATAATGCGCCGCCAAAATATTGAAAACGTGATATTGAGAACGGAGTTTTAAAAAGAGGTCTTACTATGCGCATGAATGAATACGTTGGAATAAAAAAAACTCCATCCGCGATAAACGGGAATTTGTTTATTATATTTTTAATATATTCGATAACCGTTCATGTATCAACGGTTATCGCCTGCACGGGTTATTTTGGCAAAAATTTTCGGGCCGTGGCTCTCGCTCTTGATAAAAAGGTTAAAATTCCTTATGCGCAGACGGTTTCATTAACGGGTAGAAAGGGGAATTCTTACGATCGTTCTAAAATAAACGTGAAAGCCGATCTCGATAAGCTCAAAAGTTTTTTTTCGGAAAATTTAAAAGGCTTTAAAGGCTATATCGAAGAAAAACAAAATGCTGATTTGGCGAAACAGGCTCTAAATAAGAAAATCGAAAGCAGGCTCATTGAAAAAACGAATTCTGATCTCGATCTGAAAGAAAAAATGACTTATGCGAGCGCGCGGGTGGAAAAGATCGTGAGAGCGATGAAAAATTATAAACCCGTTGAAAAGCCATTAAGCGTTAATAAAAATGTAAGTTTTAAGAAGGCCGTAAGCGCCAGGAAAACTGTGATCGAAAATAAAGGCGGGAAACCAGGGGGTTCAAAAAAAGAAAATATAAAAAAATTTGTTGAAGCTGAAACTGAAGATTTTAAAGCCGGAAATGCGAGCGCGACAGCGTTTCGTTCAAACGGTTTGAAGCCGGACGCTAATATGAACGAGGTTTTCGGCAATATGTCCGGAAACGAAATTGAAGGCGACGGGGTTGCCGGGGCGCCGCATGGAGAAATGGACCCTTCGATAGAAGCGTCTAAAATAGATATATTTAAGTCCATCGTAAGTGAAAAGATAATGGGAAATCTGAAATATCCCGAACGCTGCCGTCGTTTTGATATAGAAGGCACGGCCAGATTGAAATTTGAGATCAGGCCGGGCGGCATGCTTGATAATGTTGAAATTACCGGTTCGTCCGGAAACGATGAAATAGACGGTTCGGCTCTGGATGCGGTTAAACGCGCTCAGCCGTTCATTCCGTTCCCTGCGGAAATTAAAAAAAACATAACGTTTTCAATTCCTCTGGTATATAAAATAAGGAGATGATGTTATCGTGGGTCTTATCAAAACAACATTGGCAAAAATCGCGGGCGCTATTTTCATCCTGGTTGTTATTTCAGGTGCGCCGGTTATGGCCGCTGGTTCGAATGAAGTCGGCCTGAATGCAAATAAAACCATCGAGCTCAATCCGGTTTCGATAACGGGCGATAAAATATACGAACCCGTTTTAGAACCTACGGCCGTTCCGCTCAACAACAAATCATTTACCGAAACGGTCGATAGAAAAGCTATCGAACTTAGAAATCCGTTCACCGCTACCGAATTGATTTCGTTCATAAGCCCCGCCGTTTTAAGGACTAATCAGAACAGAAAGTATAAGAGCTTTTTCGACGTCAGGGGAAGCAAGGTGTCACTGATAATGGATGGTTTTGTAGTTCAGGACGGAAATTCCAATTCAGGCATGCGCGGAGACGACAGGCTCCTGGAATTTTTAAACCCTGACGTTATTGAATCGGTTGACGTTTTGAAGGATTCGACGGCGCTTATATACGGCGGCGCTAAGGGCGGAGTTTTTTACGTTAAAACGAGGAAACCGGCTAAAAAACATAATCAGCTCAAGCTTGAACTGGGAACGTTCGGCGAATTCACGACTAAAATTAGTTTCAGCGATGTGGTCAATAAAAAATCGGCTTATTTTATCGGCTTGAATTATAGAAAATTCGACGGTCCTGACTCGAAGAACGCTGAATATAACGACCGCGGAGCGTTTCTGAAATATTTTTACGCTCCGACGGAACATGACGATTTCGTTTTAACGCATAGTCATGATATCGGAATGTTTCAGATACCAGTTGACGAACCCGGAGCTTCCGGCCAATTTAAAGTGCTTCCCAATATTAAGACGAACACGTATTCCATCGTCGTCGATCCTAAATACGGATGGTATTATGGCCCGTGGGTAAACGATTTCACCGATTTAAATTACACGAAAAAATGGAGCGGGCGCCAGAGTACCAACATTCAACTATCGAGACTCGAAGTCAATAACGATTTCCACAACCCGCGCGGTCTTGGCGCGGCCGGCGTAACCTCTGGAATCGGCCATATTGACGGACATCACGTCCTTGAAACGACATCCGCAATGGCCCTTCGCCACACTATAAAGACCGCGAAAAACGTTATATATAGAATGGGCTATTCGCTCGATCACTGGTACAACCCTACCGGAAAATTATACTGGGAAAACATGAACAACGAAGATAAAAAACATACGATGTATTTTCAGACCGAGGTCCCGCTTTCAGGCGATAAACTCGTTTTCGACGCGGGGATCAGGCGCGACCGGCGCTACATCATACGCGAGCAGAAATCGAAAACGCCGGCCGGAAAAATTCTCGATCCGATAACCGACCAGTGGGAAGATCCAAGAAACAGCGTTTCGACTGGCCTTACTTATAAGCCTACGACGAACGATACGCTTTCACTGAGATACGCGACGCTTGTAATGACTCCCGTGGATCGTAAAGCGACCAAATCAGGGGCGGACCTTGCGGACGAAAAGGACAAAATGGTGAATTTCGGCATTGAACATGAATTCAAAAACGCATCAAAACCGATATCGCTGGAATTGAATTTCTTTAAAAACGATATGGCGAGCTCGATTATCGACGATGGAACGAAATTCATTGACGCGGCCAAGACGACGGTCATGAGAGTTTTCAAGAATACCGACACGACATCGAAAGGCGGAGAACTTACGCTGAAAACTAAATTGAACAGGCTTTTCGAGCTTTCGACCGGTATAGGGTTGATATCCTACTCGCCGGATGTTACGACTAAACCGAAGAAAAACTATATTACGGAATTAAAATATAACAGCCAGGATTCCGGAATTTCGGCGAGCCTTTATGGCCGTTTTGTCGCCAGTTTTGATTCGTCGACGTCATATACGTATAAAGACGCCGCTAACAAGACCGTGACCGAGTCCCTGGCCTCTTATAAACTCGGGAATTTTTGGGACGTCGGTTTCAGCGTTTCCAAAAAGCTGGACAGGAAAAAAGAAGACTCCGATAAGGTATCACTCACCGTCCGAAATATATTTGATAAAAAATATGAAACTATGCCGCTTGCGCCTGATTTTGGAAGACGCGTGAGCCTGGGATACGAGATAAATTTTTAATATGTTAAAGCGTTCCCGCCATCTTTTACTCATGAAACGGCAGGAACGCCACCGGAAATATTTATTGGATTCCGGAATTGACATTCAAGCAAAAAATAGATGTCGTAAATCAGGTCATACAAGTTACTATAAGCAAAATTAAGAAGACATAAAATTATATCGAGGGAGAACGAATATGAAATTCTTCGAACCGCATCCATCGATTAAAAAATTCATCGATACGT
>CAZJFS010000025.1:0-39965 GCA_964545075.1 uncultured bacterium
AAAAAAACTTTTAAATTTTATTAAAACAAGCAGCGGATCGCTTTTATCCCTTGTAAATAACATTCTTGATTTTTCAAAGATTGAGGCCGGCAAGATTGAGCTTGAACAGATTGAATTCAGCGTTAAAGAAATATTAAAAGAAGTTATAGATATAAATATGGCCGCCGCGTCTAAAAAATCTCTGGAATTATCTTATAATGCTGATGAAAAGATAACTTCATCCGTCATAGGAGACCCTTATAAATTAAGGCAGATCTTATTGAACCTTATTACAAACGCTATTAAATTCACTGAAAAGGGCGGCATTAAAGTCGATGCGAAAGTCAACGTCGAAAGTTCCGATCATATTTTTATCGAATTTTTCGTCACGGATACGGGAATAGGCATAAGTAAAAAGATGAAAAATAAGATATTCAAGCCGTTTGTCCAGGCCGACAGCACTATAACCAGAAAATACGGCGGGACCGGCCTGGGTCTGGCTATATCAAACCGGCTTGTAAAATTTATAGGCGAAGGCAAGATATATTTAAAAAGCGAACCGGGTCAGGGAAGCGTTTTTTCGTTTCTTATAAATTTTAAAAAAGGAGCGTCCCTTTCTCAACGCAAAAAACAGAAAGAAATATCGCAAAACAAGGAAGAAGTTAAAAAAAAATACGGTCCGTATAAAATTTTGCTTGTGGAAGATACGCTATTAAATATAGAACTTATTAAAATGTATTTATCCGAACGCGGGCATGAAATAACCGTCGCGGAAAATGGAAAGATAGCGGTGGATTTTTATAAATCTTTAAAATTAGACTGCATCCTCATGGACATTCATATGCCTATCATGAACGGATACGAGGCTTCAAAAATATTGAGGCAGTTGGGATGCGTTATTCCAATAATAGCCATGACGGCTGATGTCATGGAAACGACAAAAAAAGACTGTATAGAATCCGGAATGAATCTTTATATGCCCAAGCCTATAAATATAAACGAACTTGAGGAAACGATAGAAAGAACGATAGAAAATAAAAAAAACATAGCGGATCAGCCTTCCATTGAAATTAAAGAAACCGAAAAGATAAAACCTGTTTTCGACAAAGAAAAGTTTTTAAGTAATATAGGTGGAAACGTCAATATTTATAAGATCCTTCTTAAAAAATTCATATCCGACGGCAATGTGATAATTTCAGATATTTCGGGTGCGATAAATGATATGGACAGTGAAAAGATCAGGTTTCATTCGCATAAATTAAAAGGCATGGCGCTTACCGTTTGCGCTGAAAATCTGGCGGCCCTGCTTTTTAAAATGGAAAAAATGGGAAAGGAAAATAATATTTCAAATATTGAATATGTTTTTACTGATATAAAGAGCGAATTTGTCAGGTTTATTAATGAAATAAATATTAATAAAAATGACTAATATTCGATTTTTAAAATGTTGACAAACCGTAAAAAAAATGATAGCATTTCAAATGAAAAAATTGACTTCAAGGATCTTTCATGAAAATATAATTACTTTTAATAAATAGGCTGCACCTTATTTTATATATGGGAGTAGCTTATTTTTTTTGGAGGATATGTAATGAGCGAGAGAATAGGGGTTTTTATATGCGACTGCGGCCCGAATATAGCCGAGGTCGTTGATACGCCAAAATTATCTGAATTCGCTAAAAAACAGGATGAAGTGGTGGAAGTTAAGATCCATAAGCTCTGGTGCTCCGAGGGCGGCCGCGATGAAATGAAAAGGGCCATAATCGATAATAAATTAACGCGGGTCGTCGTTTGCGCATGTTCTCCAAAACAGCATGAAATTACATTTCAAAAAGTTCTCGCTTCGGCCGGATTAAATCCTTATTTAATGCAGATGGCTAATATCCGCGAACAGGTGGCCTGGGTAACGAAAGATAAGGATAAGGCGACGCAAAAAGCCATATCGCAGCTTAACTCGGCTATAAAAAGAGTCAAAGTTCAAAAGCCGCTTGAAAAAAATGAAATAGAATGTAAAACTGATTTTCTTGTGATAGGCGCCGGTATATCAGGTATGTCGGCCGCCCTGACGCTCGCTCAGAAGAATCGGAAAGTTTATCTCGTGGAAAGGGAACCATGGATAGGCGGAAAAGTCGTAGCTTACGAGGACGCTTTTCCTAAAATGGAATGCGCGCCATGCATGCTCGAGCCAAAAATGGACGAAGTGCTCCATAATGAGCGGATATCGCTTATGACCAACAGTGAAATTACAAACGTGAAAGGTTTTTTCGGGAATTTTCAGGTCCAGATAAAAACCAGGGCGAGACATGTCGATATTGAAAAATGCATAGGCTGCGGCGGTTGCTACGACGTCTGTCCCGTTACGGTCAAGAACAGGTTTAACGGAAATCTTTCCGAGCGCCATGCGATATATTCCGCTTTTCCTGGCGTTTTACCGAACGCCCCGGCCATAGATTGCGAAACGTGCCTCAGATATAAGGGCGAGGATTGTAAAAAATGCGAGGAATCATGTCCGTTTGGCGCTATCGACTATTCGCTCAAGGATGAGTATAAAACCATCGAGGTCGGAGCCATAGTAGTTGCGACGGGTTTTGATGTCATGAAAAGCGAAGAAGTGAAAAATTTCGCTGGAATTTCAGAGGTATATGACGCTTATCAATTCGAAAGAATAATAAGTTCCACCGGCCCGACTGAAGGAAAGATAGTGACGGCCGATGGCGGAACGCCTGAAGTTATAGCCTTCGTTCATTGCGCCGGAAGCCGCGATAAGAGATATAAAGAATATTGCAGCGGCGTTTGCTGCGCCAATACGATAAAATTAGCCCACCTGACGAAGAAAAAATCGCCGGCGACGAAAATATACGAAATATATTCCGACTGGTGCCTGCCGGGCAAGAACTATCAGCAGTTCCATGACAAGTGTATTGCGGATAACGTTGAATATGTCAGAAACGATAACGCTAACGATATTAAAGCGGTCAAAAAATCGAACAAAATAATATTAACGGCCGGCGGAAAAAACATAGAGGCGGATATGGTCGTTTTATCGACTCCGATAATTCCTAATTATGGATTGGTTCAATTCAACGCGCTTCTTGGCATGAATATCGATAGCGATGGGTTTTATTCGGCCGAGCATGAAAAAATATCGCCGGCGAACACGGCGAACAGAGGAATATATATAGCCGGATGCTGCAGCGGCCCGAAAGACGTCGCTCAGTCGGTAGCCCAGGCGCAGGCGGCCGCGGGAATGGCGCTAAGCGTAATAGTTCCGGGCGAGAAGCTCGAGCTCGAGGTAGCTACCTCGAAAGTCAACGATGATCTTTGCGGCGGATGCCACAGCTGCATAGGTTTGTGCCCTTATCAGGCTATAAGTTTCGATGAAGTGAAAAAAGTGGCCGCCGTCAACGAGATACTTTGCAGAGGCTGCGGCGTTTGCGTTGCCGCGTGTCCGGCCGGCGCCATCATGAACAAGCATTTTACCGATGAACAGATCTTTTCCGAAATAGAGGGGGTATTGGCGTGATCGATAATTTCGAACCCAGGATAGTTGGATTTTTATGTAACTGGTGCAGTTACGCCGGGGCCGACCAGGCCGGAAATCAGCACAAGGAAGTTCCTCCCAACTTAAAGATCGTGCGCGTGATGTGTTCAGGCCGCGTGGACCCTCAGCATGTCGTAAAGGCTTTTCAATCGGGCGCTGACGGCGTTATGGTTCTGGGATGCCATCCGGGCGACTGCCATTACAAGGAAGGCAATTATAAAGCGCTAAGAAGAATGAAGCTTCTGGAAAAACTTCTCCATGAACTTGGAATAGAAAAGGACAGGTTCAAGCTCGACTGGGTTTCGGCGAGCGAAGGCGATAAGTTTTCGCGGGTGACGATCGAGATGGTCGAAAAAGTAAAAAAACTAGGGCCTCTTACGATAAGATACAATAAAAATAACGAAGGAGGGGAGCGTCATGAGTAAATTAAAAGTGGTATTTTACTGGGCTGCTTCATGTGGAGGATGCGAGGTTTCCCTTCTTGACACTAATGAAAAGATCGTAGAGTTAGGCGCCATAGCTGATATACTTTTAATGCCGCTGGCTTTCGATGGAAAATATCATGATATAGAACAGCTGAAGGATGGCGAGATAGACGTTACTTTTTTTAACGGCGGAACGAGAAGCACCGAACATGAACATCTCGCGAAACTTTTAAGGCAAAAATCAAAGATAATGGTATCATACGGCGCGTGCGCTTCATGGGGCGGAATTCCCGGCCTCGCGAACCAGTTCCACGTCGAGGATATATTGAAATGCGTATATGAAGACACGGCGTCGATAGCCGGTTCGAATCCCTCAAAAACAAGGCCTCAGGTTAAAACCGATGTTCCCGAAGGCGAGCTCACGATACCCGGATTATATGACAGGGTATTTCCGCTGGACGAGGTCGTAAAGGTTGATTATTACCTTCCGGGGTGTCCTCCGCATGTTGACTGGGTCGTAAAAACGATAGACGCCATAGCTGCCGGAAAACTTCCGCCGGCCGGGAGCGTCATAGGCTCGTCAAAAACGGTATGCGACGAGTGCAAGCGCGAGAAGTCCTCGGATAGAAAAATAAAGAAATTTCATAGAGTGCACGAGATAATTACCGATCCTGAAAAATGTCTTCTGGAACAGGGCATTATATGTTCGGGTCCGGCTACGAGATCCGGCTGCGGCGGGGCTAAATGCCTCGACGCCAATATGCCGTGCAGGGGATGTTACGGTCCGCCTCCAGGCGTTGTTGATCAGGGCGCCAAGCTTTTGAGCGTCGTGGCTTCGATGATAGACGCGAACGAAGAAGAAGAGATCGAAAAAATATTATCCGATATAAAAGACACCATAGGGACTTTTTATCAGTTTACCCTGCCCAAATCGATACTTAAAGGGGGCGTGAAGTAATAAATGAGAAAAATCACGATCGATCCTATTACAAGGCTTGAAGGCCATGGAAAGATAGATATATTTTTAAACGAAGCGGGAGACGTTGAAAACGCTTACCTTCAGATACCCGAGCTTCGCGGTTTCGAAAAATTTTGCGAAGGCAAATACGTCGAGGAGCTTCCGAGAATAACCCCTAAGATATGCGGCGTGTGCCCCGAAGCTCATCATCTTGCCGGAACTAAGGCGGTTGACGCCGTTTATAATGTAGACCCGCCGGTGGCCGCGAAAAAACTCCGCGAGCTTTTTTATTGCGCGCATATGATACATTCTCACATAGCCCATTTTTACGCTCTCGCCGGTCCTGATTTCATATTGGGGCCTGACGCTCCGCCCGAGCAGCGCAATATTCTCGGCGTCGTGGCGAAAGTAGGCCTCGATCTTGGGAAAGAAGTAATAAAGCACAGAGCTTACGCCCAGCAGATACAGGAAATGATAGGCGGCCGGGCCACTCAGCCGGTATGCGGCCTTCCCGGCGGAAATTCAAAATCGATAAATGAAGACGAACGGAAATCGATCGAAGAGAAATCACGCGCATGCCTTGAATTCGCGAAGCTTACCATCAAGATATTCGAGGACATAGTTTTAAAAAATAAAGACTATGTTGACATAATCTTATCAAAAGATTTATACTATATCGAAACTTATTATATGGGACTTGTAGATAAAAATAACAAGGTGAATTTTTATGACGGCAATATCAGGGTCGTGGATCCTAACGGGAAAGAATACGTAAAATTCGCGCCGGCCGATTATCTTAAGCACATGGCTGAACATGTTGAAAAATGGTCCTATATGAAGTTCGTTTATCTTAAAGCGATCGGATGGAAAGGCCTCGTGGGCGGCATCGACTCGGGCATATATCAGGTGGCGCCGCTCGGCCGTCTTAACGCTTCTGAAGGCATGGCTACGCCTCTGGCGCAAATTGAATTTGAGAAGATGTATAAAACGCTGGGCGCGAAGCCCGCGCATAACACTCTGGCGAACCATTGGGCAAGGGTCATTGAAATATTATACGCGGCTGAAAGAATGCTCGAATTAAGCCTCGACGCGGATATAACGTCGAAGGATATAAGAAAAATTCCGACGGCGGTCCCGGACGAAGGCGTTGGAGTTGTGGAAGCTCCGCGCGGAACGCTTTTTCATCACTATAAAACGGATGAAAGCGGAATAACGAAAAAAGTTAATCTGATAGTCGCGACCGGAAATAACTATGCGGCGATGTGCGCGACGATAGCCAAGGTAGCTAAAAAACTTATAATCAAAGGTAAAGCCGATAATAAAGCCTTGAATATGGTTGAAATGGCGTTTAGAACCTATGATCCGTGCATGTCTTGCGCGACGCACGCGATCGCCGGTGAAATGCCGCTGATTTTAAATGTTCATGACCATAACGGAAATCTGACCGATAGTTTAAGAAGGGATTAATTTAGTGAAGACCCTTGTAATAGGCCTTGGAAATACAATATTAAGCGATGACGGCGCGGGAATAATCATCTCGCGGGAAATAACCGAAAGGCTTAAAAAAAGAAATATTGAAGCCGACGTGGTGGAACTATCGTGCGGCGGGTTCAGGTTGATGGATTTTCTCGCGGGATATGAAAAAATAATAATGATCGATATAATGCACGATGAAAAGGGTGAAGCCGGAATATGCAGAAAAATAGATCCGGCTATTGAAAAGCCTTTTCATTTAAGATCGTCCCATGGGCTGGGTTTTTTTGAGGCTTTGACGCTCGCCCGCCAAACGGGGCTTTTAACGGCCGAAGATATATCCATTTATGCGGTAACCGCCAGAAATATCAGCGACTTCGGTGAAAAAATAGATCCCGTTATAATTGAAAAAATCCCGGATATAGTTGAAAATATAATAGCTGAAGAGTTTCCGGCCTGCGTTAAAACAGCCGGAATATATATCTAAGTCTTCCGCAGCCGATGCGGAAAAAATAAATTTTTAAGGAGAAGTATTATGGCAACAGTGACATTGGATGCAAACGGATTAAAATGCCCTCAACCTATTTTAAAAATAACGGCTAAAGCGCCTGAATTAAAGGCCGGCGATGTACTTGAAGTTCTGGCTGATTGCTCGACATTCGCTAAAGACGTTCAGATGTGGTGCGACCGTTCTAAAAAAACGCTGCTTTTCTGCCGCGATGAAGGCGGCGGAAAATTCAAGGCGCAAATACAATTTTAGTATATTAAAAAAATAATATATATATAAATTATTTTGCTTGCTGTACGATAGTTCCGTGCAGCAATGTTTTGTTTTAAAAAAATTAATATAATTTTTTTATGATGGGGTGACTATTATAAATGTTAAAAAATATTCTGGCGGAAGAAAAGATAATTTACACATTATTAACGGTAGCGATCATTACAATATTATCTTTTGTTTATATTTCTTATGTTCAAAGAGAACTTGTATTAGAGGCCAGTCAGCTTTTCACGATATATGATGCGAATAAAAACTATCTAGAATCAAGGCGTAATGAAAAGGATTATCTCTTGCACGGCGACATCGGCAGCCTCAATGCCTTGAATTCCTCGGTATTAAAATGCAAGGGTAATTTATCGTCCCTCAACATAGAATTGAAAGAGCTTGACGCTTATGACGTCGAATTTTCAAAATTGATCGAAAATAAGGCTACGGTGAAAGAAATTAGTGAAAAGATAGCACCGGTGGCGCAGCTTGTTCATTCAAAAATTGAAAAAATATTATATGAAAAACGCGAGGAATTGGAACAAAGTAAAAAAACGGTTTTATTATATTCCTATGTATCGCCGATGGTTATTATTATCTTATTCGCTTTACTCATATTAAGCGTGTATCGTATTAAAAACATAATATTTGAATCCAATTGCAAGCTTGAAGAATCGATGAAAAAATCTCAAAATTCTGAAGAAGAACTTCATGGAAGTATCATGAATATGTCCATGAATTTAACCGATCTTTTCGGTATTTTAAGCAGCGTCAGCTCTGGAGATCTGACCGTATTGGCCAGTGAAAAAACGGGCGACGAACTTTTCGATCAGCTTGGAAAATCCATCAACATAATGATATGTAATCTCAAGGAATTCATTAATGGCAATAAACAGATCGTTGAGATGCTCGCAAAATCGTCCGAGGAACTTACCAATATAAGCCGTGAAATGATAAAAAGCGCTGAAGAAACGACCAATAACGCGAATATAGTTTCTACCGCTTCCGGAGAGGTTCAGGGAATAGTTTCGACCGTATCGGCCGGAACCGAGGAAATGAGCGCGAGTATCAATGAAATATCTAGAAACGCCGATGAAGCTGCAAGGGTCGCAAGTTCGGGCGTCGAAATGGCGAGGGCCACGAATGAAAATATTTCAAAACTTACCGCAAGCAGCCTTGAAATAGGAAAGGTAATAAAGGTCATAACTTCGATAGCCGAACAGACCAATCTTCTGGCGCTTAACGCCACTATTGAAGCGGCGCGCGCCGGAGAAGCCGGAAAAGGTTTTGCCGTCGTCGCGAACGAGGTAAAGGAACTCGCCAAGGAGACCGCGAAGGCGACCGAAGACATAAGCCATAAGATCGAAATGATACAGAACGATACCAAACGTTCCATAGATTCGATAGTTCAGATAAGTAACATCATAAATAAAATAAGCGATATACAAAATACCATAGCTACCGCGGTAGAAGAGCAGACCGCGACGACTGCCGAAATTACGAGAAATATAATCGACGTAAATACCGGAAGTTCCGAAATAACCAAAAATATAAGCGGAGTGGCTCAGCTGGCCCAGCTTACTTCTGATAATTCAAGAGGCATATCCCGTTCTTCGGTTGAGCTGGTTAAAATAGCCAATGAACTTGGCAATCTCATAAATAAATTTAAATATTAAAAGTTATGTATCCGTTACGGCGTTCAACTGTAACGGATAGTAACACTATGAAATGGTGCTAATAAATGAAAAACAAAATAAAAGTTTTAATAGTCGAGGATTCGGTCGTAACGAGAAGAGTAGTGTCCGATATAATTAATTTAGATGATGATATAGAAGTTTGCGCCACCGCCGCGAACGGTATCATCGGTCTTGAAAAAATCGGAATTATGAATCCCGACGTCGTTATACTTGATATAGAAATGCCTGAAATGAACGGAATTAATATGCTCAGGGAGCTTCGAAAAAAACGCCGCGATATTCCCGTTATAATGTTGAGCGTTTATACTCAGGGGGGCGCTACCGAAACATTCGAGGCGCTTGCGTCAGGTGCCAATGATTTTGTTCATAAGCCTATAAATGTAGGTAATTTAGAAAACGTTAAAAAAGTTTTGGGTGAAGAATTAATACCAAAAATAAAATCATTATATGCCATAAGCCTTCAGGATAAAAATGATAAACAGATAATTACCAAGCCTGAGGAAGGTTCAAAGAAAAAAAGGGCCGATATCGATAATCAAAGAATAGACGCATTGATCATAGGTTCTTCTACGGGCGGGCCCAATGCTCTCGCTAAGCTAATCGCGGATATACCTTCCGATATAGGGGTGCCCGTGTTGATAGTTCAACATATGCCGCCGCTGTTCACAAGATTTCTTGCCGAAAGGCTTGCGTCAAAATCTAAGCTTGTCGTCTACGAGTCAGTTTCAGGAATGATCGTCGAAAAAAACAGGATATACATAGCTCCTGGCGATTTCCATATGACCGTAAAAAAAGAAGGAAATGCGGTCAAAATATATAATAATAAAGAAGAACATGAAAATTCATGCAGGCCTTCCGTGGACGTTTTATTCAGATCCGCCGCGGCGGTTTACGGCTGCAATATACTTGCGGTGATATTGACCGGAATGGGCCATGACGGGCTAAAGGGCTGCCATGCCGTAAAAAACGCCGGAGGGCGGATATTTGTTCAGGATAGTGAAACGAGCGTGGTTTCCAGTATGCCCTGTTCAGTTTCGAACGCCGGGCTTTCCGACGGCGTATTTCCGATTGATTCAATAGGTTGTGAAATAGTTAAAAAGATAAGGGAAGCTAATTCTTTGAGCGATATGCTCCGTCGTGTTTAATAAAGGTAGTTTTATGAATATAAATCCGGAAGATTTTAATTTTTTACAAAAATTCATAAAAGATGAGTCTGGAATAGTCCTTGAACAGGATAAAAAGTATCTTATGGAATCAAGGCTGATTTCAATAATAGAAGAATCAAAACTCGAATCTTTTCATGAGCTCGTGTCGCGCGTGCGCGCCAGTAAATATTCGGAAATCGCAATAAGGGTTATCGATGCCATGACGACTAACGAAACTTCTTTTTTTCGCGACCTGAACCCTTTCAATTCCATGAAAACCCATATCATTCCAGAGACCATGAAAAAACGCGAAAAGGAAAAGGTTTTAAACATATGGTCGGCGGCTTGTTCTACAGGGCAGGAAGCTTACAGCCTGGCCATGCTTATACATGAAAATTTTCCTTCGCTTTTAAAATGGACTTTGAAGATATATGCGAGCGATATATCCAAACGCATGATAGCAAGAGGTAAAGAAGGACGTTATAGCCAGGTTGAAATCAATAGAGGGCTTCCGGCTCAGATGCTGGTAAAATATTTCAGGCAAAATGAGCATTACTGGTACATACGCGACGATATAAAAAAAATGATAGATTTCATGATAATAAATCTTGTCGAGGCCTGGCCATCCATACCGCCAATGGACGTAATATTTTTAAGACATGTGTTGATATATTTCGATATTGAAAGCCGGAAAAATATTTTGAACAGGGTGAAGAAAATATTGGCTCCTGACGGATATCTAATACTTGGCGTCGGTGAAACCACGTTGAACATCGACGATGAATTCGAGTGCGAACAAATTGAAAATGCCACATGGTACAGGTTTAAGAAGAAATAATACGACGAGGAACGAATGAATAAAAAAATTTTGGTAATTGACGATTCTGAATTTATAAGGTTGTCTTTAAAATTAATGCTCGAGGAAATCGGGTTTGAGATCGTTGAGGCGGAAAGCGGTCCGGCCGCGCTTAAAGCATTGGAAAATAACAAAGACATAATAGCGGCATTCGTTGATATTTTAATGCCTGATATGGATGGTTTCGAGTTAATATGCAGAATTCGCGAAAATAAAGAATATGAAAATGTAATGCTTATAATGGTGACAACCGAAACGGAAATGGAGCAGGTTGAAAAAGCCCTTAAATTCGGAGCTAACGAATATATAATGAAACCCGTAATGAAGGACGTTATACAATCGAAACTCGCCATTTTAAGACTTCTTTAGTGAAAGGCTTTCAATGAACGATGTCAATGAATTATATTACAAAGCCATATTTGATGAATTCAGCGATGCTATATTCATCTATAACGCGGAAACCGGTCTTATAATTTCGGCCAATAAACGCGCGTATGGCCTTCTCGGCTATTCTTCCGTTGAAGAGCTTAATGACCCGGACGTCTGGTATGATATAGAAAGCGGCTGTTCAAAACGAAATTATGACAATATAATCAAGAGCGTATTGAAAGGCGTTCCTGAAATCTTTCAATGGCGCATAAAAACGAAGGCCGGAAAATTATTATGGGTCGAGATCAATATCAAATTTGCCATATCGGACGGCGGCAAATTTCTTTTTTCAACATTAAAAGTAAGCGGAAAAAATTACTATATGGCGGAGCCGGAGAGTGAGCGCAATATAACTCCTTCGAAGGCCGTAAAATTTTACAATGTGCTTCTCGTCGAGGATGCTTTTTTGAATATCGAACTTATAACCATGTCGCTTATGCAGCTGGGGCATAAGATATTCGTCGTTGAAAACGGCCGAATGGCGATTGAAGCGGTAAAACAGGAAATAAACGAAGGCCGTTCTTTTGATGTGATACTCATGGATATACAAATGCCGGTCTTGAACGGATATGAGGCTTCGCTTGAAATAAGAAAAACCGGATGCGTCACCCCTATAATAGCTATGCCGTCGGACAATTTGCCGGAAACAATCGAATTATGCATAAGCTCCGGAATGGATTATTACATGCCTAAGCCCGTGAACGTTGATGAAATCGAAGGCGTAATATACAACGTGGTTGAAAACAAGTTAAGTTTTAAGGACCGGTAAATTTAGAGGAAGCGCCCCCCTGTCTGCTTAGAATATATTAATGTGAAATTCGAAGCGGCGATAATAAAACGGAAACAAAACCTATTGTTATAAAAGGTTTTAAAATAATAAAAATATTTTAAATAAATATGTTGACTTTTATAAAGTAATGTGATAATATTTCCTTACTAAATTCTTAATGGGCCGATGTTTGGGGTTTGATATTTAAGATATAAGGGCCTATAGCTCAGGTGGTTAGAGCGCACGCCTGATAAGCGTGAGGTCAGTGGTTCAAGTCCACTTAGGCCCACTATAAATATCAGGTTTAGCGGAAGTCTTTAAAAAGTAAATATATTCACGGGGGTGTAGCTCAGCTGGGAGAGCATCTGCCTTGCAAGCAGAGGGCCAGCGGTTCGATCCCGCTTACCTCCATCAAAAAGGGCCGTATTTCATAAGATTTACGGCCCTTTTTACTTTATAAACGCGGCTCTTTATTACAGTTTTAATGTATCTTTTGAGTTTGACAATGCGGGTGAAATTATATATAATTTGCCAAAACTCATAAAAAAATCAAAAGGTGGCTCTAATGAAAAATTTAATCAGACCAAAATTTATAGCTTGTTTGTTTGTAATAACATCAATACTGGCGCTTTCTTATTTTAACGGGAACGCGGTTTCAAAAGAAAATGAATCCAGATCGGTAAGGTATCTTTTATTCAAGGCCGTCGATAAGGATTCAGACCGTTCGATAAACGGCGCGTCGGTGACGTTCAACGATTCGTATTTCACTTCTTCAACGCCTTCAGGGCTTTTGAAGGTCGATATATTATCGGATCAGTTAAAAAAACATGATTTTCTTAAAATATCCGCTCTTCGCGATGGTTATTACGACGCCACCATGGAAATTTCTATCAAGGATCCGTCTACGATAAAACAGCCCGTAAAAATATTTATGAAACAGAAAATGGCGAAATTAAACGGAATGATAAAAGGCTGCTGGTATGACGGCGACGGCCATCACGACGATAAATACGCGGGTGATGAGATTAAGGTATTCGGCCAGGCCGTTTCCACCCAGCAGGTCATTTATAAGTTCAACGCCGACGATCTCGGTAATTTTAAGATATTGAACCTGCCGCTTGGCACGTACGAACTTGAGATACGCCATAAAAAATGGGAAGTAGTCGTTGGGACCGCGGAAGTCGAACTTGACAGGGAATTCACTATAAGAAAATGTAATCATGAAGAGTTTCATAAAGCGTCAAATAAAAAATAAAACGGATTTTAATAAAAATGGTTTATACGGATTTGGGCTGGCCTGAAAAGGCCGGCAAATATAATTTTTTGCTGTTCATAGCGTTAACCGCTATTGCGCTTTTTCTTTTATTTAGCGGAGTTTCGCGCGCCGAAATAAAATATGTCCTGAGTTCCCATAAGGTAAATTTCACATCCGACAGCGTCAGGCTGAATTTCTATTTCAACGAGACCGTCGAGGCTAAAAACGCTTATTCAAAAGACCCCTTGAAATATATCGTTGATTTTGAATATTGCGGCATGTCCGCGGGCGAGATCGTCGAAAGGTTAAATGACCCTCTTATCGAAAAATTTCGCGTTTATAAGAGCGGCGATAAGCTCGTGGTAGAGGTCGATCAGATCGTAAACACGCAGGTCCGCGTTTTAAGGGGTCGTGACAAGGGAAAAAACAAGTTTTATATATCCATAGTATTTTACAGGCCGTATGAAAGCTATTTTAAATATCAGCAAAGGCTTATTGAAATAGACCGCTATAAAAAATCGCATATTCCTATCGTCGTAATAGACCCCGGCCATGGTGGAAAGGATTCAGGCGCAAGGATAGGTTCGGGCGACCACGAGAAGGACCAGAACTTTAAATTCGCGAGAAAAATAGCTGACTATATAAATGAAACTGGTCTTTGCAGGGCTTATCTTACGAGAAACGGCGACCATTTTCTCGCGCTTTCGAGAAGGGTTTATACGGCGAATCAGTACTCGGCTGACGCATTTATATCGATACATTTCAACTCGAATCGCTCGAAAAACGTAAGAGGCTTTGAAGCTTACTATTTATCGTCTGAAAAAGCTTCGGATACTTCGGCGCAGATAATAGCTAAAATTGAAAATTCATCGGGCGATCTTGACGAGTCGATAACAGGCGAGGAAGACCTTCAGGTCCAGTCGATACTCATCGATCTGAAGGAAAAGGAAAACATAAAGGAATCAGGCATATTATCCGAAATAATAACCAGAAATATACACGATATGAAAGCATATCCGGCCGCTCCTCCAAAACAGGCTAATTTTGCGGTATTGCGAAGTCTTAATATGCCCTCGGTCCTTTTGGAACTTGGATATCTTTCAAATTCCAGGGATGTATCGTTTCTTAATTCCAGGGAAAATTTCGAGGAACTCAGTTCGCGAATTGCCATAGGAATAATAAGTTTTTTGTGCGATAACGGCGATAATAAAATCCCTGAAAATGGAAGAAGTCACGCTTCGGTTGAACCAAAAACAGGAAGAATAGCCGATGAGATATCAGAAGAAGAGAAAACTGAAAAAAAAGCGGCCGTTAAAAAAATAACGCAGGAAGTTTTTAAGACATACACGATTAAGTCCGGGGACACCCTTTCAAAAATAGCCAGAAGATTGAAAATAACGCTTTCAGCGCTTTTAAAAGCCAATCCTGGTTATTCTAAAACTTCGTCGATACATCCCGGTGAAACGTTGAAGATACCTTATGCAAGATAATTTTTTACGCGATAAATCGCCTTTAAAGATACTAATCGTCCGGCTCTCTCCGGAAAGCTCGGTCGGGCTTTCTTTTTCACACAGCCTTATCGAGAAGATACTCCAGGATAATTTCGGCGGAAAGATCATGACGGACGTTTTCTTTTTTCCCGAAAGCGGCGAATTTTCAAGTTTGAAAACCGGAAATGCCGGGCTTTGCTCTAAAAGGAACAGGATCCCGCTTCGCGATTTCGACCTGATAGCCGTGTCTAATTCAGTTCCTATGGAAGTTTTAAATATTTATAATATCCTTTCAATGTCGGGCATAGCTTTAAAGTTATCTGAAAGGGCCTTGGATCCGGCCTCGCCTCTCGTTATAATCGGCGGCATAAATACTCCATCGATCTCATGCGTAACGGGTAATATTGACGGGCTTTCCAAAGACCCCGACGCCCCAGGCCGGTTTTTTGACGACGGTTCCGGTTCTGCCGTCGACGCTATATTCATGGGTGAAGCTGAAGCCAACCTTCCCGATTTCATAAAACTTATATTGAGCGATCCTGGCTGGAAAAACAAAAAGAGCGATATTTTAAAAGCCGCTTCCGAAGGGATACCGGGCATATATTTTCCGGCCGAATATATTCATAAATTCGAATATATTGGTGAAGGCCCTTGCGGCGGAATGATTTTAACGTCGATTGAAAAAAAAGGCGGCGGAATGCTTGAGCCGGTGAAAGCGGCCGTGATAAAAAATATGGACGCGCTCGCGCCTTTTTCGGAGCCGGTTTCCGAAGAGGAAGCGGGCAGCGCTTCCGTCCCCGTGGAGATTACGCGCGGCTGCGCTTCAATGTGCTCCTTCTGCAAAGAGGGGTACACGCAGAAACCGTATCGCGAGAAGAGCCTGGAAAGCGTCGTTTCATGCGCCTCGGCCGCCAGGCGGGATTCGGGGATAGGCCTTATAAATCTTTATTCCTATAACTTTAACGATCATTCGAATATTCACGCCATAGTCGGTTCGCTCATCGAGCGCGGCATGGTGCCGAGGGTGAAAAGCCAGAGGATAGACAGGTCCGTCCTTATGCCAAATCTCATAAAAACTCTTTTTTCCATGGGGTCCGCGTCTCCCACATTCGCGGTCGAAGGCATTTCAAAAAGAATAAGGGCGTATCTTTCGAAGAATATAGACGATAAAACGCTTTCGGCGTTTTCGGAAAATGTTTTTACTTCAAGGCCCAGGCAGCTGAAGCTTTTTTTCATAGCGACCGGGCTTGAACAGGAAGCGGACATGAAGGAGCTTTCATCATTTATGTCGAACCTTTTAAGCAGGCGCCGCGAGCATTCCCCCTCGACCCAGATAGTGGTGTCGCTCATGCCCATCGTCAACCCTCAAAAAACGCCGTTGATGTTCGCTCCGTGCGAAAAACCCGAAAAGCTTTTCGCTATAATGAAAAGGATATCGCAAATGTTCGCGTCATACGAACGCGTGGTCGTCAGAAATTCAATAAACTCCGGAGTCCATGAAATAACGCAGATACTCGAGGCCGGCGGGCGAGAGATAAGCCGGGCGTTATACGACATGGCTGTTCGCGAGGGATCGGCTTTCTATGACGGCGCGCCCGATAAGCTTCTCGAAAAATTTATTAAAAGCGTTGAAAAATATGGATTTTCGTTTTCCTCGATGCGCCGGGAAAAAAATGAGAGCGACGTTTTCGCTTCGGACGACAGGGAATATGGAATAAAAAAGGGATTTTTATACAGGTCCTGGCTTTCGGCTAAAAAATTTGAAAATCTTGAAAAATGCCTCCGCAACGGCACTGTAAAATGCCAGGGGTGCGGCGCGTGTGAAAACGAGATCTCGGCTTATGAAAATGTGAACGCCGCGGCGATGGATAAAAAATTCGCGTCGTCAAAAGCCTCGTTTTTAAGCCGGGAACCGCTGGTCCGGGTCGTTTGCCAGGCGGAAACGGATGAAAATTTTAAAACGCCGTTCGAACGAATTTCAAAAAAAATAAATGGAAAGACATTTCAGATGGCGGACGACGCTTTGTCGAAGCTCGGCCTCGGCCGCGAAAAATTTTACGGGAAGAATTTTTTTCTTTTAAACGTTTTTTTCGCCGGCGAAAAAGAACTCAGGGAAATGAAAAATGTTGTAAACTCCGCCAGAAGCCTTGATTTTTTAACCGAATGCAATTATCTTTTTTTTAGGGCGACTCTATCGAGAAAAATATTTAAGGCGCGGCCCGGGGCCGTGAATAAGGCGGCGGTTGAAAATATATTCCTGCAGATCAACGCCAATAAATGTAAAACCGCTCCGGCCGTCATAAAAGGCTTTGAAAATAATATTTGCGCGCTTAATTCCGACGGCCTCAAAAAGCACGTTAATGTTCCTTTTTTAATGTACGAGCCTTCCGGAGGCTGTTTTTATATGATAGCCAAAAATACGCCGGAGGTTCTTTCATCAGTCGAAAAAGTGAAAATACTCGAATATATTAAAATATCGGAATATAACGTGAAATCTTCCGGATCATGCTGTCCGGATTGCGGACGCGTATTTTCCGTAAAACTGCCGGATGCTTCTGAACACGGCGATGAACCCTGTTTCATATGCGGGCTAATCGACGGCGGTATCGGGCTCTATGTGAACTAAGGCGTATTTGAGATTCTTGATCTTTTTGTGGATCTCGTGCTCTATCCTGTCGCATATTTCATGAGCCTTTTGAATGTTTATATCGGGGTTCGTCACGCAGCGGATACTGGCGAAAATTTCCTTGTCCACCTTTTTTAATTCTATTTCACGGCATTTTGTAGCGGGATCGATTGAATTTGCCACGGCTTCGATTTCTTTTTTTAAATCGGAATCTTTTACGCTCGCGCTTTTACAGTTGAGCGATTCAGCCGAAACTACGTCTATATGAGTGTTAATGGAGTTGAGCATTGGAAGCTCCTTAAGCACCGCTTTTTCAAATTCGGTAGTGGCGTTATGCGCGTCGGTCAGTGAAAGGTTCGGTTCTACGCCGATATGCAGTTCCAGGCATACCTTTTCATCGTCCAGTTTAAAAAAGGTTATATTGTGAGCTTCTTTTATGATCGAAAATGAACGGGCTATGCCGACTACCTTGTCTATCATTGAATCGCTTGCGCAGTTTACAGGGTCCAGATGTATCAATACGTCGGCGTTAGATATGATCTTTTTGACCTCTTCTTCGGCCTTGTGGGCTAAATTATGGGCATGCTCCAGAGGCAGCGCCCTTGAAACCGTTATGTTGGCGTCTACGAACGTTTCTGAACCGGCCACGCGGACGCGAAGGCGGCTGACGCGGTCTATATTTCCGACGGCTAATATTGAAGTTTCGATCTTATCGCTTAAACCTTCGGGAGCCCTGTCCATGAGGCAATTTATGGTTTCCTTTCCGAGCCTGTAACTTGCAAAGATGACCAGCAGCGCGACCGCGAGCGCTGCGATAGGATCTCCATAGGGATAGCCCATCTTAACGAATATCAAACCTATGATTACGACAACGGAACTGAGTATGTCTGATGAAAAATGCAGCGCGTCGGCCATAAGGGCCTGTGAATTATATTTTTTAGCGATCCTGTAAAGCGCCGAGGAACGTGAATAATCTATTGCTATTGAAATTACCATGACGACGAACGCCACGATCGTTACCTCGACATTTCCGCCCTGGCCGCGAAGCCTGTCCGTAGCCTCATGTATGATCCATACGCAAGTTACTAAAAGCAGGATAGTTTCGATAAGGGCCGAGAAGCTTTCTATCTTTCCGCGCCCGTAGTTGAATTTTTCATCGGGCGGTTTCGAGCTTAATTTTACCGCTATGTAGGTGATGAAGGCGGCCAGAAAATCAAGGCCTGAATGCAGCGCTTCGGATATTATACCGAGAGAGCCGGTTGAATATCCGACGATAAGTTTCATTAAAGTAAGAGCGACGGCTGCAAATACTGATGATTTGGCGACGCCCACTTTTTCTGTCGTCATATCTTCCTGTGAAAAAGGTTTGATATCGGTGTTTTGTTTCAAAAAAGCATCAACTCACTAATGATAAAATTAGAAAATTTAATGCAATTTAACAGAAAAAAAAAGAATTGTCAATCAGTTTACATATATTGACACTTTTGACAAAGATGTGGTAAAATAATATAAATTTTTTGCATATTAATATATATTTAGATTTAAATATATTTATAAAACGAAAGGAGACAAAAAATTGAATTTCGAATTTAACGAAGAACAGATTCAGGTACGCGATATGGCCCGCGAATTTGCGCAGAATGAAATAGCCCCAAACGCGCGTCAATATGACGAGAAGGCTGAATTCCCGTGGCCGGTAATAAAAAAAATGGCTGAATTGAACCTTCTTGGAATGATGATACCGGAACAATACGGCGGCATGGATTTTGACGCTACGACCGTGGCGCTCGTAATAGAGGAAATTTCAAAGGCCGACGCGGCCTGCGGCGTTATTCTCGCCGTTCAGAACTCGCTCGGCTCTTCGACTCTTGTAAAATACGGCTCGGAGGAGCTTAAAGCCAAATACCTGCCTTCGATGGCGAGCGGCGAAAAGTTATGCGCTTTCGGGCTTACCGAAGCCGGCGCGGGCTCCGATTTTACCGCCATGACCACCGTCGCGGAGGACAAGGGCGATCACTGGCTTATAAACGGCCGCAAATGCTTTATAACCAACGGCTCGACCGCGGAGACGTTCACGATAATAGCGATGACCGATAAGAAAAAGGGCGCGCGCGGAATGAGCGCCTTCATAGTCGAAAAAAGCTTCCCAGGATTTTCGGTTGGAACGATCGAGAAAAAACTGGGTATAAGGGCTTCCGATACGACCGAAATAATATTTGATAACATAAAGGTTCCCAAGGAAAATCTTATAGGTAAAAAAGGTTACGGATATATCTACGCCATGGAGGCCCTTGATACGGGCCGCGTCGGCGTCGGCGCCCAGGCGCTTGGAATAGCTGAAGCCGCTTACGATGCGGCTCTCAAATATTCTAAAACAAGAATACAGTGGGGCGCGCCGATATCAAAACTTCAGGCGATCCAGTTCAAATTCGCCGATATGGCCACGAAGATCGAAGCTACCAGGCTCCTCGTGTACCGCGCGGCATATCTTAAGGACGCCGGGAAGCCCTATGTAAAAGAAGCTTCGATGGCTAAGGTCTTCGCCTCTGAAATGGCGACGTTCGTTACGCATCAGGCTATGCAGGTGATGGGCGGATACGGATACATGAAGGAATATAATATCGAAAGGTACTACCGCGACGCCCGCATTACTGAAATATACGAAGGAACTTCGGAGGTCCAGAGACACGTTATAGCGTCTCTTATCATGAAATAATAAATAAGCGAGGTCAGCCGTTATGGACATTTTTGAAGAAATGCAAAAGCATGGCCATGAAGAATTAAATTTCTTCTATGAACGCGAATTCGATCTGAACGCGATCGTCGCGATACATAATTCAAACCCCGGTATGGCCCTCGGGCCGACCAAAGCTTATAACTATCTATACGAGGAAGAATCCATTTCCGAGGCTCTGAAATTATCTAAAAACACTACGTTTTCAGCGTCGATATTGAATTGCGATATCGGCGGCGCCGCCGGAATACTCATACAGGACGAAGATCACCAGAACTCCGAAGGATACTTAAGGGCATATGGAAGGTTTTTAAGGTCCTTCGGAAAAAATTTCTGCACGCTTTCCGAATCAGGCCTCGTTCAAAAAGACATGTTTTTCGTCGCGAAGGAATTTTCTAACGTCATAGGACTTCCAAAATTTCGCGGCGGTCTCGGCGAGCCGTATTATTATATAGCATACGGCGCATATTGCTGCATGCGCGCCTGCGCCAACGAAGTTTTCGGAAATCCTTCTCTCGATAAAAAACGTATTTTCGTGCAGGGCCTCGGCCCCACCGGAATACATCTCGTTAAAATGCTTTCACAGGAAGGCGCTATCTTATACATTACCGATGATCAATATGATAACGTGAAACGGATAAAGGACGAAATAACCAACGTTTATATAGTTCGTCCAGAAGAATTTGAAAATATCGAGGTCGATATTTTTTCACCGTGCGCTAAAGACGGCGTAATAACGAAAAATTATATCGACGGAAAAAAGTGCAGGATAATAGCCGGAACGGCCAGAAGCCCTTTTTATTCCGACGACCTTTCAAAATACGCTTTGAAAGCCGGAATAATATACGCTCCGGATTTTGTTATGAACGCGGCTATAGCGATTTTCGCGGATTCCGAGATATCCGGCTACGACGCCGAGAACGTAAAGCATCATATCGAGCAGATATACGACATAATGACCGAAATAATAATCAAGTCGAAGGAAACCGGGACCGCGACCGATGAGATAGCCGAAAAAATGTGCGTTGAAAGGCTTGATATAATAAGAAAGGTCAGAAAGATATATACGGGCTCATTTTAATGACGGGGTGAGATAAGTGGAAGAAATCGAAAATAAGAAATATATATTAGCCATAAACCCTGGTTCGACCTCCACGAAGATAGCGTTATACGAGAATGAAACGCCGCTTTTCGTCCATAACATTTCCCACAATAAAAAAGACCTTGAAAAATTCAAGAATATAAACGAACAATATGAGTATCGTAAAAAGATGATATTAAAGATTGTTTCGGAAAAAAATTTCGACGTGGCGACCCTTTCGGCTATCGTCGCTCGCGGCGGGCTCATGAGGCCCATTCAGGGCGGAACTTATACGGTAAACCAGAAGATGATAGACGATCTCATGGCCGGTTATTCAGGAAAACACGCGTCGAATCTGGCCGCCGTTATCGCCTATGGCATAGCATGGGACCTTCGCATTCCATCGTTCGTAGTAGATCCGCCGGTCATCGATGAATTTACGCCGCTGTCCAAACTTACGGGCATACCGGAAATAAAGAGGCGCTCGATGCTTCATGCTTTAAATATCAGGGCGGTCGCGCGTCGGGAGTCCGTTTCAATAGGAAAAAAACTCGAAGATATCAACCTTATAGTCGCGCATATGGGCGGCGGCATTTCAATAGCGGCGCTCGAACATGGAAAGATAACCGACGGAACGAACGCGCTTTACGAAGGGCCGATGACGCCGGAACGAGCCGGAGCCTTACCGACCGGAGATATGATGGATATCGCCTATTCCGGAAAATATAAGACTAAAGAGGAATTATACGCGAAACTCGTCGGCAAGAGCGGGTTCATGGCATATCTTAACACCAACTCGATGAAGGACGTCGAGGCGCTTTATAATAACGGCGACGAGATGGCTAAGCTTCTGATCGAGGGGATGGCCTATCAGATTTCAAAATATATTGGCGCGATGGCCGCGGTTTTAAAAGGCGCGGTCGATAAGATAATAATAACGGGTGGAATGGCTTATTCAAAGCTTTTGACCGCTCTGATAACCGACAGGGTTTCTTTTCTGGCCGGCGTAGCCATACATCCCGGAGAAGACGAGATGCGCGCCCTGGCTGAAGGGTGCTTGCGGGTCTTAAAAAACGAAGAGGCCGCGAAGGAATATTAGCATTCGGGGGAAGTAAATGTCAATGTTTTCAATAATAAAACAGACGAATTCCGAGCATATAAAATTCTGCGTTGAAAAAAGATCGAATTTCAAGGCTATAATAGCTATAAACAGCACGGCGCTCGGCCCCGCGCTGGGCGACATAACGTTCATACCCGATGAGTTCAATTATCGGGAAGCCGCGTCGTGCGCTTGCTTTCTTTCACAGAAACTTTCAAATATTTACGCTTTTCTCGGGCTTCATTTCGGCGGCGGCAAGATCATCGCGCAGGGGAAACCCTCTCCGGGGTATGAAGAGGTTTATTTCAGGTCGCTTGCGCGTCACGTTAATAAGCTCAACGGAAGGTTCATAATCCGCTCTTCGTCTTATATAAATAAAAAATTGATCGATTACATAAAAATCGAGACGGACCGCATATTGCCTCAGAGCATCATAGTCAACGAGGATGTGAAGCTCAACAAGATCAAGCAGGTAGCTATGATAAACACGCTGAAGGAAGTTTCAACGAAGCTTTTTTCAAATCGTGATATTTCAAGATTGAATATCGGCCTTCTGGGGACCGACGATGACATTAAAAAGCTCTCATGGCTTATCGAAAAATTACCGTTGATCAAGGTTTTTGACGACGCGGCCAAGCTCCCTCACGGGACCGAAGATTTCGATATCCTCCTTCTTTCAGCTACTAGTTCCAACGCACCGAGGCTTATGGATATGTTCAAGGTGAATTTTAAGGCCGCCGTGGGAATATGCGAAGAGGAAGTCGATATGGAAGTTTATGAGGACGTCATGTGGGCCAAGGGAATTCAGTATATTCCCGGATACCTCGTGGAAAATTTCGAATGTTTCTTTTTTTGCCAGGACAACGTAAATAAAATAACCTCCGAACATATAGACCTTGGGCCTTTTGAAGTTTTCATACGCGAAAAACTGGCTTATCTGTTCGACGAATCAGCCAGGCGCAAGGAAAGAATAACAAGGATAATAAACGGTTTCGCCGACGCGAGAATCGAACGGCTGCAATTATTAAAATAGAATTGGGAGCGGGTGGATATATAATGGAAGATAAAATTAAGGTTTTAATAGCCAAACCGGGTCTTGACGGGCATGATCGCGGCGCTAAAGTCGTCGCCCGTGCATTTCGCGACGCCGGGTTTGAAGTAATATACACGGGGCTGCGCCAGACCCCGGAACAGATAGTCAACGCCGCGATAGAAGAGGACGTCGACGCTATAGGCGTTTCGATATTATCCGGCGCGCACAATCATTGCTTTTCTGAAATAATGACCCTTTTGAAAAATAACGGCGTGGACGATATGATGGTCTTCGGCGGAGGCATAATTCCTGAAAGCGACGTCACGTATCTTAAAAGCATAGGCGTCGCCGAAATATTCGGGCCCGGAACGCCTACCGACGACACCATAAAATTCGTTAAAACAAACATATCGAAGAAGGAATAAAATATGTCCTTTGACGCCACGCTTGTGGGTAAATTTCTCAATAAAGAAAAAAGGGCATGCGCCAGGCTTATTTCGATAGTCGAGGACAGGCGTCCCGGCTTCGGCGAATATCTCGAAAAACTCCAGCCGCATACCGGCAGGGCTTTCGTCGTTGGCATAACCGGGCCTCCCGGCGTCGGGAAGAGTACGCTCGTAAACAAGCTTGCCGCCTTATATCTGGCGGATAAAGAATCAAAAAATTCGGTGGGCGTGATAGCGGTCGATCCCTCGTCGCCTTTCACCGGCGGCGCGATACTTGGCGACCGCATAAGGATCGGCGAGGTCGGAACGAATTCCGATTTTTATTTCAGGTCCATGAGCAGCCGTGGAAGCCTCGGCGGACTTGCCGAAGCCACCAACGACGTGATAAGGGTCCTGGACGCTTTCGGTAAAAATATGATAATAGTCGAAACCGTCGGAACCGGTCAAAACGAAGTGGATATAATGCGATCCTGCGACACTACCGTCGTCGTAATGATGCCCGGCGCCGGCGACGACATACAGGCCCAGAAGGCTGGAATACTCGAGATAGGAAATATTTTCGTCATAAACAAGGCTGACCGCGACGGGGCGCACAGGACGCTCCGCGAGATACAGATGACGATCGAGATGAACCCTATGAACTTCGATTACGAGATCCCGATACTTCTGGCTAAATCTAACGTAGGCGAAGGGATCGAGGAATTGAAAAACGCCATCGACACCCATAAAAAATACCTTGAAAAAAGCGGAAAGCTCGAAAAAAACAGGGCCGAGCGTAATATCAGGACTCTCGAGGAGCTTGTTTACAGAAAGACCATGGACAGGATAAAAAAAAGGTTCCTGGCTTCGGGCGAATGTTCCGAAATAGAAAGAATAGTGGGCGACGGGACTATAAGCCCGCACGCCGGCAGCGAAAAAATAATGGAACTGATGGAAGATAAAATATTAAATATTTCAGGTGATGTATAATGGGAAATATAGAAAAATTAAAAGCCGGCTTCTCAAAATGGAAGCAGGACTACGATAAAAGGGCGCAGGGCGGGAAGCTGCGCATGAAAAAATTCATGTCGGTGTCTTCATACGAATCCCAGCCGATGTACACCCCGCTCGATAACGAGAACTTCGATTACATGGAAAAACTTGGAATTCCCGGCGAGTATCCGTTCACGCGCGGCGTCCATGGCACCCTCTATCGTGAAAGACTCTGGACAATGAGGCAATTCGCCGGGTTCGGCACGCCGGCCCAGTCGAACGAACGCTACAAATACCTTTTAAAGAACGGTCAGACCGGGCTTTCGGTCGCGTTCCATCTTCCGACGCTTATGGGCCTGGATTCGGACAGTCCGCTCTCCCGCGGCGAAGTCGGAAAAGACGGCGTCGCCATCGATACGTTACGCGACATGGAGATACTCTTCGACGGCATACCGCTCGATAAGGTATCGACTTCCATGACTATAAACGCTCCCGCGGCGATACTTCTCGCGATGTATATCGCCGTCGCGAAAAAACAGGGCGTCCCTCCCGAAAAATTATCGGGCACCATTCAAAACGATATCCTGAAGGAATATATAGCCCAGAAAACATACATATTTCCGCCGAAGCCGTCGATACGCCTCATCGTCGATACGATCGAATACTGCTCGAAGCACCTTCCGGCGTGGAATACCATATCGATCTCCGGCTATCACATCCGGGAGGCCGGCGCAACGGCGCTTCAGGAACTCGCCTTCACCCTCATAGACGGAAGGACCTACGTCGAAGCGGCTATCGAGCGCGGTTTATCGGTCGACGATTTCGCCCAGAGGCTTTCGTTCTTCTTTAATTCGCACAATGATTTCTTTGAAGAAATCGCGAAATTTCGCGCCGCCAGAAGAATATGGGCGACGCTCATGAAGGAAAAATTCGGCTCGAAAAATCCTCGCGCGCAATTAATGCGCTTCCACACCCAGACGGCCGGATGCTCGCTCACGGCGAAGCAGATAGAAAACAATATCGTCCGCGTTACCGTTCAGGCGCTGGCGGCGGTTTTAGGCGGCACTCAGTCGCTTCACACCAATTCAATGGACGAAGCCCTCGCGCTTCCTACGGAAAAAGCGGTCAGGATCGCCCTCAGAACGCAACAGATCATCGCGAACGAAAGCGGCGTCACGAACGTCATCGATCCGCTCGGAGGCTCATATTACGTTGAGGCGTTTACCGACGAAATGGAAAAAGGCGTTTACGATTATTTCTCGCGGGTCGATAAAATGGGCGGCGTGCTTTCAGCCATAGATAAGGGTTTCTTCCAGTCCGAACTCTCCGATGCGTCATTCCGCCACCAGCGCGAGATCGAAAAGAACGAAAGATCAGTCGTCGGCGTCAACGCTTATAACGAAGGCAACGAGGAAGCCAAGGAAGGCGAAACCTTAAAGATCGACGAGAAAGTTGAAAAAGCCCAGATAGAGAGCGTCCGCGAAGTAAAACGCACGCGCGACAACAACCGCGTCAAGCAAAACCTCGCGAAACTTAAATCCGACGCTCAGAATAATGTCAACGTCATGCCCTCTCTCATCGAATGCGTCGAATCGTACGCGTCGCTTGGCGAGATGTGCGACGTGTTCCGCGAAGTTTTTGGAACTTATGAGGAACCGCCTATCTTTTAAAGGCTCGCAAAAAAAATTTTTTGAGGGACGCCGCTTCACGCCATCCGTGGCTCCAGCGGCACTTCCCACATCCTGTGGGTCGCGCGGTGAAGGTTTTTAAAATAATTTTCGCCGCTTTTCTCTCAGCGGCTCTCGGCCTTCCTGGCCTTCGCCGCTTCCGAGACATCCCTCAAAAAAATTTTTTTGCTCGCTATTAAGGAACGTTAATATGAGAAAAACTTTTATTAGTGGAAATTATGAAACTTTGTTTTTTAAATTGGATTCTTAGTGAAATTATTTTTTGACGTTTATTGATCTTAAACATTATTATCAGAAGTTAATACTATCTTTAAATTTACGGTTGAATTAAAAAAAGGGAAATGAATTATGGGATTTGAAAAAGGTTTGATACACATATATACTGGAAACGGAAAAGGAAAGACTACCGCCGCTTTCGGGCTTGCGTTGCGCGCGCTGGGTCAGGGGTTCAAAGTAAAGATAATACAGTTTATGAAATCAGAGAAAATGTTTAACGCTTATGGCGAGGTTAAATTTTTTGAAAAAAATCCGGACATAGAGATCATGCAGTTTGGCACCGATAATTGGGTCGATCCGAAAAATCCTTCAAAAGAGGATATTGACGCCGCGCTCGCCGGATTGATAAAGGCGAAGGCCGTGCTGGGCGGAAAAACCGCTGATCTTGTGATACTTGACGAAATATTGTATGCCCATAAATTCAACCTTTTAAAACAAAAAGAAATAGAAGAAATTATCGATTTGAAGGATAATTCGACCGAGCTTGTGCTTACCGGCCGCGACGCGCCAGCCTTCTTAATAGAACGGGCCGATCTGGTAACGGAGATGAAGGAAATAAAACATTACTTCAAAAGCAGAAATGCCGTTCGCGGGATTGAATTTTAGTTATTCATAAAGATAGACAATTCAGTTAAATTTTAACTCTCCGTTAAATAAACTATAAAAAATTGTATAAGAGTGACGATATTTTGTGTATATGGAAAATGCCGTTACTTTATTCTTACTATTTAGTTATACCATAATAATGGGCGGAATCGCCCTTAAACTTCTTATTTTCGATAAACGCAAAGCCGTTTCCCGGATGAAGGACATTCGTTCGCGTGCACATGAAGTCGAAAGAAAACCAAAATTTGAAAATATCACTGATCCAGTTTTTAATGCAAAATATGAGATCAGCCGTGTTTCAAAAATGGTTAAGATGAAATCAGCGTCTTCAAATGAAGCGGAAGAAAAACAGGTTCCAATGACACCTGAAGGAATCAGCACATATCTTAATCAGGCCAGCAGTTTGTCGGCTATGGTCAGTAAATATACATCCGCTATAGATGACAATGATGAACAGCCTGTCGATGAAAATGCAAAATATGAAATAGATGAAAAAACTCTGAATCTTTTAATAAATACATTGTCGTACGATGATTTTGCAAAAATATATGAAAAATTCGTTCATGCCACGACTGAAGATGAAATCTGTAAACTTATAGAAGAACTTGATAATTTCAAAGAAGACGACAGGCTTGTAATGCTTCTGACGCCGCTGTTATCGCACACCAGCTCAAAAGTTCAGCAGGCAATAAACGACTTTGTTTCGAGAACAAACAACCATGTAATAACTGATGAAATAGTGGACATAATTGAAAATAGCGAATATATGAATAATAATAGTACAGATCACTTCAAACCTTTCAGTGAAGCCGAATTCGCTTTTCAGAGCAACATTAATAAAACGAAAATCAATTTCTCAGACATGAATATTTCTGTAAATAAAGAAGTATTTAATGAAGAGCCTCATAAACTTATTATGGAGGCTTACGCGACCAATGATACAAACAGGCTTTTTGATATTTCATGCGCGCTTTCGCAATATAATGATCCGATTGTCCTTGACGCGATGCTTTATATAAACGCCAGATTGAACGGCGAGTCTAAAAATCCTAATCTCATCAAGTCAAACGCACCTGTTAAACAGTCCAGAAAAAATGAATCAGACGGCGTTCAGAAGTTCGAATTTTTAAATATAAACGATATTTTTAAAAACCAGGCAAATGATATAGTCACGCCTAATAAATTAAAAAACAGAAATATTTTAAGTAAAATATCCGGATCAAAAGAAAAAAAATCTTCAAATAATGTAATTGATGAACAGCACACCACTGATTATGTCAGGGGAATGAAGCTTGTGAATATGGCTAAATACATGGAGTTTGAGGAATATTTTCCTGAAATAACGGGCAATCTTGCCCATGAAAAGACGTTTGTAAGATGTTGCGCGATAAACGCGGCGAAGAATATGGCGAGCCATTATCATAATGAAGGCAAGCTGGATGAATGCGTAAAGATCAAACAGGTTTTATTGTCTCATGTAGCTACTGAAAAAAATATCGAGGTTGAAACGCTCTGCAATAAAGCCATATTGGAAATAGAAAACTTCACAAAGCAAATGGCCGAATTAGATCATAGCGAGCCTTTGAACGAATCATATCGCGGCGCGGATGATTCTGCATCAAAACCTGTCATTGAAAGCCTCTACTACAAAAATGCCGTTAACTTATAAAAATTCAAAAACCCAACAAATTTTAATATTTATCATTTCGATATTTTTAGTGACATCGCTTGCCGGATGCGTGAGCGATGTTATTCATTCCGGCAGTAACGCCGATTATGATGCCAGCAATGTTACGGGAGTTCCCGAAACATATGAAAGCCGCGGCATTGCCGTTCCGAAGGTCATGGAATTCGTTCCGAAAGACGGGTATTACGGCCCCGAGTGTAAGATCACGGTTATTTTTAACGAACATATGAACCATGAGGACGTTGAAAACAATTTTAAAATCTATAATTCGAAAGATTACCCGTTTCCCGGAAAATTTATCTGGGGAACTATTTCGAATACGGACAGGGATTATTTTGATTATGTTCCTGAAAGTCAGCTAATAACGGACAGCTATAAAGTCATGCTCATGGAAGGAACCAAGAGTTCCGCGAATATTGGAATGGCGGAAAGATTCACTTCCAAGTTCACGTTCAAGCCTATTCCCGCAACCAACTAAATTTAAGCTAATAATTGTTTCAATTAAGAAACTTATGTTACTTTAATGTAATATTACATTAAAGTAACATTTGCTAATTTTCATTAAAATGCGTCTTTTATAAAGATTATGAAGCGGCATAAAATATGCTACTTAATTAGAAACATTTTATAATTATATATTAAAGGTAAGTTTTGTGAAAATAGACTTTGAAATTATAGGCGCAAATTGTATCATAAAAATTGAAGGTTGTATAAACGATCCGGATATCCTTGAATTTCAAAGTTTAGTCAATGATATTCTTTTATTATCTGAAAAAAATTCCGAACATATAAGATCTATTTTGATAGATATGCAAAAAACCCATTACATATCAAGTATCGCAATAAGATCTTTATTTTCGTTACATAATATTTTAAAGAAATCAAATCAGGAATTGAAAATAATAAATGTCCCTGATTTAATTAATCAAATTTTTGAAAGTGTTAGTCTTAATAAAACTCTTACTATTACAAGGGTATAATAAATAATTTTTTAGAGGATGATATAATTGAAAAATTTTAATTTGGGCGTACTTGTAATGTTTTTAATTTTTGTTTTAATCTCACTGGCTGCGGCTCAACCTTCCATGACGTTAATCGAAGCGGTCAAAAATAACGATTCCGTTCTTGTAAAAAAAATAATAACCAAAAATAAAGTTAACGATATCGATGAAAGATCCATGACCGCGCTTCATTGGGCTTCGGGGAACGGCAATGTGGAAATGGTGAAAATCCTCATAGATAACGGCGCTAATGTCAACGCACAGGAGAAAAGCGGTTATACGCCTCTTCACTTCGCCGCCGGGAAAGGATTTAATGATGTAATTTCCGTTCTTGTTAAAAGCGGTGCCGACATTAATAAGCCCGCGGCTGATAATTCAACTCCCCTCCATTTTTCAGCTGAATGCGACCAAACCGGCTCGGTGAATCTGCTCGTTAAGTTATCCGCTAATGTTAACGCTCAAGAATCCAGCGGCAAAAGGGTGCTTCATATAATTTCAAAATCAAAATCTGATTCTACGGAAACGGTTTTTTTATTGATCAAGGCTGGCGCTGATGTAAACGCCCTGGATACAGAGGAAAACACTGCGCTTCATTATTCATTGGCGGCTAAAAGCGGCCCTAATTCAAAAATGCTTTTAGCAAGCGGCGCCGATGTTAAGATTAAAAACAAGAAAAAAGAAACGTCTCTTCATGCCGGCGCTTCACTTATCGATGCTGGTGTTTCAAAAATGTTACTAAATAGTGAAATTATGAATTCTAAAGATGAATCCGGAATTACGCCGCTTCAAACGGCGGCTGAATATAACAATATGGATATTCTTAAGCCTTTGCTCGCTCTCGGAGCTGATCCGAATCTGGCTGATAATACCGGAAAAACCCCGCTTCACAAGGCTGCCAAAAAAGGCAACAAAGAAATATTAAAAGAACTGCTTGATTTTAAAGCGGATCTGGAAGCCAAGGATAATAGTGGTTTTACCGCTTTACATTTCGCCGCTTCGAACGATGAAGCGGATTCGCTCGGTTTTTTATTAAAATCAGGCATTAAAAACATTAATTTAAAAGATTCGCTTGGTCGGACCGCTTTAATGATTGCCGTTATGAAAAACAGCGAAGGCGCCTTGAGGGAACTCATCAAAAGTAAAGCCGACGTCAATGATGGCGATAATGAAGGTAAAATGCCGCTTACCGTGGCTAAACAGAATGGTTATAACGGTATCGTAGGTTTACTTATAGAGGCTGGCGCTCAGGATTCCGAACCGTACACAAAAAGATTCGCTAAGTTGCCTCAAAAAGTTAAAATAGTTCTGTATGTATTTATGATTTTTCCAATATTTTGCCTGATAGTAAACATCAAACATTATATCAAATCAAGGCAGGAAGCGCATGTATTTAGTATCGCCTTCTGGCTTGTAATTTCCGTTGCCTGGGTTATAACGTGCGTTTCCAGCGCATTATTTCTTCAAACTATGAAATTAATTTGATTTATTTTTGCGATTTTTTATTTCGCGGCCGCCGGTTCGACCAGTGAAAGGACCGCGTATATTTTATCTTTCAGACAATAAGCGTAGCTTGACATTTCATCGTTCGTCAGAGGGTACTCGCTCGGTATCGGGCAGGTTATTTCGAATGTTTGATCCGCCGGGATCATCGTTTTCATGAATTTTCCGGCCGTCATATTTAAAAGTTCTGACAGCGTTTCTATTTCATTTTCAGCGGTAACCGTTTCGATATTAATATCGCATATTATAGCGGTCAGCTTTTTTAAGATAATCGATTTCATAGTTAAAATAAACTTATATCCGGCTGGATTAAAGGACGATATGCTCATCTGTTTCGCTCCGGCCATGGCGTTTTCATCAATTTGGGTTATGGCGTTTCCGTTTAACGCGAGCGAGGCCATGCCGTTTAAAACATCGTTGAAAATATCTTTTAATAAGTGTATTTTCTTCTTTATAATAAGCATTTTTGGCCTTATCGTTTCCCATGCGTTTTTTATATTTTCAGCGGTGACCGGTTTTTCAAGGACAAGGTCGGCGCCGTCGTTTATAAGTTCCTGCCTGCGCGCTTCATTGCTCGCGCTGGTCATGACGATAACCGGTATCGCGCAATAATTTTCGGGATTTTTAAGATTTTTAATAAGCGCCTGTCCGTCGAGGTTTGGCATATTAAGGTCTGTTATTATAAGATTCACGGGTTCGGAAGCTATTTTTTCCAGGACCTGATTTCCATCCGAAACCATAATGAAATTCTTGTTTGTGAACCCGGCCTGTTCGAAATTCTTTTTAATGAAAAGTCTCGCTGTGTTCGAATCGTCGGCTACAAGAATATTGCATGGCTCGTCAAATATAATGGACATTTTACCTCTCCCTCGCTGACTTTATTAATGTTTATAATCATTCAGATCTTGCAATCCGCTTGCAACATTGCGTTAAAATGATATATAAAAGCGCTAAATTTGTCAACATATATTCATGCTATTTTTTTGCCGGTCAGTTTGAAATCCGACTCAATGTTGGGTTTATTTCTTTTGGTTCAGCAATATTGTGAATTAGGAACTTTCTTAAAATATCCAAGGCATCGATGATTGCAGCGGTTTTTTAGATAGCTCCGGCGCATAAATAAAAAAGCCGGAGAATTGTCGTTCCCCGGCTTTGATTTAACTTGTTATTAAATTGTATTCAAAAGTTATTGTATATCTATTGCGTTGATATTTGAAACCGGTGCATTAACAGGATTACCGGCATTGTCTTTAACCTTGTTTGAAAATCCCGGGTCAAAATACATTCCGGATGGCGATGCTGCGCCAAGCACTGATTGATTATAAGTACCGGTCCTGGTAATTACGCCGGGAGAGCCTCCGGTGGCCGTAATTTCAATTTTAAAGGTAGTTGATACGGATATTCCGCCTGCGCCAAGTGTATCACCGAATACAGGAAGCATAAAATCTGTTTCAACTACTCCGGTACCATTGATATTTTCGCTAAAATTAATTGTAATTTTATCGTTTCCGTCGTGAGCAAAAGCTCCATCCACGGCGAGCGGAGCTGCTGTAATTGTAGTAATTTGCGGTTGAATGACGTCGTATCCTATAGTTCCATCCAACGAATACCATGAAGCGTTTCCGGATGACGCATCGGTAGCCCAGAGATAACTGGTTAAAAATGTTAAATTAGTATTGCCGAGAGCCGTTTCCAACTGAGGGCTTCCCGGTGTCAGCGTGAATTCTCCGGTTTGAGAGTTCGGGCCGGTTATGCCATAATTTAAAAGCGCCGAGTTGCCTGCATTGACGAGTTTTAAAACGGCTGTTCCGTTATTAAGCGTTCCTGTGTCTATCATGACCGCAAGTCTTTGCATATCGGTGGCAGGAGATTGAGTTACTGACATGGCAAGAAATTGATTTATGTAGTTGATGACATTTCCGGATGAATTATCATTTGGAGCAATTTTACTGGCTTGGAATAATATTTTAGGCGGAACCATTGTTGGCGCCACTGGCGTATTTTCGGATTCGTTATTTGATGACGCGCTTGACATAGTAAATGTCAGATTGCCTCCACCCAACACGTAATTAAGGTCTAGATTGAAATCTGAAAGTCCGTTAAGGGTTGGTATTATTACATTTGCGCCCGATGCCGTTCTTTGTCCGACAAGTATGCCGTCAATATAAACATTTAATTTTGATCCGTCTGGGATCACAAAATCATCTGTTGAGCTGTTATTTGTAAGCTTATAATTCATGCCTGTATCATATGTTGTTCTTAAATTTTGCGAGAATGCAGGCGGTGCAGGAACTATGCCGCCGGCTGATATCGACGATTCGCATTGGCTGATCGAACTTACAGCTGTAAACGCGGCTTCTTTTTCGGCTAATATAAGAGGCGGAGTGGCGCCTAACGAATAGTTAGTGCCTGGGGTATAAGGCCCTTCAGTATTTGCGAGCGCTATAGGGGAATATGTTGTTCCATCTTTTTGATATAATTTTAATTTTTCAGATGTGGTGCTTACTTGTTGACCGGACATTATGGCGAACTGTGAAAGTCCGTTAAGCCATTTGATCTTGCTTTCATCAGGCCTGTCGGGAACCGGTCCAATAACATTGGTCCTGGCTGATTCATTGCCGTTCGCAAATGTTGTGAAGCCTAGTGTGCCTCCTGATCCGTCAGGATTTGCGGTGATGCTATTTGCCGTGGAAAAAGATCCGCTGTTTATGGTTTCGGCCACCGCTGAAGGAATGATTGTATAAGGGCCAATATAAGCTCTGGTTCCGGCCGCAAGAATTACGTTTGCGTTGGCCGATAACTTATATGTTATTCCCGCAGTTGTATCATATTTTACGCATGCTGAATATATGTTTGTGAGTAAAGGAGCCGTCGGAACCGAAGCCGCCGAATTATAAAAATCAGACTCGTTGCCGTTTGGTGTTGTATATGTAAATTGCAGCGATCCGCCTGATAATGATAAAGCGTCACTGAGAGCGACTGGAGAAGAGTCAGATTCTACGTATGAACTTGCGCTCGGAAAGCCTGACGTGCCGATGGAAGATGATGTGGTCGCGCCAATTAATTGAGATCCGACGTAAACCCTGAGTTTATTTGTGAGGTTCACCGCCGCGCCTGTATTTTTAACTTCATAGTTGGCCGCGTTATAAGTCAGCCTTAAGTTATTAGCAACAGCGGCTGAAGGCGCCGCAGGAACGATTCCATCATCGATGTACGGGGATTCGTTTCCGTATGAATTGACATAAACGTAAGCCGCTTCACGGTCGTCGGTGATCTTTAAGCCGCCTCCGTCAGCTCCGGTTATTCCTTTTATAAAACCGTTAGCGCCGGTGACGGAACCCTTCTGAGTGTAAGCGCCATTATATTTTTCATAAACTTTAATTATGCTCGCTCCGGAGCCTATCTGTTCGGTTGTGGATATTTGGCCGTAAAGTCCCGTGTTCGACCATGTGATCTTTGAGTTGTTAGGATAATAAACGTTATAGAAAGTTCTTATATCCGACTCGCTTCCGTCGGTATTAATATAGGAAAAAGACAGCGGTTGATCGGGTGTTGTTAAGTAAGATGAGGGATAGACAACATCTAAGCTGTCAGAGTTTGATGTTTCAGAGTAAACTGTTATCCATCCAACTGGATATGTTCCGGCGGCTATTCTTCCTATTTTTATGTAGCCCAGATAAACTCTTGTGTCATATGGTAACGATGTGGCATTAGCCATTTGTAACTGATATGTGGAGCCGTTATGTTTGATCCTCGCGCTGTAAAGCGGTTCTTCAGTAATTCCGGGCGGCGATAATATATTAACCCCTTTAAAATAATTAGATTCGATGCCGCTTGGGGTCACAAGCGTAAAAACAGGTGTGAGTTGCCCTGAATAATAACATTAGCGCCGCCATTTTTAACATTATAACTTCCCGGAGCATATCCGTCGCCTGAAACGGATTGAGCCGGGTCTGTTTCACCCATATATGAGCTGGTAGGCGCGTTATAAAGGTTTTCATAAACTTTTATTCTGCTGTTTTTAGAACCTATCTTCGTATTTTTTATATAGACCTGGCTGTTCACATTCGACCATGCGATATTTCCCGAACCGAATAAGGCCGGTGAGTTCGGTATCGGGCCATAATCAACCCACTCACTTTTCTTTACGGCGGAAGTGCTGTTAAATCTGTAATAAACCCTGCTGCCTGCTGGATGAGGTGCGCCAGTTACCATTTCAGATGCGGACCAGGCAAGCGAGGAATCGATAGTTGTAAAAGTAGGACTTGTTGTGTCGGCCGGTATAATTGATGAAATGAAAACTTCGACATATCCCGATGAGATACCTGATGGCATCGAGACTCCCGATTTGATGTCCAGATTGCCCGTATTGTTGTTGTATGTCAGCATAGCGGCCTCAAGAAGCGGATGAACTTTATAAGGCTGAATGTTTGCGGCAACCTCATTTCCAGTTCCGCTCTTTATGCCGTTGCCTGCTTGGAATATAAGGCCGTTCGGAGTAAGATCTGAGTTTACAATAAAATCCCCATTGATACCGAAGCACTGTTGAAATTTGTCAAGGATGTTAAGTCTCACGGTTACGATATTTCCTGAGACGTCTGACTGTATGATGCGCATTACGCTGTTCCGGGATGGAGCCAGTGACGGCGCTCCGCCTTGATAGGAAAATAAACTGGTGTTATTGATAAATATTTTGTTCAAATCAGGCGATGAACCGGCGACGCTTGTATTGAAAGTCATTTTCAGTGCATACCCAGGCCCACCAGAAAAATAAACGAACTCGGCTGACTGCAGCGTCGGTGTTATCTGGACATAGTTATTGATTGAAAAAGCCGTCGATTCGGCGGGCATCCCGGCTTCGAAAGCGTCGTATGGAAGGATTTTCACTTTTATGTTTGAAACGTTTTGCTGCCCGATATCGCCCGTGCTGTTCCATATAAGTTTGTTTCCGGCGCCGGGCGCGACATTGGCAACCGCGCCGCTTACACTCGTGGATTTTTTATAGTTCGTTCCGCCGTCGATCGAATAATAAAGCTCGACGGAGCATGTGTCGCTATTTGGGTCCGCGAGATCATAAGATACGGTTATATTTCCGGTATTTCCGGCGGTTTTTACATTAGACGCAATAGGAGTGGAATTATTGTTCACGGTGAACGGGAGTGAAACCGCTTCGGTTCCGGGGCCGGCCATATCGGCGGCGATAAGTTTTAACGTTACGTTATTAGCCAGGCCGGATATATCGGCCTTTGAATTCCAGATAAGGCTCTTTCCGGTTCCGGCCGATATTTCACTTGTTTCGCCGGTTAAGTTAAGCGTTTTGATGTAAGCCGAATTGTTTATGCTGTATTGGACGGAAATAAAACACGGGCTGCTGTCGGCGTCGGCAAGATCATATTTCAAGGTTATTTCGCCCGAAGCGCCGATCGTCGTGAAATTGGAGACAACCGGTCTGAAACCGATATTGTTAACGGCGAAAACAAGCGATACCGCTTCCGTTCCCGCGCCCGTTTCGTCGTAAGACGTAAGTTTTACCTTTACCTTCGATTCGTTCGTTTTAAAGTCAGCGAACGAGTTCCATATGATCTTTTTCGCGGTCGCGGCCGTTCCGGCGATCATGACGACGCTGGTATCGCCTGAAATATTGGCTGTTTTAGTGAATGTCGTTCCGCCGTCTTTCGAGAAAGATACCTCGACCGTGCACAATCCGCTGTCTTTATCTAAAATATCATAAGAAATTATGATTTTTTCACTTGAGCCCGCGGTTGAAAGATTTGATATCTGCGGCCTGAAGCCTGAATTATAAACCGGAACCGGACTTGATATAGCTTCAGAGCCGTAGCCGAATTCATCCGAAGGAACGATTTTTATTATAACGCCTTCAGCGTTATCCGCTATATCTAATTTCGAGTTCCATACGATTTTCTTTCCGGTACCGCCCGTTATTTCTTTAGTATCACCGGTTATGCCCAGAGCTTTTTTAAACGATGCGCCGCCGTTAATTGAAAAATATACCTCGGCCGTGCATAAATTCTGATCGAGATCGATAATATCGTAAGCCAATAAAATGTTTCCTTTTAATCCTGAAACCATCAAATTGCTTGCGGCGGGCGGGGTGTTTATAAGATTATTGAGCGCGAATGTCTGCGATTCGCCCCATGATCCGGAAGTTTTTGAATCGTTAGGAACGAGCCTGACCTTTACGTTTTTCTGGTTGGTTTTAACGTCCTTGAGAGAGTTCCACACGATGCTGTTCTGTCCGGGGAAGAAACGCGCGTTATTCGTGAAATTGATGCTTCTTACGAGCGACGTTCCGCCGTCGACCGAATAATAAAATTCAATCGAGCAGCTGTCGTTGTCGCCGTCGGCGAGACTGAACGCGAGACTGACCTCGCCCGAATCGACGGTCGCCATGACGCCGCTTATGGCCGGTATCTTGTTTTCTGTGAGCGAAAGGTTATTAACCTGGAATACGCTTGATTCGACGGCCGCGCCCTGTACCTTCGGATCTGCCGGTATGAGTTTAAGCCTGACGCTTGTCTGATTCGATAAAAAATCAGCCGTTGAATGCCATATTATATTTTTCCCCGAACCGCTCGATACGCCTGAAACATCCCCCGAGACGCTGGCTTTATTAAAATAAGAAAGTCCGCCGTCAAGAGAGTAATAAACTTCTACGCCGCAGAGGTCTGAATCCGGGTCGCTGATTGAATACGTCAAATTTATCTCGCCCGTGACTCCTGAGATTGAAAGTCCCGTTATTGCGGGCGGCGAATTCGGTTTTTCGCTGATTGAAATAATGGAGCCGTCGTAGCTAAAACCGTAATCGTCCTCGGTAACGTTAACCGGAATAGACGATCCGATGAATCCGGGCATTTCCGCGCCGATGTTATAATTTCCGGCTTTCAAGCCTGACGGCGGCTGGATCGAGAATACGCCGCCGGCCCCTGAAACCGCTGAATCTCCGCTTTCCTTTATGGTGACTGAAACGCCTGATAAACCGGAATCTCCGGCTAAAATTACTCTTCCGCTTAAGCCGGTTACGCCCGTCGCCGAACTTCTGATCCTTGCGATCTCGTCGCTGACGAGTTTTTCAATGACGCCAAGATCCTGCGCTTCCGTGTAATTTCCTTCAAGGAAAGCTTTTTGAATTCTTACGGCTCCTGAAGGATCGACTTTAACTATGACTATTTGAGTTTTTCCTTTAGCCGCGCCGAAACTTGAAACGATCGGTCCTGAAGTTCCCTGAAAAGTTAATTTTACGGGCGCGAGATCGCCGGATAACCTGATGTCGAATTTATAAAATCCGTTTAAATCGGTCACGGCCTGATATTCGACGTTGTCCGCGATCAAAAACACTTGTTTTCCAGCGATTGGAGCTTTAGCCGTCGAAGCCTTGTTTATGGCTGAGCCTGAATTCGCCGCCGCCGCTGATGCAGTCGCCGTCGTTGTATCGTTGAGATATCCGGCTACCGAAGCATTAGGAATGATCGCGCCGATGGCCTTCATAGGCTGGCTGTACCCGGTGACTCCGCTGTATGAGGCTTCCAGTTTTACGAATCCCTGGCTATCCGCGATAAGTTCCGCTACGCCCATTTCATCGAAACTCGCTACGCCGGCTGAAAGGCTTTTTGTGAAAATTCCGCTTTTGAACGCGCCGCTATGCAGCCCGACCGTTACGTCGCCAGCGGCCGTCGGAAGGACATTGCCGAATTGTTCGATCACTTTTACTTTAAATGGCGGAATGACGGTTCCCTTGACGAGTTCCGCGAGCGGAAGTTCCGGTTCGAAAACCAGTTTAGCGGGATATAATTTAACGAATTCGATCGTTAAAAATTTAAGCCCTACCTGCGCTTCGTTCGCTATCGATCTTTGCGCGGTTTCTTCATTTGAATAAACGTAAATTTCAGGGCTTACGCCGGCCCATACCACTTCGTAAGTGTCGTTGGCTTTGTAGTGGAGATTCGCCCTGACGCTTACTGAATAAGTGTCGTGGACGGGTATTTCGTTATCGAAGGTTAAGAATCCGGCGTTGAAATCGACGGTTTTATTAGCGACCTCTTTATTTGCTTTTATGCTTTTGACGCTTATATTCACGCGGCCGGAAATACCCGATGGAATTGACACGTATGATGAGCCGTCAGAATAATTAAGCATATTCATTTTAACTGATATGTTTGAAGTCTGCCCGCCCGTGACGCCCGGATCGAAAACAGACCTGCCTCCTCCGCATCCGAACATCGCGATTGAAATAAAAACGCAGCAGATCCCTAAAACCATTATAAAATATCTTTTTTTCATATAAAATGCCTCCACGGTTATTATCAAAAAGCAAACAAATTTAAGTAAATCTATCTAAAACGTTCGATTGCTTTAATGTTATAAATAATCTATGTACAAATAATAGCACTTTTCATTTAATTATTCAACTGAAAA
>CAZJFS010000026.1:0-23647 GCA_964545075.1 uncultured bacterium
GCATCCGGCGCGACCTATTTCGAAGAGATATTAAATAAGGCATTTAACGCATAACCAATTCGGACCAAAAACTTGAAATTCCTCCGGCTTTGCAGTCGGAACGGTTTCATTTAACCGCGATAATTCGTTGCCGTTCACGAAAGTCGATCCTGTTTTTTCAGGCTATCACGCACGCGCGCGAATACGGTTTTGAATTCGTCAGGCGTCAAAAATCTTTCTGAATTTTCGCCTATCTTTTTCAGCAATGGCCCGGCCGCGCCGCCAGTGAAATCAAGTTCGGCATGGGCGGAAAAAGCCGAAATAATCTTTTTGCCTAAAATCATCCCGGATTCCTCGATAAATTTGAGATTGGCTAAATTGCCTTTCCCCAGTGCGAAAGCGCAAAGAACGATGACGTCAGCTTTTTTGATATATTCCAGATTTTTAATATAATTTTCATCCGAGATCTTCTGGAACGGCTCTTCCTCGACCATGGCAACCTTGTTGTTTTTACAGAAGTTCCAGTCGGAATCTCCGATATTTAGAACGCCCGCGGAAACGTTCACGCCCTGACTTAAAAGCGCCTCCATTATCTCGCTTCCAGCGCCGCCGCCGCAGATAACATGAGCCGATATTTCAGCTCCGCCCTCTTTCATTTTAACTTCGCGCGTCAAACTTTCTCTGAAAAAGATCGAACCGAGCGTTTTAAAGTTTATCACATCCAGCGGAGAATCGAATTTTACAATTTCACCCTTATTCAAAAGCATTATTCTGTCGCAGTAATAGGCGGCCATGTTAAGATCGTGAAGGATCGATATTATCGTCATTTTTTCGCCTTTGCCGTCACTTCTTTCGGACGAAATTTCTTTCAGGCCGTCGAAGAATTTCTTTTGATTGTTCACGTCCAGAAACGAAACGGGTTCGTCCAGTAAAACGACGGAAGGATTCCTGAGAAGCGCGAATATAAGCTGTAAAAGACGCATTTCGCCGCCGGACATCGTGGCCGTCACGCGATCGCGCAGATACGATATGTCAAAAAGCTCGAGATATTTATTTATTTCGGACTTTTCAGTAAGATGCGGCGCGCCCCTCGAAAGTTTCAAATATTCAAGCGCCGTGAGTTTAAGCCCCGTCTCGTTCTCCTGAGGTATATATGCCCTGACGCGGGCCATTTGGGATGGTTTCCAGCCGGAAATTTCACGCCCCATGAATTCGAAGACTCCTTCGTATTTATCCGCGTAACCCAGCATTATATTCAAAAGCGTCGATTTTCCGGCACCGTTCGGCCCGACTATAGCGATGCTTTCGCCGCTCATTATAGAAAAATTCAAATTGTTGAGAGCGCATTCGCGGCCGCCCTCGAAAAAATATTTAAGCCCCTCGGCCTTAAAGACTTCGCAGGTATTCAAATCAGTTGCCACCTTGCTTTCCGGCTCTGCTTAACAGCAATATGAAAAACGGCGCGCCGACCAAGCTCGTTATGACGCCTATAGGAAAGTTCATCGAATCTATGGCGGTCCGCGATATAATGTCGCAGTATATCATCATGGTGCCGCCGAGAAGGAAGGAGAAGGGGATAAGGCTCCTGTGCAGATCGCCTATCAATAGCCTGCCGGCGTGAGGCATTATAAGCCCTACGAACCCGATGATACCGGTCTGTGAAACTATAAGCGCGCTTACCACCGACGAGAGAACTATGAATTTGATCTTCCACGCGCTCTCGTCTATGCCCATTGAAAAAACAGTTTTTTCATTGAGCTTGAGTATGTCGAGTATATGCGAATTATTGTACGCGTATAGCCCCGCCATGAACACAAGGACATAAGTATATATTATCTGTTCGTTATATTTGACGTCGAGCGAACCCATGAGCCAGAAAAATATATTCTGCATATCTTTTGACAGATACATAACTATCGTTAAAAAACTCGAGAAAAAACTGTTGAGCGCTATTCCGGAAAGTATGAGATTATAATTGGAGAACTTTTTAAAACCGGATATAAATATAACGACGCCAACCGATACAAGAGCGCCAAAAAAAGCGAACAGGGACACCATGGCGGAAGATTGTATCTTAAACGATATCGCGAGAGCCGAAAACAGCGCCGCGCCCGCCGAAACCCCCAGCATGAAAGGGTCGGCGAGATAATTTTTAAGGGTCGACTGATATATCACGCCCGCGAAAGCAAGGCCGCCGCCCGCTATAAAAGCCACCAGCATTCTGGCGAGCCTCATTTTTAAGATCGCCGAATACCTCGGATCAAGTCCCGCGCTGCCGGTGATATACTTAAAAACTTCCGTAAGCGGGATGCTCGCCTGACCCAGAATGAATGAAAAAACAGCCCCGACGGCGCATATTGACGCAAAGGCCAGGAATATCATATATTTGCGATTGACCGTTTCCGTTTTAAAAATCATAATTATTTTGAGAAGACTTCGGATTCCGGAATGGGCGTGTCCGAATAAAGCTTGTTATGAAGATCGAGAATCCCCTTTACCACGCGGGGTCCCGGCCTTACGTAAAGGTTATAATCGACTTCGATAACGTTTCCGTCCTTTACGGCGATAAGATTTTCAAATCCAGGTCTCAAAGAGACCTCTAAAGTTTTTCCGGGATAGGCGATGACAATAAATTCCGGATTTTTTTCAATAACCTTTTCAAAACTCACCGAAATATTTTCCACATCGACATTTCCGAATATATTAATAGCGCCTGCTTTTTTGATGATATCATTTATGAACGAAGCGCTTCCGACGCTCATCGGCGGCTCGCCCCATACTTCAAAATAAACCGACCTCAATGATTTTTCATGGCGGCTCTTTACATGTTTTCTCAAATTTTTATACGCCGCTTTCAATTCGGACGAGTTCTTTTTAGTTTTTAAGACTCCGGCAATAAGATCCATAGATTCGAAGATGGATCTCATCGAATTAAGCTCGATCGTAAAAGCTTTTATCCCGAATGATTCGAGAACCTCGCTTTCCTTCGGACGCAGCCCTTTCATAATAAAAACTATGTCGGGCTTAAGTTCTATTATCTTTTCATAATTCAAATTCAGGTCGCCGACTTTTTCTATTTTTTTGGCTTCCGCCGGGTAATCGCAAAAAGAAGTAACGCCTTTAAGTTTTTCAGCCCCGCCAAGATAAAATATGATCTCGGTAATAGCCGGCGCGGTTGATATTACAGAGATCGGAGCCGTCGTGACATCGAATTTTTTGCCGGCCGCATCGAAAATCTCCGTCGTATCGGTGACCTCGGTTGTATCGGACCCGGCGAATAAAAAGCCCGGAGTAAAAAGCATAGCAATGCCCACGGCGCAGAATAAAAACAAATGGGCTATAACTCCTGCTCTAAGTTGACTGTTTTTTGAAGAGCTTTCGGCTACAGCGGCATCTCGAATACAATCTCCAAAACCTTTTTTTACCGCAACGGTAGATAATATGTTCATATCATACTTCATGCTTTTTCCCCTATTCTAATTTTTGAGAAACGGATATGCCGTTTTCGTAATCGAAGAAAAAATTTTTTATTTTCCCTTCATTTTCAAGTTCATTCAAATACGCTATGTATTCACGCAAACCTTTCACTATGCTTTTATGCCGGTCAAGGGTTTTTTCAGGTTCGAGCACGCCCTGAAAAAAAATGTCGTCGGAACAGATAATGGCGTTTTTTTCAAGCTTATTCCATATTTTTTTTAATATGTCGCAATACTGACGCTTCATTCCATCTATGAATAAGAGATCAATGTTAGCGGGGACCTCATCCAAAACTGAAAGCGCGTCCTCGTTAAAAATCTTTAACATACCCTTTTCAGCGTAGTTATTGAGGTTATTTAAGGCCAGCCGGAAACGCGGAACATCTTTTTCAAACGTCGTCACGCGCCCGCCATTCAAAGCCGCGCCGGACAGAAGATGAAGCGTTGAATAACCGTTGCCGGTGCCTATCTCGACAATGTTTTTTGAACGGCCCAGCCGGGCGACCATTTCGAGAAGATTTCCGGTCGATGGCGAAATACATGGAATTGAGAGAACTTCCGCCTCGCTTTTAAGTTTTTGGAATTCAGCCGCGTCTATATGCATAATTAACGCATATTTTATCACAAATGCGCCTTTTAATGCAATAAATAATTAGAAAAGGCTTTTTAAGAAAATTTCATCTCCCGAAGCGAAATTTATAACAGGGTTTCTAACCGATAATCTTTCAACTCAATGCCGCTTTTAGCCAGGCCGAGAATTATTCCGCCTGTTTTTTGAGAATTCAATATTTTAACGCCGGCGGCGGCGAAACGTTCGATCGTTTCTTTGTGAGGATGCCCGAAGCGGTTCCCGACGCCTGAAGGGATAAAGACCAGCCGCGGCGAAACGGTTTCGATGAGTTCTTTTGAATTGGACCATTTTGAACCATGATGAGGCGACTTAAGAAGAATATAATTACGCGACTCGAATTTTTTCAGAATCGCGCTTTCGGTTCTGCTCGTTATATCGCCGGCCAGAAGCACCGATCTTTCAAGATAGGTCACTGTTAAAACTATAGAGCGATCATTTTCGTTTGATTTTTCGGTCAACGCGGCGGTCGACGGCCACAGACAGTCTAAAGCGACCTTATCGGCGGATATTTTCGAGCCGGATTCAATAATTTCCCTGGTTATTCCGAGACGGTCCGCTTTAAGAAGAAGCCGCCGGTAATCCGGTTCCAACGCTTCGGACGCGGCCGTTATGATCTTTGAAACCGATATCTTGCCATGTTCCAGCATATTAAGCGCGGCGCTGTAATGATCATAATGGCCATGAGTTATTATAAGATATTCGAGCCTCGCGACCCTTCTATAGCGCAAATACGGCAATAAAACTTTCTCGTAAGAATTTTCCGCCCCGCCCGCATCGACCATCAGCCACCGCCCGCGCGGCGTTCTTATAAGCTGACAATCGCCCTGGCCGACGTCCAGAAAATTTATTTCAAATCCTTCCATGTTATATAAAGCGAAAGATTTCAATACAATAACAAAAACCGCGGCTAAAATAAGAGCTAGTTTAAGTTCATTAACTTCAGCTTTTTTCAAGAGAACGGCCATGATAAAAACCAATATCGCATATAAAACAAGCATTTCAAAAAATGACATCCTATATGGCGCGGCGTTGAACCAGGAAAAAGACGACACGAATTCATTGAGTTTTATTGATGCCAACGCGAGGAAAAAGACTGCCGGCGCGGCGATTTTGGCCAGAAACACCGAAGCCGACGCGAAAAAAATAAAGACTATCACGAAAAATACCAGAAGTTCGTATATCCAGAGCGTCAATAAATTCGAAAAGACGGAAGCCAACGGAAAGTATCCGCTTTTATAAGCAATTATAGGATAGGTTCCCGCGATGGCGAGTAATGTAACTTTTACGTTTTCAAATATAAAACCGTCCGTTCCGATCTCGCCAGAAAATATAAGCATAAAGGTCGAAATATATGAAAGCGCGAAACCGGCGCTGAAAATAAATTCCGGAAAAACCATTATATGCATTAAAAAAGTCGAAAGCAAGGCCTGATATTTTAAATTTTCATATCCGGCCGATCTGGCCGTAAAAGCTATTAAAAAGGCTATATATGACCGTACTATAGCCGCCTGCAACCCGATAACGTAAAAATAAAAGGATATTGCGACAAAGACCGCGCAATTTTTTATTTTATCGGATACGCCAAAAACGCCAAATAGCGATGAAATGAAAACAACCGCGAGCGTGACGTGACTTCCGCTTACGACGAGAACATGAAGCATGCCGCTGTCCTGGAAATCGATCATCGTAAAACCCTCGAGAGCTGACTGCTCGCCAAGAAAAAACGCTTTTAAAAACCCCGCGATGTCGGCCGGGAAATAATTTTCGAATGCGCAATCCAGAAAGGAACGGGCCTCATAAAGTCTTCTGAATAAGAAACCGGGCTTCGAGACAACTTTTAGATTATCCGTTTTCACTTTTATTTTAAAGGCGGCCGAAGATGCGAACGGATTTTCCGCGCCGCATATATACGGGTTTTTATATTTGTGAAATGCCTGGGCTTCACCCATGAATTCAACGGTTTCTCCTTCGCCGGGGGCAACCGGGTTTTCACCCTTGTCAAAAGTATAATTTAAAAACACCGTTCCGTGAGCTTTTTCAAAAGACGATTTTTCCGGATTCCACTTCTGGCGTACTTTTATCTTCGCGTTAATAAACTTTTTAGAATATACCGGACGCACGCTTTCTGAGATTCCGCGGATTTTAACTATGACTCCGTTTTTAACGGCCGCATTTATGTCCGCGTTTTTATGCTCGATAAGAGACGCTCCGCGATAGAATCCGAATAACGCGGCGGTAGCGGCGATCAAAAGCCAGACGTGTTTTCCGGACGCATTTTCAGATAAAACATAAAAAAGCGCGGCCGCGCTCAAGATAAAAGCCCCAAGCGCGGCCGGAGAGGAGATCGCGATCGCAGGAGACGCCGCGAGAGCGGAAACATATGAAATGGTTATTAAAAGAGTCAGATGATTTACTTTCATTCCGATAAAATTAAGCCGTCATAGCGCATCTTACTAGCGTTTCAAGTTCGCGGCAAACGCCGGCGTTCCCTTTAAGAAACATCCTCGTATTTTCCTTCCCCTGACCGATCTTTTCATTCGCATAGCTGTACCACGCGCCGCTCTTTTCAATGATACCCCGGTTTACCGCCATATCGATAAGATCGCCCTCATAAGATATCCCCTCGCTGAATAGAAGGTCCAGTTCAGCTGTTTTAAAGGGCATCGCGCATTTATTCTTGGTTATCTTCACCCTGGTTTTTAATCCGATCGGAGTCTCGGCGTTTTTGAGTATGTCTATCTTTCGAATATCCATGCGCACGGATGAGAAAAATTTCAGCGCGCGTCCTCCGGGAGTGGTTTCGCTGCTGCCGAAAGTCACGCCTATCTTATCGCGGAGCTGATTTATGAAAATAACCGTACAGCCATTGTTAGCCGCGATCGACGTTATGCGCCTCAGGCCCGATGTCATAAGTCGCGCCTGAAGGCCGATCTGCACATCGCCGGCGTTTCCTTCTATCTCGGCCCGCGGCACCATGGCGGCGACGGAATCTATTACAACCAGGCTAACGGCGCCGCTTTTAACCAGCGTCGTGCATATGTCGAAGCATTCCTCGCCGCTTCCGGGCTGGGATATCAAAAGATTCGAAAGATCGACGCCTATCTTTTTCGCAAAGTTCACGTCCAGAGCGTGTTCGGCATCGATAAAGGCGGCTATGCCTCCGGCGGCCTGACATTTCGCTATCATATTAAGGGTGAGCGTGGTCTTGCCCGAAGACTCGGGCCCATATATTTCGACAATCCTCCCTTTCGGAAGCCCGCCTATTCCCAGCGCCGCGTCCAGAGAAATTATTCCGGTCGAGATCACATCAGTTCCAGCGCTTTCTATAAATTCCCCGTCGGTTCCCGTAAAAACCGATCCCATCCCGAAGCGTTTGGTTATCTGCTGTTTCAGCTCCGATACCATCCCGTTTTCAGGAACTTTTTCTCCGCCCGCTTCGTTAATTTCATTGATTTCCTTGACTTCTCTTTTCGCCGGAGCCTCTTTTTTTTCAGTTTTGTTTTTTTCACTGGCCATTTTCGTACCTCCGTTAAATTTAAAATTGCTCATTCAAAGAAACTTTTAAGCCTCGGGCTTTTCCGGTCACCCCCATTTAAAATAAATTTAATAACGGCAAATCAGATTTCCGACGTTTCCATTGACAGCGCTGAACCAGGAGGCTATCCGCGGATGAAGGCGATGAATTTATGTTTGAAACGATTTTAGCCGACTTATTTTGACGATCGTCAAAAGTATCTTAAACTAATATATTATAAAATTCTCCGCTATGGTTTTCATCCGCTTGGCTCCAATGCCGCCTACTTTTGAAAGTTCGCCAATAGCCGTTATTCTTCCGCCCTGCTTTTCGCGAAACTCGATTATCTTTTTTCCAAGCTTCGCGCCAATGCCCTTTACGACGGCAAAATTTTCAACGGACGCTAGATTTATATCGATCTTCGGCTTTTGAGGATCCGAAAGCGCGACCGCCGTTTCGGGATCTTCCGCATCCGGCGTTTCATCGCAGGCTACATGAATCTTATCCTTTATTTTTTCATACATCCTGGGCCCGACCCCGGAAACCTTTCTTATCTCGCATCTGGTTTTAAATCCGCCGTTCTTTTCGCGGTACTCTATTATCCGGGACGCCATCGCCGGCCCGACGCCGGGAATTGCTTCCAGCACGCCTTTATCCGAAGAATTCAGCTCGACGGGAAAATCAACGGCGCATAACGTTTCCCGCTCCGTGGCCGAACACCTGGCCCATTCAAAATAGCCGAAGGACATATTGGCTATAACCCCGAAAAACAGCACGGCGATTATAGCGACGAGAGTGTGCATTTCCTGTTTCGAAAAAGAGTTTTTCATATTTTACCTCCATATTTTTTGTAACCTTATAAAACAACTTTCATGCCATGCCAAAAAGCCACAATGATCGTCCAACGCGGCCGGATCATATCATAATGAGACAAATCGCGTATCAAAATGAGATTGTTATCTCAATTTGATAATTCCTTCACGTCTCACATCGCGCGGGGCCGTCTTTCCTTTTTTCTTGAAATAAGCGGAAAAATATTATATAATTATTTAATTAAATACCGCGAAAAACTAATAAATTTTTAAAGCGGCGGATAAGGATGACCGGATGAAGGACTACGGATTCAGGATTCTTCTCATCGACGCCCCCGAAACGGACGCCGGATGGTTCAACGGCAATGTGGCGTCTCCAGCCCTTGCGTATATCGCTTCATACGTGAAGAACAGGTTCGACGTCAGGATCCTGGATCTCCATGTAGAAAAAAATCCCTGGATCACTCTTAAGAATACGCTTCTGGAATATAAGCCCGACCTGATCGGGATGACTTTCGTCCACACCTGCCATCATTCGGAGATCAACGCCTGCCTGGAAATCATCAGAAAGCTGCACCCGGAAACGCCTGTAACCGGCGGAGGATACGTATTTTCCTCTCTTCATGAAAAGTATCTTAAAAGCGGCCTCGCGGACATAGTAGTCATCGGCGAGGGAGAGATCACTTTTCTGGAGATATCTAAAAAACTGAGCACAATCAAGCGCGAAAAGGGCCCGGCGGCTTTTTTGAAACAGGCGATCGCTCGCGGATGCCTCGACGGCATAAAAGGGCTCGCTTACGAAGGGCGCGACAAAGTTATCCGCAAGACCCCTCCTCGTCCTTATATCAACGACATCGACGCTATTCCGTTCCCTTCTTTCGAACTGTTTCCGATGGAAAAATACACGCTTCCCATCTATGGCGGAAAAGAAACGTTCGGAGCGATGTTCTCGAGAGGCTGCGCTAACAAGTGCTCTTTCTGTACGGAGTCGGCCGCCTGGAATCATACCGTAAGGCGCCACTCTCCCGAATATGCGATAAAATATCTGAAGATACTCTATGAGGTTTACGGCAGAAGGACATTTATTTTCGGCGACACGGATTTTCTGTCCAGCCGCGAATGGGTCAAAGGCTTCATCGAATGTCTCAGAGCGAGCGGCATGAAGATTAATTTTTTCGTGCAGGCCTGCTGCAAGTCGGTCCTGAAATGCGAAGATCTTCTCGGCGAGCTTCGCGAACTGGGGCTGTTTGAAATGATGCTCGGGGCCGAATCGCCATTCGCGGACGTGCTCAATAAGCTGAATAAAACCGGACAGTCGGAAAATTTGATCCAAAAAGCGATGAAAGCCGTCAAGTCTCACGGCGTCATCCTTCTCGTAATGTCCATCTGGGGCACCGAATTCGACACGGAAGAAACGCTGAAAAAACAACTTGATTTCTTCGGGAAATACGCCGATTTTATAAGTCCGGGCGTGATAACCCCATACCCCGGAACGTCCCTTGCGGAGGAAATGAGATCAAACGGGGTCGTTATGAATGAGGACCTTTCCATATACGATCAGATGCACGTCATATTGCCGGCTGGAAAATTAAATTATAATGAGACCATCAACGTCTATCACAAGAACCTTTTTCTGTACTACAATCTTAATCCCCGCTACTATTTCAGGCTTTTTTCCGGCAATAAATTCCTGCGCCGCAACCAGTATTATTTTCTGGCCCACGTCTGGCGCTCCTTCTTCAAGGAATTATTCACCCTGGGTCGCGGCCATCTGGCGAAGAGGCTCATATGCCTCGACGAATATCAAAAAGTGGCCGCGGGGATGTAAGCCTTCAAAACATTACCTGAAATCGCCAAAATATTAAAATCACTTTTTGATATGCTGCTTAATGCGTTCCGGATCGCCTTCCAGCACCGCTAAAAATATATTTCTGGCGTCTATCAGGTTGATATTGAAATTCTCGGCGATCGATTTTGAAAATCTGTCCCTGAACTTCAATTCCTCTTCGGCCGGAACTTTCCTGTTAAGATCGAGCTTGAGATCTATTCTCGTGATATCGGTTTCCAATGTTTTTTTCATATTTTGTATATAATTATAATAAAATTCGCCGTAAACATATCCGTAAACGCCTATCAAAGCGAAGTTTATAACGGCCGCGAGGGCCAGGTACCCGACCGGCACGCGCAGATGCGAAAAATAAATGGCGGCGATTAGAATCAGGATGACGGAAGCCGCAGCCCTTCCGCCAAAAGACCTGGCATCGTAAAATATATTCGTTTTTTTCCATTCTTCCGCCGATTCCATTTCATGTTTTTTTGATACCGACGGATACTTCTGATTTAATTTTCGAAGCTCCAGGCGCAACTTCTCCTTTTCGTTATTCAGCGCCGAAAAAGGCTTGAGACTTTCGCCCAGCTCGCTCTGATATTGCTTTACGCATTCCCCGGCGAACGCCCTCAACTTTTCATAAAGTTTATGGCGCTCGGAATCCGTCGCCAACCTCTGAAGATCAAGAAGGTTTTTTTTAATGCGCCATGAAGAAGTTACAAGCTCAAGAAAAGACCGTGCAGCGGCGCAGTATTTTTTTAAGGATTTATATTCTTTGAGCGCCGCGAATATTTTCGGCGCTTCGGGCGTTCCTTCGGCTTTTTGCGGCAGGACTGAAGCGAGGGAATCGGCTGCCGCCATCAGCTTCCGGCATTCGGGAAAAAGCGCGGAAATCCTGTTATCGAACATTACTTCTAGCGCCCGCGATATTTTTTCAAAAGCCTGATCGGACGCGATCTGGATAGAATAAAACGGATCGGCGGATATAAGAAATTCGATGATCTCGATGGCCCGCGAAGCGCTCGCGGCGTTCTCTCCGTCCATAGCTAAACATTGCGCCACGGCGTATTTTATAAATAAGGATTCGCCGTCGCTGGCTTCGGCTATTGAAACCGCCTTCAGCGCTTCTTCTATGAACGGCCCGCGTTCGGAGCGCGATTTAACGATATTAATAAAAGCTATATATGCCATGCATTCGCCAAAAACAAGTTTCGATCTCGATTGCGAGGCGCGGGCCGCTTTTTTGAAATATTCAAGAGCACGGTCCAACTCGCCAGTCTCAAAAAATAATAATAAAGCGGTAAAAAAAAGCGCCGTAAAATCTTCGGCGAACAGCTCTTCGGCTATGGCGAGATTTTTCAGTGCGTCTTTCACATAACCTTTTTTATGAAGTTCCTCCGCCTTGCGCCTGTGATTAACGGCATTTGAAATATCCTGGCAAACGGCCCGGCCGGCGTCATTGGAAGCCGCAAGTATTCCGAGTTCTTCAGGCTTGGATCCGCGATATTTTTTCAATTCCTCGAGAGTCTCGCATTCGTGCCAGAAAATGGCTTCCGAGAACGCATAATTTGAAAATGCGAGCAGCTTATATATGTTTTCAGAGACCGGCTGTTGCGAGTCAGCCGCGATCTTTTTTAAAAGAGCCGCAGAGGCGACTTTATCAAAAAAACCGTTAGCGTGACGATTCGCGGAGAATATATCGGACAGCACGGAACTTATGAGTTCCTCGAACGGGCGGGAAACGCCATTTATACCGCAGATAAGGTTTAGTGAAAGCGCATGCCATTTTTTCAGCTGCTCATATTGCGGAAACAATTCCTCTGAATTTTCTGTCATTTTTTATATCCAGTTGTGTTCAAGTTGCCTGTAAACGTATTTTATGGCCATTATAAAGCAGACGGAAACGATAATATAAAACGCCAGAAGCTTAAGCGTCTCAACGTAAAAAAGGCCGAAAATAAGATCTTTTCCCTGATACTTCGAAAGATTGTAAAGAGGGCCGCTCATGGAGGAAAATCCGGACGATCCAATAAATATGGTATTAATGCAAATGAACGGATTCACGACCGCGGAATCGAAAATAAAATTGAGGCCGGAACGGTATGAATACGATAGCGAAGAAAGAAAGCCGAGCAAAACCATGATTATGAAAAAAAAGAAATACGTACGGCTGATGGCTTTATAAGACGAACCCGATATCACGGAAAAAAACATGGCCCAAAGGCTCGTCGCCGTCGACACGCCCATTATTATAAGATAAGCCTGAAAAAGCTCGTTAATCGAAAAGCCGCCCATGTTATAAAGCGCGCCGAATACAGGAACGGTTATGAGAAGGAGATACCCGGTGTAAAACATGGCCACCTGCATTTTTCCGTAGATTATATCCGAGACGCTCAGCTGCGTGACGGTGAGCGACGCGAGGGTGTTTTCTTCCTTCTCGCGCGTAAACGTCGTCGCCATATATGAAGGCAGAAGCACGAAAACAAGCATTATTATGGTGTATAATATGCTCGCGGCGGCCCGGCGGCTGGCGTTTATTATCTCAAAAACGTTGTTTCCATTTCCTAAATAACCGTGCCCCGGCCAGCAGTTGTAAACGGCCATGATAATTATGCCCAGATACGCGCATATCCACAAATACGTGCGCCCCCTGCGGAATATTGTTATTACTTCTCTGCTTAATATAGGGTTTATCATCATAACATTTTAATCCTCACGCCATTTCAAATAACTTTCAAAATTTCTGGCAACGAAAAAACATATAAATATAGAAACGAGAAGATACAGGGGAACGGTGAGATAAAAAGCCGGAACCCCTTCCAGAACGGTCGTTTTAAAATGCCCAGGTTCGGCGTATGACGTTCCGGAATAATACAGCTCATAGAAAAAACTGTTCCAGACTTCCATGGGAGAAAGCGTCGAAAAAAAAGCGCTGCGGTTTGAATAATAATAACTGCCGCGCCCGAATATATCGTCGATGACATACATTCCAAAATGCAGAAAAAGCATGATAAATATGGTGAACGACGTCGCCATGAAGTTCTTTTTAAAAAGTATGGAAATCGAGGTGCCGACTACAGCGTAAAAAAAAGTCATTATTAAAAAAACGGCTATACCCATAAAAGTTTTCGCGAAAGAGATCCCTCCAAGGAACGGACACCAGATCAGAAGCGGAAGCTGTGGAAGGACGAGCAGAAGTATGAACATAACGCTGTTCAAGGCTTTCCCGGATATTATCTCGACTGGCGAAAGCCCCGACATGCGAAGCAGTGTAAGCGTTTTTCGCTCTTTTTCAGACGATATGGAAATAGCGGCGTGAAGCGAACCGATGACCGCCGAAACTATTATTATTATGACCATTATGTATATATAAAATTTGTCGCCGATGGTATCGACCGTCAATTCATATTTGGTCGGCCACTGTCCGAAAAGAAAACAGGCGGTTATGACCAGAAGGCCTATGGGATAGCTCAGATACTTCATGTAATTATGCCGGTAGACGAATTCATACCGGAAGAATGGCGAGATGTTTTCCCATATTTTAAAAATCCTGTCGCGCATTATGAAACCTGCCCCTTCGTGACCTTCATAAAGATATCCTCAAGATTTCCGCCCTTATCGTAGAATGAAATGACCGGTATCCCCGCGGTTATCAGGCGCCTTAAAAGCTCGCAGAGAGCTTCGTCGTCCGCCTGCATATCGAAAGTGAAAACTTTTTCCACGACGGCTCCCGAAAGGTTCGATATGGTTTCATATTCAGAAAGTATATTCTGGCACTCCTCGACGCGATCCAGGATCTTGACGCGGATATGGCGACCGACGCCTTCCTTTTTGACTACCTCGGGTATAAGGCCGGATACTGCGAGTTTGCCAGCCTCGATTATGCCGACGGAAGTGCAGAAGTCCGCGAGCTCGGTCAATATATGCGAAGAAACGAATATTGTCTTGCCCATCTTGCGCAATTCGTTCAGAAGCGCTCTCATCTCTATCCTTCCGCGCGGATCGAGCCCCGAGGCCGGTTCGTCCAGCACGAGCACGAGAGGATCGTGTATCAGCGTCTTAGCGAGACACAGGCGCTGCTTCATGCCACGCGAAAGGCTCCCGACGGCAGCATCGCGTTTAACCGTAAGGTCGGTGAGTTCAAGTATATCGTTTATTATACCCTTACGGTTCTTATAGGCTATCTTGTGGCATGCCGCGAAAAAGTCGAGATATTCCCATACCTTAAGTTCCTCATAAAGGCCGAACAGATCAGGCATATAACCGAGAATCTTTCTGACCTCGTACGGATACTTAACGACATCTATGCCGTTAATCTTACATATCCCGGCCGTCGGCGTGAGAAGCGTCGATAAGATTTTTATGGTGGTCGACTTTCCGGCGCCGTTAGGACCGATAAATCCGAATATTTCGCCCTTTGGAACGGTAAGCGTCAGATTTTTCACGGCAACCAGTTTTCCGTAATGTTTGTAAAGGCTTTTGATTTCTATCATAATAAATTCTCCGTACTATTGCAATCTTGCGACCACTATTGACCCGAGATTGTTTATATTGCAGCCGGTCGTTTTAGCGGCGGCGGAAAAGCTCGTCCCGCCTTTTGAAAAGCCAAGAAGTACCGGCGATTTTGAAGCCGAGTCGTTGACGATTCCGGATATAACATTGAAAAATGCATTATTCAAATCGGTTCTATAATTCGTGTTAAATTTCGAATAATTAGTAACGTTTTTCTGCATTATATTTACAATAAGCTGATTTACGTCTTCGATGTCCCGCTTCGGGGCGGATTTTATATCGACGCGGTCCCCTGAAGAAAATTTGTCGAATTTAAAGAATTTCCGGTTATAAAAAATATAACAGTCCTCCAGATTGATCTCCGTATTATTTACGACCGACGCGTATTTTTTTGAAGGAGACTGCGGATCATCCGTATCAGCGGTTTCGGAAGGGTCGCCGCCTTCGGATACGAGCGTAAATTTCCCCTGCATGCTAACGTTTCTCGTAAGCACGTACTTTGAAAGGTTTACGCCGAGCCTGGAGGTAGCCAGCTGAGCCATTTCATCGTCTATATAAACCTCCCGGCCGGAGTCCGAATAGTTTTTATCTTCATCATATACGTTGGTCACGGCAAGATCCACGTCATAGGAACATTTTGAAAGAGGCGGCTGCAATATGGACACGGCCGTGAACGACCTCGCCTTTGAATTGAGGTTATCTATCCATTGAAAACCAAATTCAAAAACCTCGGTTTTGGTTATCATAAAGTCGAAATCCAGCACGCCGAATGATAAAAAAACCAGCGCGGATGCGGCGGAAGGTATCCAGACAAGTCTTGCCATAGTGACGCGATTCCTTATCATGGCATAAAATATCGGGCCTATGAATATGAGAAAAAGCACGAGTAGGAACATCACTCCTTCCGGTGCGGGAGGATTTACCATAAAATTGTTGAAGATCTGAGTGAAGGCGGAAAAGTTAGACGCTATGGTATTTGTGGAATATTCATCGCCGGCCGTCGACTTTTTTAAAAGCCCAGTTATGTTTTCCCTTATGTATTTTATCTGGGAAAGATCCGTCTGGGATATATCAAAAGCGGTAAAAAAGACCATACCTTTCCCGAAATTACGGTAAGCTATAATCGGTATTTTTTGACCCGCTTTATTCATGCCGATCGTTACCGAAGCGTTTCCGAGTGGCTCTGAAACCGTTATCGCGACGTTTGTTCCCGAATAACTTTCAACCTGAGGGTCCTTCCCGATTTTCATCGACGCCGCCTGGTAAAACTCGCCGCCATCGAGGACCTCGGTCCCGGTTATTTTTACCGGAAGCATCTGGGCCAGAGGTGAATTGGATATTTTCGAAATAAACCCGCCGTAACTTATCAGAATATTGCCGCCGTTATTGACGAAGTCCATTATGGCGTTTTCCTGTTCGCGCGTCATGACGGAAACGTCAGCGTCGTTGAATATGACAAGCGAATATGATTCATAACAGGCGTGATTTTTATAAAGCTCGCCGGGCTTTACGGAAACGATATTTATCCTTCCGGGATCGCCTTCCTTATAGGTATAATCATACGCGTTTTTATCGCTCTTTTTTTTCTGCTCGATCGGCTGGTTCTTGATCTCGTTATAAAATGAAGCGCTTTCCGAAGCGCACAATATATAATATTCGTATTTGCTGTTTTTAACCGCATTTACATTTCCCGAATATATTTCAACGTTAGATGAATTTATGAGCGAATACTTGATATTTGAAGTGTAACGCCCCGGCTTTATATATAGCGTATAAGTTCTCGAGGATTTCGCTCCGGCCAGCGCGTTGAGAATTCTGTAGCGGCTTTTGTAGCTGATTTCGACTATTATCTCGCCTTCGAAATTCTTTTCGGTGCCGTTATTTATCTTTATCTCAACGGGCGTGAGGCAGTCTTCAAAGAACGAATTATCTATGCCGACGGAACCTTCCAGAGTTATCTCGTTCTGATGCTGCTTCTTTAAACCGGCCGGATTTTTTTTCCCGGAGGAAAAGGACTGCGCCGAAGATCCGCCGGCGAAGATCACGAAGGACGAAATGGCGGTCATGAGGCTCAAGAAAAACAGCATGATCTTAATATTTTTGTTTTTTTTCATTTCAATCACTCGCATATTATAGACGCCTCCGCTTCCAATAAATTAAAAGGCGGCTTAAAAACCGGAATTGAAAAGCGGGTCAGATAGTCGTCCGCTTCATCAATATTAAGATATTTATTGAAATTCTTGACCGTCGCCGTAAGCTGCGACTGCGCGACGCTCAGGTCCAGGTCGCCGAGGCTCACGTGAACCGAATCGACGAACTGTTTCTGCAGCTGGTTTATTCCCTGCGGCAGAATGCCGTTTGACTGCTTGAATTTAAAAACGGCGGTCAGTCCTTTATATGCGCCGGTAGAAACGTTGCGTTTATAATCACTCAAATCTACGGTGAAATCAGTATATTTGTCGGAATAATAATTTCGCTCGTATTTATGTATAACCTGAGATGGCATGACCGATCCTGGTTTTATGGAAAGAGAAAACGGGCTCAATATTATTCTGGTTCTTGGCATCCTTTTTTCGCTTCCACCGACCGAAACGGAGACCGCATCGTGATAAACCGACATGAGCACGGAAGTGGCCGCATATCTTTCATTCTCGTCAATATATTTAAATATCTGACTTATCGAATCGCGATCGGTGTCACTCAAAAAACCGCATGAATCAAGAGTTTCAGAGATTTTTAAATTCGAAATCATTTTAGAGTATTCGATCCTGGCGTCTATGGCATGGCCCGCCGGTTCAAAAAGACGATGCCCGCCGGGCAGCCTTAATATAGACACGAATTTGCCTTTTTCCGCGAGCCTGGCGATGCAAGGCGCTGAAATTTTGATCGAAAGTTCCGTAGTTTCAAGGAGCCCTTCTATGGAAATAGCTTCCGGCGCGTCTATCTTCAAATTGCTTTCCGAAAACGAAAAAGTGTTCGCGACGAAACGCATCGGATTGGTTATTTTTACTTTTACCCGATTATCGCCAGGCTCGCCGTCAAGCAATATCCTGGTTTTATATTGCTGCGGAGTATTGGATTCCAAGATGTCGGTTTCGGGAATATAAAGTTCCACTTCTGAAACATTGCCCGCCGCAACCCGGAAAAAGTTATTGCTGGTTATCTTTCCAAAATAATTAGTGGGTATTTCAGTTATCGTTACAAGGTCCACGGAAGTGAAAAACCGGCTTATACTTAAACCCCATGCTATTATTATGAAAGTGAACATAAGGGTTACGACGCCCATTCCGGCAAAATAATCATCAGTCGAAAATTTTTCCTTTAAGACGCTCAAAAGGAGCGGCCCGAGGCAGAGAATATAAGCGAGTATGAATATAATAAAAAATTCTATGCGCAGCCCCGTCATGTTATCGCCTTCCTTGAAAACGAAACCCGGGGCGAGCCTCTGCCAGCCGATAAGAGGCTCCCGCCATTTTGACTTTGTTATAAAAACGCTTGTCATGATTTTTTCATTGAGTTCCGATTTCCTTACTCTGGGCGCCGTGAAATCGTAGGGTATATAGTAAAAAAAACCCTTGCCTATAACCGAACGCGCTAAGGCGCCTTCAAAAAGACGTTCCACGCGCCCACGCAACGAATTTTTGGGATCAATGGCGTTCGTTTTCAATGATTGGCCGTGCAAAATGACGGGTGGCACGGACTTAAAAACGGATGATTTCAGAATATTTCGAAATCCGACGGGATTAAGATTATCGGGCGCCTGAACATTCGCAACGGCACGCGACAAATCTTTGCCGAAATTATAATTCGTGGATGCGGATATTTTATGCGCGAATATTTTTTCCATAAAGTCGGCGTCGATAATCCCGGAATCGTCAGAGCTGAAATCATAACCGGATATTATCACTTTCCCGCCGTTCATTGCATAACTTATCAGAGATTCCTTCAATCGCTGGCTCTTCGAAGACTCAAACCTGAAGTTATTCAGTATTATTCCCGAAATAGAAGCTAAAGCCGCCGCGTCGGATGGAAGGCGGTTGAAATTAAACCGTATCACTTCGAACTGATTGCGGTGTTTCGCAAATATATCGCCTAACGTCGAAACCACCATTTCCGAATTTGAACTTTCATCGGATAAAGGCATGAGGTAAATATAGTTTGAATAAACGCTTTTATACTGAAAGGCCATTGACGATACGACAGCGTCTTTTTCATCTAAAAGATCGACCGTAAGGCGTTTCCCGTAATCAGCCTTCAGAAAAAACGAAAACTCTAGTTCCGTTAAGGTTTTCGGAGATATAACCGCTTTCTTTTTCATGAGAACCGTCTGTGAGTTGGACACGCGCAAGCTAACGCTAATCGTTTCGGAACGATCGCTTTGCACGTTCACGAAAAGGGAGTTTATCTTGTTGTCTATCACCGTATTTTCGAATCCGGCCGCCGCCGAAGCTATCTTCAGATCGAACCCTTCGTTTTCAGCGCCGGACTTTTTTACGCTCACGGGATACGAACCCGTTTGATTAAAATTTTCGGTCATTAAAAGGTTTTGCGACGGAAGATAGATCGCGTAATCGCTTATACCCCTGTTAAGCTTGCTCACATAGTTTATGGCCACATCGGTTTCAAACGATATGACCGTAATCGTGCCATTCTCACGAAACGGATTTGAAATAACGTAAGCCAGAGCGTAATTTTCATCATAAAAAGTTCGGTCGGCCGACGATGACACGGAATATTTGAAATATTTGAAAGGCAGATGGCCTTCGATCTTTTTGAGAATGCTGTTATTGCCGGGAGCGCCTATTATTATCACGTTCGGATTGCCCAAAGCGTCCGATTCGCCAATGGCGCAATCCATAAATGGCGAAGTGGAAAACGTTTTAGCGTATTCTCTCATGAAGGAATTCACCTTCCTGTTCATGCTCGAACTGCCATATATGACCGTCGGCCTGTCCTTATGCGACATGACTTCCAGCGCTGGAACCGGAAGCATCGTCAACCCTTCGTGGTCCGGATCGATCGATAAAAATGAAGGTTTCGACCAGCATTTTATGTCATAGGTTTTTTTACCATGCGCGACGTTAAGCGGATATTTTTTAATAAAGTCTTTTCCTGAAAGACTTACGTTGATTTCAGCCTCGCCGGTCGTCGCGTCGGTCCTGTCCAGCGTTACGCGACAAACAGCTTGCGAATCTTCACCGATGGTCTCTACCAATTCAGCTTTCTTGAATGAAATCTCTATAGCCGCCGTCCCATTGTAATAATCGTTGAAAAACGCGTCGATCTTTTTCAGATCAGCGTCTTCCGGCGTAAAATCATAAAGCCCCTTATTAACGTTAAGCGCAAATGCTTTGAAATCTTCGACCGCCACCGTTTTATTTTTGTATTTTTCGACGTATTTTTCAATTATCCGGCTTGGCGAAAGTTTGGAAACGCTCGATATTTTTTCAAGGATCAGGCTTAAGACGAAAGCCCCCCTGTAATAAACTATTTCCTGGTAAGCCGGGATCCTTCCCAGAACGCAAGCGTCAGCTATACTGATTTCATTCGTGCCCGAAAAAATCCGGTAAAGCTGATATCTTCTAAGAATATCTTCCGAGTATCTGCTAAATGCGCTATATTTGCGAGCTTTAAGATATTGCATCGAAGCGTAGGTCGCGAAAGCCTCGTTTAAAAAATTCGCTTTCGGAAACTCCGCGCAAACGTAGTTTCCAAACCACTGATGAGCTATTTCGTGCGACAGCAATTCTGAATCCACGGTTATTTTAGCTCCGGTCCGGCCGCCGTTCACAGCCGCCGCCGTTATATAAATCACTTCCTCGGGCCCGTAACCGCCCGGAAATAACTTTTCTATCTCGACTATATTTAATCTTCCGGTTTCAATGACGCCGTAATTTTTTTTATAAAATTCAAGGATCGCTATAGCTTCATTAATATAATCGTTCGCGTAGGAACGATCATCGTTGAAAAAAAATGCGCTGACCTCGAAGCCGGCATTCAGTACAACCTCGCCGGAAGAAGCCTGAGAACCCGGTTTTTGAATTTCGGACGCCTTTTTTTCGATATAAGGCCCAGCGGCCAATGTATGACACCTGGCGGGACGATCGTTTTTAAAATTGTAAACCGTATACAAGCCATTTTCAGAGCAAGCCGCTTTTGAAATTAAATTTCCCTGCGTAACGGGAAGCCACTCGTTGGGGACCGCGGCCGAAAGTTCGAACGTCGCTTTTTCTTCAATCCCGAAGCGCGGAAAATAGTAGCACAGATCATCGAAATAGCATCCTTCTTTTCCGATGTAGGTGAATGAATTTTTTGCGGTTATATATATCGAAGGATCGCCGTAAAAAGAAACGAGTACCGATTCGAATGTGCCTTCGGCATTAAAGGCGAGCGTATCTCCCGTCTTTGCAAATTTAACGTTGCGGCCGCCCGGAAGCAGCTTTACAAAGCGGGCCTCCATATCGCGGTTGAGATTTAATATTATCTCACCCGTAAAAGATGACGAAACCGAGGTTTTAATTTCAACCTCACCGGATATAATGTGTTTTTCGGGATATAAAAAGATGGAAAGCTTATAATTTAAAGCCTTCACCGGCTGGAACGCGACGCTCGCCTCGGCGCCCGGCAGAACGCAAGCCGCGCATAAAAAATAACAGAGCGCAACCCATGATGAGAAACCTATTTTCGCTAAAAAAAGCTTTTTCATTATTTTTGAAATACTTGAATTTTTGATTATTTTGTCAGACTCAGTCATAAAGGTTTTTAATGTTTTTAAGGGTCTTTATTTTATCGTTAATTATGTCTTTTTCTATCTTTTGTATCTTCGTTTCGAATTCAGGATTTATGAACTTGAATTTAGCGTAATCGAAGGGAGAGAGCCTTATGGCTTTTTCCTTGACGCCAAAATATTGCTTCCCGCCCTTAAAACCCTCGGCTAAAGTCGATTTCATAAATTCAAACACGACTACGTCGAGACGCTTTTCAACGGATGTTATAACGTTCGCGGGAGCGAGCGAAGATTGGTCCGAATCGACGCCTATGACATATTTCTTCGATTCCACAGCGGCGTCTATCACGCCCAGGCCGGAGCCTCCGGCCGCCTGGAATATTATGGATATGCCTCTTTTATACATCGCGAGAGCGAGCTTTTTACCCTGCGCCTTGTTCGCGAAAGCGGATGGGTCGGTTCCCACATATTCGATCATGACGTTTATGGACGGGAACACATATTTGGCGCCTTCCACGTATCCGTCGCAAAACCGCTCAACGGGAGGTATCATCATTCCGCCGATAAACCCGATGGGCTTGCCCTTCGAAACCATAGCCGCGAATGCTCCCGCGAGAAAACCGCCCTCGTGTTCCTTGAAGATCAGCGAGGCGACGTTCTTTCCGGGAACGTAGGAATCTATAATAACGAAAACGGCTTTTTTAAAGGTTTTTGAAAGTTTAGTAAACAGCTCTTCGTGTTCGAATCCCACGCCTATAAGAAGATCGTATTTTTCTTTTTTAAGAAGATAATCGGCGTCTTTGGTGTTCTGATCGTCGCTTTGATATGATTTGAAGTTAAGCTCGACCTTAAGCTCGTTCTGAACGCGTTGAAGGCCTTTTATGACAAGATCGTTAAAGCCTTTATCGCCTCCGCCCCCCCTGGCGAGAAATATTCCACATTGCGAATATGAATTTCCGCTGAAACCCAGATAGGCCTTATAAGCAAAAGTGAAAATAAGAATGAGAACTATCGAAAGAATTATCATGAGGGCAAGGTTGTCTATGCCGCCGCGCCTGTTTGTATTCATTTTAAAATTCTACGGCAAGGCCTTCCGCCGCCGCCTCAATTTTAATTTCACGATTTTTAAAACGCGAAACGGCTATCTCTCTGGCGTAAGCGAGCATATCTTCGACTGCGCCGTCCGAGCGGGTCGGATCGTGGTGGAAAAGGAAGAGCTTTTCGACGCCGGCTTTACAAGCTATGGAAACGGCGTCATCAACGCGCGAATGACCCCAGCTCATTTTTTTTATGTATTCGTCGCGCATGTACTGGGAATCATAAATAAGCACGCGACTGCCTTTACAGAAGTTAATAATATTCAAGTTTTCCTGAAGGCAGAGGTTTAATTTTTCTATGCTTATAGGATCGTTTATTTTCGATTTCAGCTTTTCGTATACGGATGAATCGAACATATCCTCGGGAATATTGTTGACGTTCGAAAGGAAATAGTTCATGTATGGTTCGGAATCGGTGCAGTATGTAAGATCGCCCATGCTTCCGAACGAAAAACGATAGCCCAGGCAAAGTATCGGATGATTGAGGTTTTTAACGGTTATTGATATGCCGTCTATATCGTATTTTCCTTCCTTGATCTCGACAAATTGTGACTTAGCTTTCATTTCGTCGAGCTTCACGGGGAAGTACTGATAGCGCATCTGTTCAATGAAAAGATCCTTCAACTGAAGGTTCGCCTTCTGCCCGCCGTTGCTCGTGCCGGATGTCGGGCCGTATATGTTGAAATTATTGCCTTCGATGAATGCGGGCATAAAAAAGGGGAAACCCTGAACGTGGTCCCAGTGCGTATGAGTCAGAAATATATTACAGGAAAGGGAGCCCGGCTTGAATCTCGTAAGAAGGTCGTTACCCAGTTCGCGAATTCCGGTACCGGCGTCAAGTATCACTACCTGGTCGCGGTCTTCAACATATATTTCAATGCAGGAAGTGTTACCGCCGTATTTTACCGTCGATTTTCCCGGAGCCGGTATGGAACCCCTCACTCCCCAGAAAGTAAACCTCATACATCACCATATCTTATAGTAATTTCAAATAAATTCATTCTACGATTTTAATTTAATTTTGTCAATAAAAAACTATTTAAACTTTATGAAAATAAAAAACTATTTAAA
>CAZJFS010000026.1:23747-39690 GCA_964545075.1 uncultured bacterium
AATAAAAAACTATTTAAACTTTATGAAAATAAAAAACTATTTAAAAAAAGCTCGTTTGTGATATAATATTTTTAAGGCCGGCATTATAAGGAGGAAGTTATGACGACGAAAAAGGTTGCTTTTATTATTGCTCAGAATTTCCAGGACGAAGAGGGCGTATCACCTTTTAAATTTTTGACGGAGAATAAAATAAAAGTTGAATATATCGGATTGGAAAAAGGCGAATGCAAGGGAAAATACGGCCGCGAAAAAGTCAAAGTCGCGAAAACCTTCGAAGACGTTTCGGCCGGAGATTATGACGGCGTTATAATTCCCGGCGGAGCCGCGCCTGAAATATTGAGATGCGAGGAAAAAGTCCTTGATTTCGTAAGGTACTTCATCAATAACGACAAGCTCGTCGCGGCGATATGCCACGGGCCTCAGGTGCTCATATCCACGGGCCTTATGACTGGCCGTCACATGACTTGCTATGTAGGCGTCCGCGACGATCTCAGATTCGCCGGAGCCGTATACAACGACGAAGTCACGCTACAGGACGATAAACTAATAACCGCCAGGACGCCCAACGACCTTGAAACGTTCAATCACGCCATATTATGGGCAATAACCCAGGAGGACCGCCATTTCACGAAATCAGAACTGACGAAGGACATAACTCCAACGGCGGCCCTGAAGATCGCCATCAGAAAAGAGATAACGGCCAACGTTTTTTACGGCACAATGGCGAGAAATTCAAAGAACGAGAACCTCAGCTCAAAATTCATGTTCCTGGCCGCCAACGAGCGCGACCACATCACGTTCTGCCAGACGGCGCTCAAACAGATGACCAAGGGCCTCGTTTACACGAACAGCGGCCTCTTCAACCACGTCAACTTCGCCAAGGATATATCAAATCTTCCTCTTAAGGACGTGCTTAACTATTCGATGGAAGCGGAAAAAGAAGCCAACGCCTTATATACAGCGGCGGCCCGAAGAGCGTCCTGCGCCGGAATGAAAAAGCTTTTCAATATGCTGGCTTCTGAAGAAGAGGAACACATGCGAATGATAGATAACGAAATACACTCCAACGAACCGCACAGCTCGAGTTCAGCGATAGAGATGATACCTTACAACATGGCCGACCAGTGGTAAACAAATCATAATACGGAGGATATTTCCAAAGTGAACCTTAAAATAGGAAAATATGAAATCAGCATATTAGATTGCGGAGTCTTCAAACTCGACGGCGGCGCCATGTTTGGGGTAATTCCCAAAACCATATGGAATAAGACCAACCCCTCCGACGAATTAAACCGGATAACTCTCGGATTGCGGCCGATCCTTATAAAAGGCTGCGGTCGGACCATTCTCGTCGATTCGGGCATCGGGGACAAATTCGCGCCGAAGTATAGCCAGATGTACTGCGTGGAAAACGCGGGAAAAAGCATTGAAGAAGCGCTTTTTTCTCTCGGGGTCGGGCCCGATGACATCTCGGACATCATAGTCACGCACCTGCACTTCGATCATTGCGGCGGTTTCACTAAATATAACGATGGCGGCGTTTCCGAACTTATATTTAAAAACGCCGATATTTACGTCCAGAAGATCCATCACGCGGCGGCCGTATCGCCCACAGAGCGCGATCGCGCATCCTTTATAAAAGAAAATACGGAGCCGATCCTGAATTCTCCGCGCCTTAAGGCTATCGATGGCAACATCGAACTTTTCGAAGGCATATCCGTACGCGTTTTCAACGGTCATACGCCCGGAATGCAGGCTATATGGATCGAAAGCGAAGGGGCTTCGGGCTGCTATTTGAGCGATCTGGCGCCGACGTCGTCTCACGTGCCGATCCCTTACATAATGGGCTACGATCTGCAGCCTCTTGTTATAATAGATGAAAAGAAAAGGACCTTCGACGAGATGGCAGCAAAGGGAACTTACGCGATATTCGAACACGATCCGGATATGTTCGTGGCGAAAATACAAAAAGGAGATAAGGGATTTTCTTATCAGCGCGCGTGATCTCTCGCCGCCGGATAAGAATGGCAACCGCGCCGCCGTTCTCAAAACTTGAATTAACGCTATAAAAAAATAACGCCGCGCTTCAATCAAGCTATGGGCGTTATTTTTTTACGAGGCCGTCGAGTATTGCGCATACCGTTTTGGAAAGTTCTATCCCGCTTTCATAGCAGTTATGGCATATCCCGTCCTTCTCGAATTTTTCAAGCATCGCGAGAGAACGCGGCCAGATTTTTGAAAAGCGCTTGTGATACAGCGGCGTTCCGGGCAGGGGCAGAAAAAAATGAGTCTGGACGAGAGCGCCGTATTTTGAGTGAAGATATAGTATGACGTCTAACGTTCTTATCTGTTCGTCCTCGGTTTCATCGGGAAAACCGAATATAAAATCGACTATCGGAGTTATTCCGAAAGAGCTTATGACGCCGCACGCCTCATATACCTCGTCGAGGCCGTGCCCGCGCCCGATCGTCTTCAGACGCGATTCGTCGCCGGTCTGAACGCCTACGGACATTTTACGGTTGCCGCAATACTTATCTATTAGCGCCACCGACCTTTCCGTAACGGTTTCAGGCCTGGTTTCGGACGGAAAAAGGCCGAAAGCGATATGTTCGGACCCGTATTTCCGGGCGGCGGCTAGAAGGCTCTCGACCGCGTCAAAATTGACTTCACGGACGTTCGCGGACATGTAATGAAACGCCGAAGGGCATATGAAAGATATTTTTTTATATCCGCGTCTCTTATATTCCTGAAAGTATCGCGTCGCCGATTCGACGCTTCTGAATCGGACCCTGGAACAGGCGGTCTGGCAGAAGCGGCACTTGTAATAGCAGCCGCGCATTATTTCCAGCGGCGGAATATGGGCCGTCAGCGAACCAAATGGCAGGTATTTATCAAGCGGAGCCTCGCGCTCGTCAAATATTACTGATGTAGAATATTCAGAAATTATATTTTCGCCGAATTTTTCCGAGCCGCCTTCGCCGCGTACTTTTTGCAGAAATTCCGGCCACATATATTCCGCTTCTCCGGAAAACACGAGATCAAATCCCATAGCTGCCGCCGAATCAGGATCGCCGGAAGGATGGGGACCGCCAGCGATCATAAGTATCCTGTTCTTATTTTTAATATACTCCGGCTTTTCCTTCATTCTGGCGATAATGTCGACAAGTTCGGGCAAAAGCGGCGTCATAAAGGAAAATATGAAAACGCCGGCCGGCACGGCAAAATTTTCGCCCAGCATTATCCTTTCGACATCTTCATATCCCCCAAAAAAAGATATGCCGAAACTATCCTTCAGGCCTTCCTGCTCGAGGATCGCCAGAAGATACGCCACGCTGAATTTGTTCGCGTGAGTATTGAAAAAATAAAGGTTCGGTCCGGATTTCAGATTATAACCTTCTCTACGATATTTCATGATTTTTGTCCGGCCGCACGGCAAAAACGATGCCCGGCATTTTTTCAAAGCGGCCGGAAAGTAAAAAACCCACCGGAACTTTTGATTCCGGCGGGTTTTTCTTAATGCGGGGAGCGGGACTTGAACCCGCACAGCGTTAGCCATACGCCCCTCAAACGTACGTGTCTGCCAATTCCACCATCCCCGCGTTTGATGTCTTAATGATACCACAAATTAATTGTTTTGTAAAGAAAAATTTTGAATTTTTTTTATACGCGTTATTTCGGCGGCTATTTCATCGGCTGAAACCTGCGCCGTTCCTCGTTTCATGACCTTGGCGCCGCCGGCAATATTAGCGAGTTCGACGGCAAGTACGGGCGTTTTTTTTACGAGCGGAAGCGATGCCGAAAGAGTGGCCGCCACCGTATCACCCGCCCCGGTGACATCGGCTATCTCGTCTCGCCTCGTTATGGGCAGTTCAAAAAGCCTTCCCGCCTCGTCAAAAAAGGCCATTCCCTTAGAACCGCGGGTTATAACCATAGTCTTATTTCCGGTTTTACCCTTTAATATTTCGCCGCATTTTATAAGGCTTTCTCGGCCGACGATCTTCACTCCCGAAGCCTCATGCGCTTCCGATTCGTTCGGCGTCGCCGTATAAGCGTATTTAAAATCGAATAGCCTGTGACGCGAATCTACTATAACGAATATTTTACGTTTAGAAGATTCGTTCTTCAATATTTCTTGAAGTCCCTTCGTAAAGTAATCAGTAAACAGGCCGCAGTTATAATCTGATATCAGCACCGTGTCGACCTTTTTGACCGCTTTTTTGAATTTTTCGAGAAGAGCGTCGGCGTCACCCTCGGTTATCGCGGTTTCTCCGCCGCGGTCGATCCTTATTACCTGCTGCAACGTGGTATGCAGCGACCCCGACATAATCCTTGTCTTGACGCAAGTATCATATTTTTTACTTTTTATAATATAATCAGTGTTTATGCCGTTTTTTTCATAATATTTCATAACCTCGGAGGCGGCCGTCCCATTATCCACTACGCCTATTGAATATACCAGCGCGCCCAGCGCAGCCACGTTCGCGGCAGCGTTTCCGCCTCCCCCAGGAGTGATTTTCGAGCTTGCGTGGCGCAGGATCAGAACCGGCGCCTCTCTCGATATACGCTCGCAGCTGCCGTATATATATTCATCCGCGATGATATCGCCTACGACCGCCACGCTTATTTTTTTAAAACCCGCCAGCATCTTTAAATATTCTTTTTCTTTGGCGTCGCTTATTTGAAAGGTGTCATTTTTGATATTTTTTATCATTTATATCTCCAACAGTTCATTTTTATGGCAAACAATAAAATTAAAATCAGGAACCCGAAAAAATGTGGGCTATCAATACTTAACGCCGTATTTAAGAGGATTTTGAAGGCCAATATCACTTCCGCTCTGCCCTTTTTTCAGCATGACCGATGTCGCCTCGATACTGAAATCGCCGAGCTCCGGCATTTTATAGTTAGCGGACACGAATTTCGGCTCGCCCGAAACCGAATTCAAGCCGGCTGAACAGCCGGAATATTTCACGCAATATGAATATTCCGCCGTATCATATACATTATTAAAATCAGGTTTTATATCGGTGTTTTGAGACGTTGAATTTTTTATTCCCACGCGGTTGTTAATGATGGCATTATCAGTAACGCTTTCAAGCGCCTCATATATGCAATACACGCCATTCTGGTTACACTCGGCTATAATGTTGTGATCGATGACGGCCGTACCGCTCTCGATAAATATCCCGTTTCCGTTACAGAAAGAAAGCACGCAATTATAAACATATGGATTAGGAGCGATTTTCATATATATCATGGCGGATTCCGACTGGTCCTGCCCGACGTCATTTATCTGGCAATTTTTTATCGCGGCCGACGAAGCGGAAGTCACGATACCGTAATTTAATATATGCGATATTTGAAGGCTTTCAAGCGTCACCGGAGTATTCTCGACCGCTATAGCGGTCGAGGCGTGCATTATCTTGCAATATTTCATTCTGTTGTTCGAACCTCCGCCGGAACTTTCAAAACGGATTCCACCCCAGTCGCCTGCGGTATAATAGCGTTCATTGGATACAAAGCTTATAGGGTCCAAAACCGTTCCTTCGGCTATAAGCGTACCACGAATAATCAATTCAGTTTTTTGAATATACGCTCCTCCGCCCTGAAGGTCGTTCGACGAGAATCGCACCGAAACGCCCGGCTCGATGGTAAGCTTTACTCCGGCCGGAACGACCACGTCGCCTTTCACCGTAACGGGGCTGGACTCTTTTTTCCATACGGTGTCTTTAATTATGTCACCGTTCGCCACTACGGTCGCAGCCATAGGAGTCTCACCCATAACCTCGTTCGATGCGGCATAATTTCCGCTCTGATTATATACGAATACCTTGTAATAATATTTCGTCCCTGATTGCAATCCCCAGTCGGTGCATTTAGTCGAATATTTCTGATCGGACTGAAAAACCATCTTATAATCAGAGTTTATCGCTACATTAGCTTTAGTTCCACGATAGACCTTATATTGCAGAAAATCCTCGTCATAGTTTATGGTCCATTCAAGATCGGCCGAATTCGTAGCCATGGCGACTCGCGCCAGATTTGTCGGCGTAATTATGCCTTCGACCTTGCTCGTTTTTGAACTTACGCAACTTATATTCATCAGAGTCATTATGCTTGCAATAAATACAAGCGTCACCAGCGCTTTTTTCAGAACGTTCTTCTGGCCTTCCGGATAGTTTTCAAGCTTATACCGGCTTATATTATCAGCTGTTTTGTAATCCGCTTTATTAAAAATTAATATCTTGTAAATATAGTTTTTCATATTAGAATTATCGGGCATAATTTGAATTTATTTAATGCTCGCAGGTTATGTTTTTCAATGCCGATTTTTCGTCCATCTGCCGAGCAAAGGGGCTTCTGATTTACGCATCGGGAAGGAAACCGGAAAACGCCACATGTCAGCGGCCGAAAATGAATGTAGAGGGCCGCAAGTAGCATCCGTGGCGCATACGAGGATTTTCACCGCCTAGTTATCGCCCATGCCGGGCGCACCTAAAAAAACGGGACGGAAATCTATGTCCGCCCCGTTTCTGTATTATTCGCTTTTATAAAATTGTGATTTTTTAATTATTTTCCGCCGACGGCTTTTTTATATTCGTTTAAAACATCCGTATATTCTTTTTGAAGCTTGTCAAGGGTCTTGCTGTTCAAATCTTCCGATTCAAGTTGTTTGATATACTTCTGATAAGCTGCTGACACTTTTTCTCTAAGCGCTTTGACATCGCCGGTCGTATTATTAATTACGGTCGTTGTTTCACTGATAACCGTCGTCACCTGGTCCGAAACATTTTGGACGGTAGTCTGTATATCGGAATTCTGACTCTGACCGGAATTTTCAGCGATACGACCGGTCTGATTGGCATTTGGCTTTCTGGTAAGTATTGCATTGCCGCCGGCTGCTTTAAAAGCCGCAAGCGCTTTTTCATATGCCTCTTTTTTTGCAGCAAGCTCTTTTCTAAGTTTGAATTTTTCAAAAAATCCCGCCGCGTCATATTTCAGCCGAAACGCATCGAGTTCCCTTTTAGCGCGCGCCATTTCAAGCTGAGCCTTGGCTTTTTTATCGCCAAACATAGATTTAAGCTGAAGAAGGTTTTCGTTTATCTGATCCATACCCTTGATGAATTTTCCGGCTTCAGGATTGTTTTTTTCGTATTCCAGAAGTTTTTCAGACGCATCGGCATATTCTTTCTGGGAATCCTTGCTCGCTGAGAGCGCCTTTATCTTGTTGAACATGTCGCTCCAGGATATCGATTTATATTTATCGTTAGCGTCTTCTGCTTTCTTTTTGGCGTTAATCTCAACAAGTTTCAACTTGGCCCACGCATCGCCAGTCGCCGCCGTTATTTCAAGAGCTTTCTGAGTAATAGCATCGCTTGTCGGAAGTTCCTTCTGAACCGGCTTTAAAATATTAGTTATCGTATTGATCGTATTATTTGCCGTATTAACGGTTTTATTAACGGTTTTATTAACGGTTTTATCAATCTTGTCGTTGCCGGTTTTAGCGATACTTGTCGTTGCTTTATTGAGAGTTTTTTCAATACCCGCGATCGTGTTATTTACCTGATTAAAAGTTTTCGATACGTCATTCACCGTTTTATTCACGGTCTTGTCAACGTCACCGAGCGCTTTATTTATCGAATTATTAACATCAGCAGCGGTTTTATTAACGGTCTTATCCGCATCGCCAAGGGTTTTATTTATCGAGTTATTAACGGATTCAACCGCTTTATTGACCTGGCCGTTCGCGGCGTTTTCCAAATTCTCGGGCACGATCGGCGGCGTAGCTATGGCCGGAACGTTGGAAATTGTTTCAGAAGCGGTCCGGAGACCGTCGTTGACCGAGTCGAGAGCTTTATTTACGTCTTTTTGAGCTTTATCCAGAGCTTTATCAGCCGAGTCAAGAGCATCGTTTATCGAGTCTAAAAACGATTTCGAGTGAGCTGGAACGGCGGCAAAAACAGCCACGAGAGCCAGCGATACTATGATCGCAAGATTTTTAGAGAATTTTGTCATAATGACTCACCATCCTTATGTGAAAAAAATTTATAAAATGTTTAAAAACACAGTAAAAACTATAGTTAAATTAATTTATATATCAATTATACAATACCGAATATGCCTTGTCAATGAATGAGGCTAAAAAAAATATTTTTAAAAAACACATTTTTAGAAATAAACCGATGCCGGCATAAAAAAGCGCCATATAACACAAAAATCCGTCTTTTGAACGGATTTTTGTATCTACGCATTAAATTTTAAATATTAATTTATTGAGGCTTTTTTATAAGCATTTCGATCTCGCCAAGTTTATCGACGCCGGCTTCCGTAGCGAGCTTATTTTCAGCGGTTATTTCGTTATATATCTCGGAACGGTAGATCGAAACGGATTTTGGGGCCTTGATCCCGAGTTTAACCTGATCGCCCCTCACCTCAACGACGATTATCTCGATCTGATCGCCGATCATTATGCTTTGATTATTTTTTCGTGTGAGGACTAACAATCTATTTCCCTCCCAAGGATTGGTTTTACTGTTTGCTCTCCGGCGCATTCGTCGTAAGGGTTTCAACCGAAGCGGCTACTTTACCGGATACGGCCGCCGCGAAATTCGTCATGAGCTTAGCCGCGTTGGATTTCAATTCTTCGATAATATAATGCTTTATCTGATGATCCGGGTTATTGGAAACGACCTGAACGCCTGTTCTATTTCTGGAATTTATTACTATCGGGCCGGCTAAGTTGGCCGATATTTTCATAGGATCTTCAGGAATGACCACGAGAGCGTAAATAACCGCTTCCTCGGCCGTCTTTATTTTAAGCTTTGAAACCGTCTCGTCGGAAATCTCAAGGGAGTAATTGAACATGAAAAGCACAGGTTCTATAACTAAAAAGCAAATAAGAGGATCTTCGATAGACTGGAACCACTTGAACATATTGTCTTTCTGATGTGGAATGAGAACGAATCTTTTATTATTTTCAAAACCGAGCATGCCATCGCTTAAAGTGATTATTTTTTCTTCGTTTACTTCGATTTCTCCGAAAAATTTGGTCTGGACTTTCATCTGAAATCGCGCTCCTTATTTATTACTTTAAATTAATTATTGCTTTCTTTATTAAAATATCTTTTAATTATACAACACCCCGTGTCGCTTTGTCAACGAATGAACATTTTTAAAAATAAAAATCCGCCATAATCGGGACGGATTTTTATTTTATTCATAAAATTCGCATCATATTATTTTCACTTATGAACCGTATGCCTGAAGCATAGCTTCGGCCGTGGTGGCTGCCATAGCATCCGTAAAAACTTGGCTTTCCGGCTGCTTGGCGACATCCATTTCCATATCGCGTATGCCTGAAACGGCCGATACGAAATTTGAAATAAGGAACGACGCATTCGCTTTGAGTTCTTCTATGATATAATGTTTTACGGCATGCGCCTTGTCCATCGAAATAACCTGCGCTCCAAGGTGTGACTGCGTATTAATGATTATCGGGCCGGCAAGGTTCGCCGAAATTTTAAGCGGATCTTCAGGTACGACGACCAGCGCGTACGTTGCAACCGTTTCTGCCCTTTCTATCTGAAGTTTTGCGACTATTTCATCCGAAACGTCAACCGAATAATTGAACATGAACTGCACCGGCTCGGCCATCAGAAAACATATATTGGGGTTTTCAGTCGACTGAAGCCAGCAGAACATCGCGTCTTTAGGATGCGGAAACAAAACGTAATCATGATATTCTTCAAATCCGAGTATTCCGTCAACAATGGTCGCGATCTTGGTTTCGTCAATTTCGACCTCGCCGAAAAATTTAGTTTCGATTTTCATAACGATCTCTCCTTTTTTATTTTATATTTTTCAAAAAAAATCTTTTTTATAATTTATTTTTTATCCCAAAAAATCAAGCAGCGTCGACTGATTGAGCTTGCCGCCTACCTGCAGCGCCGCCTGGTAGACCATATCCGCCGTGTAGTATTCGGTCACCACTTTTTCATAGTCTACTTCATCGTTAGCCGCTATAAGCTTGGCGAGATACACTTCTACGTTCTTGTTACGCAAATCGGTGCGTTCGATCTGATTAAGCGTATTGCCAAAAACTTCTCTTAGTTCCGTAGCGTGAGTAACGCATTCGTCAAGCTTGGCAAGGCCGCCCATAAAGTCATTATCCGCGGAATAAAGATCATCGACATTATTCGCCACCGCCTGAGTGTTTCCGCCGTACAAGTTATCGCGTATCTCCATCAGTATGTCAAAAATTGACTGCGCGTTCTCCGAAGAGCGCGTTATCGCCACGTTACCATTCTTATCGGCAATTTTTTCGTCACCTATAGATATTTTTTGTGAAAAATTTGAATCCGCGCCGTCAACTATGTCCAAAGTTCCAGTGGAATCTATTACCAACTGATTGTTAGAATTCACGGACGCTCTAACGCCGCTTACCTTTTCATTGATCCGTGATATGACGTCGGTCATGTTATCCGTACTCGGGTCATAATTGATCGTTATTCCATTCACGGTTAAAGAACTCCCGGATATCCCTATCGACGAAAGCGTGTTCTGGACAAGAGGAGCCGTAACGGAAGGTTTCGAAGCTATCTGATTGCCCATGAGTATCTTCGAGAAAAAATCGCCGCCGTTTACATCCTTGAAATTTGCCAGATGCATATCGTCCTTGACGCCCGACGGTGACAGGTCAAGCCTTACGCCCGCTCCATCGGTAACTATGCTTGCGCGCACGCCAAGATTCTCAAAATTTATCTTGTCGTTCAGAGATCTTAACGTATCCTTGCTGTTTACGGTAAAAGTCTTTCCGTTTATTTCAAACTGGCTGCCGGCCGTCACGCCTAACGCCGTCGTAACATTGGTATCGGGCGTCACGTTTAAGACTGAACTTTGATAAGAAAACTCAAAACTTTTCAGGAATTCGCTCGTGCCGTCCGTTATGCTGCTCATCGCACTGGTATTATTCGCCGGCGCTCCGGAAGTGATTACGAACCTGTCTCCTGAAATGCTTGCAGTGGCGCCTATATTCAGCGAATTAATTTTATCTTTAAGAGTATATAGCGTTTCCGACTGGGCGTCCGTAATTCCTATGCTGGTACCGTTAACTATAAAACCGCCGTTTTTTACCCACTCGTTTTTAGCGAGAGGCTGCTCTTTCATTTGAGCATCGGCTATTTTAGCCGTCGATATCTTTCTGACAGCCGGCATGCCAAGATTTTCAAAAAGATTTGTTGTAGCATTCTCTATTTTTAACGTTCCGGTTCCTTCTATAGCTATGTTTCCATCCACTATCTTTACGTTAACGTTTTTGACATTAGCGTTTATCCTTTCAACGACATCTTTCAAGGAATCCTTATTTGCATCAACGCTTATATACTGCCCGTTGAGGTTGAAACCACCGCCGCGCATGTCTTTAAACTGGGTCGAAAGAGGCTGATTGATATCGTTTACGCCGGTTATAGTTTGTATTTTGGATGTAAGCCCTAAAACCTCGAGGACATTCGTTGCATTTCTCGGAAAATTGGTCGCGCCTTCTATAAGCGCGAACTGGTTCGTCTGGCCTTCCTCACGGGCTTCTAAAACTATCCGCGAGCCTCCGGATTCGGTAACGACCCTGGCCCCGGCTATCTTTGAAGTTTTATTTATTTTATCCGCAAGCGATTGAAGGCTTTCGTCGCCGTTGACCTTCACTATTTCCTCTGAATTGCTTCCTTTAATTGTAAAATATCCCTCTTTAAGGTTAGTATCAAGCGGGGAGCAATCCGGATTCTCATAAAGCGATGTACTGTAAACCGCCTGAGCCGTTACATTCATAAAAGCGGTTTCGCCGTCCATATTTACCTTCATTCTGGTCGTATCGCTGTCATTTCTTAAAATATCCGCGCGGTCGCCTTTGTAATCCACTCTTATAACGCTTGATGCCGTTATCATTCTGCCGTCCGACCCCACCTGCCTCGCGCTTCCCATCTGTACCTCGAAAGGCTTTTCAGTGTTTTTGGAACCCGCGAAGACAAACCCTTCGCTATTTTTATAATTTGCGTCGGAAGCAAGCTGCTCGATGAGAGAGTTCATTTCCGCGGCTATAATGTCGCGGTCGCTCTGCGTAAGCGTACCATTCACGCCTCTAACGGAAAGTTCCTTAAAACGCGTCAATATTCTGCTTGTATCAGAGACCATTGTGTCCGAATCGTTAACGAAAACTTTAGCTTGCGTAATATTATTGCTATAAATCTCAAGGCTCGTCTTTTCCGAACTTAATTTTATGGAAGTCATCATTCCAATAGGGTCGTCGGACGGCCTGTTTATCTTCTTTCCGGTTGAAGCCTGTTCCTGAAGCTTCGCCACTCTTTCACTTTGCGTGCCGATGTTATTAACGGCCATCTGTATTTTCATATTGTTTGTGACTCTCATATTTTCTCCCCCCGCTAACTTATCAGCTTATTTACTATTATATCTATCATTCCATCTATCACGTTCATTACCTTCGCCGAAGCCTCATAAGCATGCTGATATTTAAGCATGTTGGCGACTTCCTCATCGATCGAGACGCCGGATATGGATTCCTTTTTCAATTCGATATTATTAAGTATTATTTTTTGCGTGGAGCTGGTTTTCTGGGCAGTATCAAGAACGTCGCCGATCGAAGCAAGCAATTCGCCATATTTGTCGGTCATATTTGAACCGTCGGAAAATATGCATTTGGTCTTTATGGCCGTATATTTCAAAGCCGTGGTGTTGTCTCCCGAGCCTTTGGATCGGATCTGGCCTGTCTTAGCATATATTTCGGCGTCCATTGCCGCCGCCGCAAGTTTAGACGGATCTTTCTTGAGTTCAGCGTTAACCGAAAATTGGCTTAAAATTGTCTGACCGGGCGTTTCCGAATCGTAGTTTATCGGGTTAAAGAAATTTATTCCGCTCTCGCCATTTAAGTCAAAACCTTCGCTATGGATCTTATTGACCTCCGATGAAAAAACTCTTACGAATTCTCCGATTTTATTAATATAATCAGGTATGGTAGTGTCGCGCGTTTCCAGAAGCGCGCCGAGTTCCCCGCCCGATATCGCCGGCTTCACGTTAAGCTGGGCCGAACCGGTACTATTTAAATTAAATGTTACGCCTTTTATATTATCAGTTACTTTATTAGAATTCTGTTTATATTCAGTATTGTTAATAACAAATTTAGCGTCCTGACCGGCTTTCGTATTCGCGGCTTCAACCGTTACGCCGGTCTGGGGCGACGTCAAGAGCCCGAGCCTGTATAAAAGATTTTCCGACGAGTCGCTGATTTCGACTTTCGAGTATCCGTCTTTAGCGGCAAGCTTTACTTTATAAGAGCCATCCTTGTCTTTCGCAAGCGAGGCTAAAGTGTCTGGCGAGTTATAATTTATTTCAGAGACTATTCTCGCTAAAGAGTCAGTCTGGCCCTGAACTATTTTAACGTATCTTCCGTTTATTCTGAAGCTTCCCGAAATGTTAAGGCTGGCATTCTCATCGCTTACTTTCGGTACTGGCGTTCCGGTCAGCGAACTTTCTATGCCAAGTTCCTGAAATAAATTCGATGTGCCGCCCAAAATATTTATAGTTGACGCTTCACCTTCGTTTTTCGAATTAAGATGGAATTTCCCGCCGCTGTCAATAGAAGCGGCGACCTGAGTGCCGCTCTGATTTATCTGCTTTACAAGATCGTCTAAGGTCATGGTCGAAGTATCTATTTTAAATTCGGTCCCGTTTATCATAAGCGTTCCGCTGTTAACGCCTTTAAGTTTTGAAATAAGGTCAGTGCCTTTAAGATCGTTCACTTTTGAATCGACGGAAAATGAGCTAGCAAGACTCTTTACATCGACGGTATAATTCGCGGATGCCGCCTCGGGCGTTGCAAACCCGGTTATAACGGAAGCGTTGCTTGAAAAATTATCGGCTTCGCCCTTCCAGTGAAGATTTGGAGCTCCGCTCGCGTCCGGAACGAATTCAAGTTGATTATAATTTTCGTTACTTACAAGAGCCCGGCCATTTATGAGTATCTGACCGTCGTCGATCTGGCCCGTGCTGGCAACGTCAAATTTAACAAGGCCCGAAAGTTCCTTCATAAGCCGAGTACGCTCGTCGCGCAGATCGCTCATGTTATTATCCGAACTTTCAAGTTTTATTATATTACCGTTTAACCCGGCAATCTTCTTGGCGAGGGTGTTAACATCGTTCATCTTTTGCTCTATATTCGCGTCCATTGTCGTTTCAATGTTGTTTAACTGGTTATTCATATATTTAACGCTGCTCGCAAGCGATTCGCCGGCCTGTATCATGGCCTGGCGGGTCGCCTGTGATTGCGGATAATTAGAAAGGTCTTCAGTGGCTTTCCAAAATTTATCGAGAAGGCTTTTCAGTCCGGCATCAGAATCTTCGGCTATAAATGTTTGAACTCTTTCGAGATAGTCCTGTTTAGTGGACCAATAAGTTGAAAGGCTGTTTTGGGACATTATCTGACCATCAATAAAAGTGTCGCGCACCTGACGGATTTCGGCCACCTCGACGCCAGTGCCTACGCTTGTCATCCCCATCGAAGTGGAATAGCTTGAAGGCGGAGTATTCTTCATTATTACTTCTTGCCTGGTATAACCGTCAGTGGAAGCATTCGATATGTTTTGAGACACCACGTTCAAAGCTATCTGATTGGCGGCAAGGCCGCGTCTCGCGGATTCGAAAAGCGAAAAAGTCGAAATTTCCATAAAACCCCCCTCAAAGCATGGCGCGTTTAATTCTATTTATACGCCTACTATTACTATCGGCGAAAAAATAATTAAATTAAGCAAATGAAACTTTTTTGATGGAAAAAGTATCAGCTGCCGCTCACAATTTGATCGATTGAATTTCAGGCGTGGTTAAAAGAAATTTATGATAAAGCCGTCAGGCTATAAAATTGATAAGACTTTGCCCGGAGTTTGTGACCGGGCTTATAGATTGATTAGATATGCTTTTTTTGGAATATGTGGCGGCCTGGCCATTTGTCGTAGCCTGGTGCTTCTGGATTATCTTGCTTTTTATGAAACTTAAAGTGGCGTCAATAACCGCACGGGACGATGCTATAAGAGCGATGTTTTCATCATTGGCATCTTTGACCTTTTTTAAAAGGACCAGCATATTAGCTCGCAATTCGGCGAGCTGAGAGCTTTTATCGCCCAAATGACCCCGGGCGATAAGTTCGGAGAACTTGGTCGCCGGCGGAAGAGCGTTTGTATCAAGGTATAATGAAACCGCATGTTGTCTGATCTTTTCGCATTTTTCAATTTCGGTCGCGGCTTTTTCTTCAAGGCCCGTTATTTCGACCAGCTTATCGTTATTCCCGCTTAATATCGCTTCTTTTTTTTGACGCGAGAGTTCGAGAAGCCGTTCATATAACTGGCTCATTTGCTGAAGAATGCTGGCAATCTTTTCTGCGAACATGACGGTTCACTCACCCTTCCGCTAAATTAAAACGTACACCTTGGTTTAAAATTTATATGATCATTTAGCGAAGATCACAGAGTCTTTAAAAGATTATTTATAACACCGGAGTTAATGAGTTTGTCGGCGAGTTCTTCCGACGAAACATTATATGTTCCGTTGGCTATTTTCGCTTTTAATTCTTCCACTTTGTCGGCGCGCACTTCGGGAGTGCTTTTTATGAAGTTTTTAACTTCTTTCATATGTTCCGCATGCCTGGTCGCATTCGCAGAACCGCTGGAAACGTTTGCAGCCGAATCTTTTACAACTGTTTTAGCTGTATTATCAACCGTTTTTTTGTCTTCGGCGATCTTAGAATTGACAAGCTGACTGAATTTTTCGTCAACCTTAACACTTTTGTCGGTATTCTGGTTTACTTTTTTCTGATCCTTGTTGATCATTGGGATGTTAGTGTTTGTGATTTTCATAATAATACCACCTCTCAAAATTCCCCCGAACT
>CAZJFS010000027.1:0-39430 GCA_964545075.1 uncultured bacterium
GACCGGCGGACTTAAAACATTCAACACCGGAAAATACGACGCGGCGAATAAAAACGTCGAATCAGGCGTTGTCACTGAAAATTCAAGGGAAGATTACTATATGCTATTAGAAGCAAACATAGAATAAGGCTCTCCAAATATAAAATTCTTGCAGTCGCCGTTTTTTTCTGATACAATTTTATCAATGCGGCCCTATCGGCATCATGTTTCGCTTTGATCAATTCCAGCGCTTTATCAGAATAATTTTCACGCCGCTGACTTTTTTAAAAATTGCAATCGTTAAGAAGACAGCTATATAAAAGCAACATTTTCAACTTAACTAAGACACGCCGAGGATAATAAAATGTCGTTGATTAAATGCCCTGAATGCGAAAAGAACTCGCCGGCTAACCGTGAAACTTGCGCGCACTGCGGTCATAGGCTCATGATCATGTATTGCCCCGAATGCGAAGTGGTCAAATCCCGAAACATTATCGAGTATCGCCAGGCTATTGACGATATAAACAAAAGGCTCACAAACCTTAAAATTTCCGAATACGACTCAAGAATTCTTGCCGGTGAAAGAGAGCGCTTCAAAAAAGAGCTTCAATTTATCATGAATGCGCCATCGAATTTTTATCCTGAAAACATCCGGAAATGCCCCGCATGCGGAACGGCTTTAAAAAAAAGGGTATAAGATCCCATAAAAAGCCTGATTAAATTCCACGCCGGTTTTCTTTAAAAAAAACTTAACAAAAAATTCTTTTAAAAATTTCAAAATTATGATATAATTTTGCTGAAATTTTAATTAGTCATAGATAATAAAATAAACCAAAGGAGCTCTTCTAAATGAAAGAAGATAAAAACATCGGCAAAATAGTCCAGGTAATCGGACCGACCATGGACATAGAATTCGGCGAAGATAACCTTCCCGAGATCTATAATGCCATCCACGTCCCGCACGAAGCGCAAAACACCACGATAACGGCTGAAGTGGCGTCACACCTGGGCAACAACCAGGTGCGCTGCATTTCAATGCATTCGACCGACGGCCTGTGCCGCGGCATGAAGGCAATAAACACCGGCCGGCCCATCGCAGTCCCGGTAGGCGAACAAACGCTCGGAAGAATTTTCAACCTGCTCGGCGAGCCGATAGACGAAGCCGGCGAAGTTAAAACCGCGCAAACGATGCCAATACACAGGTCAGCTCCGACGCTTAAAGAACAGGGCACCACGGTTCAGATATTCGAAACCGGCCTCAAGGTCATCGATCTTCTCGCGCCTTACATGAAAGGCGGAAAGGTCGGATTGTTCGGCGGCGCCGGCGTCGGAAAAACAGTTCTCATTCAAGAACTCATCCACAACATAGCCAAAGAACACGGCGGCCTCTCGGTTTTCTGCGGAGTCGGCGAAAGAACCCGCGAAGGAAACGATCTCTGGCGTGAAATGAAGGAATCGGGCGTTATCTCAAAAATGTGCATGGTGTTCGGACAGATGAACGAACCGCCCGGCGCGCGTCTTCGCGTAGCTCTCTCAGGCCTTACGATGGCCGAATATTTCCGCGATCAGAAAAACATGGACATGCTTTTATTCATAGACAACATATTCCGCTTTACCCAGGCCGGCTCTGAAGTTTCAGCGCTGCTCGGCCGTATGCCCTCAGCGGTCGGATACCAGCCCACCCTCGGAACTGAAATGGGCGATCTCCAGGAACGCATCACATCCACCAAACAGGGCTCCATTACATCCGTTCAGGCCATATACGTTCCCGCCGACGATTTGACAGATCCCGCGCCCGCAACGGCGTTTTCGCACCTGGACGCGACCACTGTTCTATCGCGGCAGATCTCGGAGCTCGGAATTTATCCCGCCGTCGATCCTCTCGCTTCGACCTCAAAGCTTCTGGACCCGAACGTCATCGGCCTCGAGCACTATTCGACCGCCCGCCAGGTACAGGCCATACTTCAAAAATATAAAGACCTCCACGATATTATCGCGATCCTTGGCATCGACGAGCTTTCAGACGATGACAAAAAGATCGTCGCGCGCGCCAGAAGAATTCAAAAATTCCTGTCGCAGCCGAACTTCGTCGCCGAACAGTTTACCGGCCTGAAAGGCCGCTATGTAACGGTTAAAGATACGGTACGCTCGTTCCGTGAGATCGTCGAAGGCAAATACGACCATATCCCGGAACAGTGTTTCTATATGTGCGGTTCGATAGACGACGTCATCGAAAACTATAAAAAACAAGAAGCTCAGAACAAGTAATTGAACGGAGGTCCCGGTTTATGCTTCCGAAATATAAATTTGAAATAGTCACGATGGACGCCCTGGTTTATTCGAATTCCGACGTGGAATCGGTAATAATGCCAGCCGTTAAAGGTTATCTCGGCGTTTTGCAGGGCCATATGCCTTATATCACGGAGCTTTCCAAAGGCGTCGTCGCCATAAAAAAGGATGCCGCCGCTCTGAAAAATGACGCCGAATGGGATGTGGCGGGAGGCTTCGCGAAGATCCTCGGCAATTCCGTCACGATATTCGCCGATAAGCTCGAAGAAAGAAAAGTCTTATAAGCGTTCAACCAGGATAAAATTAAATAATCGTATATTAAAAGAAAAAGAGGCTGTCCAAAAATATAATTTTTGAAACGGCCTCTTTTTCATTTAAATCAAAATGCAACCAATTATTTTTTGCTTACTGAGCGTCGACAGCCGATGCTATCTTTGACTTAGGCGATGTTCCATTCTTATCGAATGCTACGACATAATAAAAATACTGCTTCGTTTTATCCACGGATCTGTCTTCGAAACTCGTGGAACCTTTTATTTCGCCTATTTTCTGAAATGAGCCGACGGGGTCTTCCGATGTTTTGAATATTTCGTAACCATCAGCGTTTTTAGAAGCGCTCCAGATTATCGAAACGGAGTTCCCGGAAAATTTTGCGGCTATCTTGGCCGGAGCTTTAAGGCCTTTTGACGATTTCGTCATCTTATAGCTTGCAACCGCGCCCGTAGAATCGGACTCCACCTGCGTAACTACCGGAACCTGAACCGCGTCCGAAGAAGTCGCCTTCTGAACGATCACGATTGGCGGCTGAGACGTATAAAAAGCTCGAGCCGCGACGATCTTCGAGCGACCTCCACCGGTGCCGTCGCGATAAGCGTTCTGTATCAGATAATAATAGGTAACTCCGCCGATTACATTGGTATCGATATAGGACGTAACCTCGGAACCTACGAACTGTATCATGGCATATGTTTTACCATCGTTATCGGAGCGCAGGATGAAATATCCGTAATCATTGCCATGCGCCTTCGACCAGTTGAGTTCATTTCCAAATTCCTTGGGATTTACATAGAATCTTTCAGGAGCGGAAGGTTCCACGACCACCGGAACGTAAATAGTTCTCGTTCTGGGCGGATCGAAAGGCCAGTGATCGCGGTCGTGCCTGTAATAATCGCGGTCATGCCTTGAATCGTGATCGGAAAAATACACGCGGACGCCGGCCTCGGCATTAACCGCGAAAATACAGATTACAGATAAAAAAGTGCAAAAGAGCAAAACGCAAACCAACGATTTTCTTTTCAATTTAGCTTCCTCCATAAATATCGGATTTACATCGATGCTCATATTTTTTTACAAGCATTCGGCGAATTCCTCTTTACGCCGCGGCATATCGGACGCAATCCATATATGGGCCGTCGGCATTATTAATCTACTATATATTATCGGAATTGTCAACGCAAAAATGAACAATCATTCATTTTAAACCGAATTTAACGGCCGGAAGTCAACTTTTCGACAGCGGCCTTGAGGCTTTCGATCTCACGCGTCAGTTTTTCATTCGATTCCTGCCTGTCGCGACGGTTTTCATCTCGGAAATTCGAGAGTTCATTCTGAAGGCGGTCATTTGACTGCTGGCGGCTCTGCTGGTTCTCCGTCCTGAAGTTACGCAATTCCTTCTGAAGAAGATCGACCATCTTTTCAACCTGCGCGGTATTATCGGATGTCATTTCATCTACAAAAACCGCGTTAGCCAGGGACAATCCCAAAACGCCGCATATTACGACCGCAAAAAGGAAATATATGCGGGCGAAAACAGCCAGCGTAACCGATGTGGTCTTTGCCACTACCGCATCGGGCAGTTCAATCCAGCCGTCAACGGTAAAAACCTTACAAAGAGAATAGCATGAAATCAGGGGATTGCCAAATTTTTCAGGAACCACGTGGCCGAACAAAAGAGTGGCGCCCATGCCAAAAACTATATTCAAGAGCAGCAGCGCAAAAAAAACCGCGATGGAGGCTTTTAACGCGCGCAAAATACCGAACCAGACCCTCTGGCCGTCCGGCACGAAACGCAACAGCTTAAAAAACCTTATCAGCCGGCCAAGGCGCAATATAAGTATGGCGGAAAAGCCTTTCACATCGTATAGCGGAGACAGCAGGCAGGGAATGCTTATCATAACCACGAAAAGATCAAATTTATTCCAGTTGCTGTCCCAGTATTCATCATGATCCAGGATCGACATCTTTAAAACGGCTTCGATCAAAAAAAATATTACGCATGCGTAATCTATCCAGAAAAAGAGATGAGTGCTCTCCCTTATCATCGGAAAAGCGTCCAGGAAAAGCGCGACGGCGTTAAGCGTGATCATGAAAATAACCACCGCTTCTGAAATTATAAAATTCACGACCCTGTTATAACGGTCCATCCGGCCCTCCGCGCTATATTTTTGAAACCTTCAGATCCATGATCAGGCATTTTTCATGAGAAAGCGGGAAAAAACTGTCTTTTGAAACGCCTATATAAGCGTCGCCGAACATTTCGTATACGTTAGACGATATCTGTAGCTCGGGAAGTTTTCCTATGAAATTCTCGCCGTCAAAATATAACGCCAGCTGAACTGGAGTCGCGAAATTACCTTCCGGGGTATAATCGCCGCCGCTCGCGATCATGACGAATATCCCCGGTCGGCCGCTTAAAAGCTCCTTCGCGGTCTTTTCTGATGCCGCGATTCTGTGGGCCGCGAGAGCGGGCTGGGGAATTCCATCGTATTCCGATGACGCGCTTTTGGTATACGGCAACCCGTATGTCTTCGAAGTCTTCTTATCGGTATAAGGAGATATTAAAACGCCATTTTTAATAAGAGGAGTTTCAAATCCGGCATTCACGGCGCCTTCCGCGTCAAAGAATGGCACCATATTTTCGACGGGATCGAGCGAGAAATAAAAATCAAATTTATCGGAAAAAAGCTTTTGACCCAACTTATCGGCAAAAATGGAGCTTTTAGTCCCGAAACGAAGACCGTTGAGATCCTGCGCGAATTTCATCGCGGGCATTTCGTCGGCAGTTGAAAATATCACGGGAAAGCGCGTTCCGGCTGGAAGGTCTACGGGCGTCTTATACGCCCGGCAAACGGCGTTCAGATGCTTTAAAAGGGCGGCGCGGTCATACTTGCGGCCCATATATGCAACGAATCCGTCAAGGATATTAACCGAGGCTCTTTCCTTGAAAAGCAGAGACAGCATAAAAAGCCTGTCTTTATAGCAAAGGTCGAGGCCGGAATCGTTCGACATGCACGCTTCGTAATTTATCAGCTTCACGGTATTCGAAAATGAAAAATCAGGCTGAGCCGAACGGACCGACTCCAGAAAACTTTCAATTTCGACCATAAGCTCGTCTTCGGGAATTATATCGTCGGACAACGTTATATATTCCTTCATGTCGCCCGAAACTTCATATTCATAAGGCACCTTCAATGAAAGCGCCGAACGGGCCTCGGCTTCAAGGGCCGCCCTGTCGTGGACGCCGAGCGCTCCCGCTATGCCGATAAATTTGCCGTCATACGCCCTGTACCCGGTCTTCGTTATGTTCTTGCGCTTGAGCGAATCTATTTGCGTCTGAACAACTTTCACCGAAACCTCTTCGGTTTTCTGCATGTATCTTTCTACTATCATAAATAACCTTCCTCGCTACTGCACGTTCATATTTTTAACCCGGACATACGGTCCGCCGAAGCCAACCGGAAGCGGCCACTGGTCCATTTTTCCGCATCCTCCCTCGGCGAACGACAGGAGTTCGAGCTTATCCGAAAGGCCGTCGATATCGCCCAGCGTATCAAAGACGTTGCCGGTCACTACCGCTATATTCAAAGGCTCGGCGATTTTGCCGTTCGTTATGCGGTATGCAAGCGACGGGGCGATCGTGAAAGTCGAAAGACCCGACCCGTGCTTTATGGTTTCGATATAAATGCCGTCTTTTACCTCGCCGAAAAGTTCTTCCTTCGTTTGAGTTCCGGGTTCTATATAAGTCGTCGTCATGCGCACTATCGGCTCAAACTCGAAACTTATTGCCCTGGAATTACCCGTCAGGCCCTCGGCGAGCTCCGCGGCGGTCGCGACGCTGTGAAGCCGGCCGCTCAGCAGGCCTTTCTTTATGAGGTAAGTCTTTTCGGGCCGCGTTCCGTCGTCATCGAATTGAACTAGGCCGCTGCCTTCCTCGAGGCCGCTATCGGCTATCGAAAGAAGTTCGGCGCCGATTTTTTTCCCGATCACCCACTCTTTTTTCATGGCCTCGTCGCCAAGCATGAAGTCGGCCTCGCTTTTATGGCCAAAACTTTCATGGGCGAAAACGCCTGCCGCGAGCGGCGATAATATCACCGTATATTTCCCCGGCTCTACCGGCTTTGATTTTTCAAGGAAATCCTCGCATTTTAAAATAAAAGTTTCGAGCCCTTCCGCATAACTTTTAACTTCGTCAAAATAATTGGAGGCCTTTCTGAACGATTCCGAGAACTGGCGTTCGCCTTCGGCGAGCCTGAAGGAAAAACTCGTCCCGACCCTCTGGTTATCGAATTTAATATCCGAACCGATACTCGAATAAAAACTCTTCACTTCGTATTTATCGGTATACTGCGCGCGCCACAGTTTTATCTTGGGACGCGAATTCATAAGCGGAAAGTATTTTTTGAGAAATTCGATTTTTTCTTCACCGGTAATATCAGATATGCGCCTCTTTTCAAACTTAATGAAAACGCCGCGATTAGCCTCGAATTTTTTCACTACCGGATTTATTCCTATATCTTTTCGGGGTTTGGCGTATGCCGCGAGGCCGTCGATCTCGGCCTGAAGATTCTGGACATCGGTCGTGGAGCTGTAATACCAGCGCGATCCGTCAAAAATTCTTATAAAGGCGCCGCTGTATTTGCGGTTCTTCATCTCTTCAAGCTTGTTCAGCGTAAAGAGCACTTTTGTCTCAAAAACATCCTCAATGCGTACGTCGGTGTAAAGCCCTTCCGGAAATTTGAACATATCTTCTCTCCTAGTTTCTTAAAAAAACGAAGGGCGGCCAAAGGCGCCCGGTTGGATTTTTATTGGCTTTTTTTCATAGGTTTTTTGTAATTTCCACGGCATTTATCGGCCGGATATTTTATTTTGTTCTTTTCAACCTTCGCGGCGATCGCCTTTGAAAGATCGATATTGAGCACGTTTCCAAGCGACATGCAATAGAGCATTATGTCCGACACCTCATCGCAGATGTCGACGTATCTTTCGGGATCATCCTTCAACGCCACGGCCTCGTCATTTTTGAGCCACTGAAACAGTTCCATGAGTTCCGCGGCCTCGATCGCGATGGACATCGAAAGGTTTTTAGGGTCATGATATTTCACCCATTCGCGATCATCGACGAAATTTTTCATCAACTTTTTCAGATCGCTCAGGGTAGTCGTTTCATCTTTATAATTCATTATTTACCAGCTCCGCTAACTTGATTTTTTTTTTTTCGGAATACGCTTTATAATATTCATAGACCATCGGAAGCAAGGATATGAAAATAACGACTGGCACTACTATATGCAGCGGAAAGGCATTGCCTATGAAATAACCGATAAGGCACATGCTTACGACCCAGCCGATACCGCCGATAACGTTATAAGCCAGAAATTTAGGGTAACTCATCTCGCCCACGCCCGCTATCACCGGAGCGAACGTCCGGATTATCGGGATGAACCGGGCTATTATGATCGTCTTGCCACCGTGCTTTTCATAGAAAGCCTTAGTCTTTATGAGATGGCTCTTCTTGAAGAAAATCGAATCCTCTCTGGTGAAAAGGGCGTGTCCCGCTTTATAGCCTATCGAATAGCCTGTCGTGTCGCCTATTATGGCCGCGGCGCAAAGCATCATGATGAGATAGTTTATATCGAGAATGCCTGTCGTCGTAGCCGCTATCACGCCAGCCGTAACCAGAAGCGAGTCGCCTGGCAGAAAAAAGCCTATCAAAAGACCTGTTTCTGAAAACACTATCAGCGTCAAAACGGTATATCCGCCCCAATGGATAAGCTCTTTCAGGTTATAAAGGTTTTCAAAAAAAATTTTGATCAGATCTGACATTTAAAGTTCACCCTTCATCTAAAAATTATGGAGAACGACATTTTAAAATCGCCCTCCATAATATTTCGTCATAATAAATGAAACCGTTACATCTTAATGTTATTAACTAACCCATATTTAGCGTGTAAAAGCGTTTTCATAAAATATCCGGCCGGGCTAAATTATGAACCGTTCAAATGTGACGTCCCTGGTAACGATGCCGAGTTTTGAAACTTTAAAAGGCACGTTCGGGTAAAGAATCGCGTATTCTTCCTTCCAGTAAAGCGCCGTAGCTATTCTGCCGACCGAGTCGCATTTCATGATGCCCGAGCCGGAATCGCCTGAAACGACCATAAGATCTTCCATCGGCTTATATATGTATGGATTCTTGTCGATGGTGTTATACGCGTAAGAACCGGCTACCATGCTTTCCAGGCGTGCGGTTTTAAATTGCGGAAAGACTTCGACGAGAGCCGGCAATATGCTGTTTTCGTAATAATCACGCTCCGGTTCGCAATCCAGGCTGAAAGCGCGGCCGATATCGTCGGCGCATCCCACGTATATGCAGTTCTCGCGCGGCTCGGCCTTGATATAAATTCCGGCTTTCTGAATTATCGTGAAAGGAAGCATGTTCAGCTCATTGAACCCTGAAATACTTTTAATGAAAGGTTCCAGCGAACTGCCTTTTACCTGAAAGAGCTGACGTTTCTTCGGTTTTATATGAGAGTCAACGCCGATAGGATCCAGAAGGCTATTCTGCCAGACGCCGGCGGCGACTATCGTCATCTTCGCATGGAGCTCTCCGTCTTTCGTGCGAACGCCAGATATCTTCGGGTCCTGCCATATGAGAGGTTCGCCGGGAATGTCGAGCTTTTCACGTGGCTCCATTATCAGGGACGTGACCTCAGTATTGTATTTCGTCTCGCCGCCAAGCTTTTTGAATTCACTTTCATAATAGGACACGATGGCGCCGGGATCGAGAGAACCGCATTTTTTACCGAAGAGGCCGCATTTTATCCTTGAAAGCCCCATCATCTTGCATTCATCAGAACTGTAATTATCGACGTTTAACCCCGGAATAGCGCGCAATTCCTCGGCAAAAAGCACCGAAAAATCCACGCCGTTATTTTTCATGGCGACTATGGAATCCTGTGACTTTTTGAATTTTTCATCGGTCATAAGCCAGAGATAACCGCACATCTTGATATTGAGGTTAAATCCGCTCTTCTCTATAGCCACTAATTTATCTATTGCGGTATCCGTTAAAATAACGTTTTCAGGCGACGAAAAAGTGTTTCTGAAGCCGGCCGCCGATTTACATGTATTGCCTTCGCCCGCGCCGCCCTCGCGGTCAACTACGAGCACCTTGAGCGAACGATCGGTCTGCTTAAGATAATAAGCGGTAGACATACCAAAAACACCCGCTCCGATTATAATTACATCGTATAAATTACTCTCTGGCATAAAAACCATCCCCTAATCTTATATGTTTACCGGAATACTATATAAAACTCACGTTCCGGCAAATTATCCTGATATAATAAGTTTAAATAACAGCTGATGACTGAATTTTATCAAAAAGATCGGACTCTGTCAATAAACATCATTTTTTATTTTTAAGCGGAAAAAGATACGACCTTAAAACCGAGGTCGCGAAAAAACAGAATAAAACAGCAGCAACGCCGCCGTATATGGCGCCGCTAACGCTTAAATTATATTTATCCCCGTAAATAAGCGCGCCGGAAATAAATCCGCCTGCGGCGACTACGATCATTAAAAAATCGGCGGTTTTAACAAAATCGGACTCTTCTTTATGTTCCAACGTTTTTTCATTATCTTTTTCAATGGCCAAATCATCATCACGCTCAAGATTTTCAACTGTTAACGCCACTGAACCGCTTTTGCCATTTCCCGGCCCCGGATACCATACGCCGGCCAAAGATCCCAGTAATTTTCCCGAAACAACAAACGCGATGATTGAAAAAACAAGCGAGTTCACGAAACCGAACCCGAGATAAATTCCGCCCAGAATGCCCCACCCCATAATGTTACGCTGAATACTTACGATCACTTTTCTCGACGATCTTTTTGTTCTTATATCTTCAACGAGCATCCCTGAAAGAAACCCGAGAACGGACCCGCCAAACGCGCAGTAATATCCGTTCAGCAAAGCGCCTATTAAAAAACCGAGACAGGCGAATGAGCACCCGGCATTTCCTTTGCTTTCATAATCCGCGTCACTATGCGGTTTGCGTTTACGCCTTGTTTTTATGTACTTCTCAGCTTTTTTTTCTGAAACATATTCGCCGTCAGAGCCCTTATCTTCGTCTTCCGCAAATTCGCCGTCCTTCCTGTTTAGTTTATATTCGTATGTTTTTTCAATCTTTCCTCTCCCGATAACCGTTTCCCCGCCACGGCCCAGAGATCCGATCAGGTATCCCGATAAGCCGCCTACAATAGCTGCAATGGGACCGCCCACGGCGCCGCCAATGACGAAGAATATAATCGAAAGGCCGCATCCCGTTCCATCGTCACCCTTCGCCTGCCTGGCTTCCCACGCGATCCGGTCCCTCTCTATGGACGCAAAAGAGCAATTATCATCATTATCGCACGGCGCTCCGGAAATCGTCTGGCTTTTATGTTCTGTTTCTTCAGTTCTTTCATCTCCGGCGCATTCGCGCTCCCGGACTTTGCCGCGCGCATCTATCTCGGCCATCTCTCGCTCGTTCACGAGCCGCGCCTCGATAGAACGAGCCTCATCGATAACGGCAAGACACTCTTGAAGGCTGGCTTCGAATTCATCCATTTTATCCGAACTCAAAAAACCGGAAACGTTCAAGACGTTTTTCAGATAAGAAAGGCGCGGAACGAGCTTTTCGCGTATTTGCGCCGGAAAAACCGAATTGGAAAGCGCCGCTACGTTACCAAGCCTTGCGCATAACGACACGGCGTATTTAAAATGCCTCAGTTTTTCAAGGCACAGGGATGAGCCGTCCTTCCCGTTCTGCCCGCTTATAAAAACGAATTCCTGATATATGTTGGAATCGAAATAAGCTCTAAGGACATCGCACAACTTTTTATCCGATGAACTCAATAATTCGAGCTCGTCATTATCAAAAATTTCAACGCTCAACGCCTTGAAATTTTCATTTTCGTCAGCGGACACCGGCCCGTTATATTTTGAAGCTGAAAAATCCAGGACTCATCTTTCCTTTCAAACATATAGATTTAGTATGATATAATAACAGAAACTCACCGCGACTTCAATATGATATAAAAAAAATCTTGACAATAGCCTGAATGTAAAGTAATTTTAATGCGAAAGTAAATTTTTTTAAGGAGAACTTTCATTATGCCATTCAGAAGGCTTTTTATAGGCTGCTTCATTAACGCGGCCGGTTTTTCAGAAAGATACAAAGTTATTAAAAATGATTTTCGCGGCGCCGTATCAGGCAAATGGACGCCAATTGAAAATCTTCATTTCACGGTCAAATTTCTGGGCGACACCGAAGAAAGTCTTATTGCCGACATTAAAAAAGCCATAGCGTGCTGCGCGCCGGAAAAAATGCCGGTCGATCTGAAACTCGGCGGCCTCGGCTTTTTCACCAAAGAATGTCCGCGTATATTATATCTTAAGGCTGATGATAAAGGCGGCGTTCTTTCAAAATCCTTTTCGGTTCTCGAAAACAAGCTTGAGCTTCTGGGATTCGCTCGTGAAAAAAGAAGTTTCACGCCTCACGTCACTCTCATGCGAATAAAAAGTTCCGTGACAGAGCTTTTTAATGAAGCGATCCGGCGCCACGAAAGTTTCGACGCGGGCCATATGGCTGAAGTGGAAATAAGCCTGATTGAAAGCGTTCTTGAAAAAAACGGAGCGACTTATAAAAAAATATAAGCCGAAATTAAAAAGACCGGCAGCCATTTTTTTAAAACAGCTGCCGGTGCGCAAAACAACCTTATTTTCTATTATTTTATAAGCCTTATCGTTTTATAGCCGCTGACGAACTTCTCGATCGTCGAAAGCAGACCCGGTTTATAAGTTGAAATCCCGGCGATAATTGTATCGATATTTTTGAAAGCGGAGCTCTCATCGCCTTTGGTCCTTAATATTTCAAGTATATCTTCGCCGTACACGCATAATATCGCGGCAAACTTTTCATAATCCACCGGTCCCGAAAAAAGAGAGGGATCGTTTATAGCGTTAAAAGCGGATAATTTCATAACGCCGTCAACATTTTCAAGATTTTTTATTCCTACGATTATACCGGTAACGGCATCTATCTCGTACATAAAAAAATCGGATATTTTTAAAAATGGATTTTTGTTATATTTGGAAAGTTTGACCCGGTACATATCGATCGTGCCGTTAATTCCGCTGATTTTAGTTGTAGAAACGTTTTCCACTATTACTTTGGCGTTCGGATCAGCCAGCATGGAAGAAAAATTCTTGATGTAATGAGACATCGCTATCTTCGCTGCGTCTTCTTCACATATATTAGTGACGGACGCGGCAAATGCAACCGAACTCAGCAGCATGACCATTAAAATTGAAATAAAGAAATTTTTCAGACGTGACATTAAATTCTCAACCCCTCGTTTTTTATCTTTTTTTATTTGTTGAGAATCATATCGAAAAAAAAATGGAAAAGTTTAGCCGGCTTATATTTTTTCGGATTTGACCACGTCACCGGACAGGTGGTCAAATATCGTTTCAATAAGTTTTGATTTTTTTATGGGCTTCGCCAGATAAGCGTCGCAACCCGAACGAAGGCAGCGGTCTATATCTTCTTTAAAAACATCAGCGGTAAGCGCGATGATCTTTGCCGGCGAGGACCCGCTTTCCTTTTCATGGCCGCGAATAAATCCGGTCGCCGTACGCCCGTCCATAACAGGCATATTCATGTCCATCAATATAAGATCATACCTCCGAGCCGTCGCCATGTCGAGGGCTATTTTTCCGTTTTCAGCGGTATCGATCTCAAAATTCAAATCTTTGAGATAGGTTTGCGCCAGAAGCCGGTTGGTGTCAGAGTCCTCAACCAGTAAAATTTTAATTTTTTCTCCGGCGGGCCTGACGATGATATTTTTCTGTAAAACCGATATATTACGGACCACGATTCCAAGACCGCCAACGGCGGCGGATATCGCCTCGAAAAGTTCCGAATGCTTGAACGGCTTCACGATATACGCCGAGATCTTTTTCTCGCGACAATACTCAATATCGCTCGCCATGCGCTTGGTAGTCAGCATCATTATTACTTCCCGCGTAAGCTGCTGTTTTTCTTTTATATACCAGGCGGCCTCTCCAAAATTCTTATATGCCCTCTCCCGTTCTTTCTCATCGAGAGAAATACGGCTGTCGACAAAAGTTATATCGTAGGGCTTCCCGCTTTCTTTCGCCTTCGCCAGTTCAAGGACGGCTTTATCGATCGCAGAGATACTTTTTACCGTCGCTTTGCACCGCGAAAGCGTTTCAGAGAGGATTGCCGCCCCGGCCTGATTTTCATCGATAATTAAAATTTTCAAGCCTGCAAAATCCATATTGAATACTTCGGAAAGTTTTCTGGAATGCGGCGCGACTTTAAAGCGGAGATTAAAATAAAATGAGCTTCCTTGTCCGATGGCGCTTTTAACTCGAATATCGCCGCCCATTATTTCCACGAGGTTTTTTGATATAGCAAGGCCCAAGCCGGTTCCACCGTACTTTCTGGCGATAGCCGAATCAGCCTGAGAATATTTTTGAAATAAAAGAGGTACTTTCTCTTTTTCAATGCCGATACCGGTATCTGAAACCGAAAAAATAAGGGCATTATCTTCCATGCTCAAATCGTCTTTTTCGATGTTTAAAACGATATGGCCGCGCTCAGTGAATTTTATGGCGTTGCCTACGAGATTGAACAACACCTGCCGAAGCCTTAAGGGATCGCCTATAACCGATACTTTTACATCCGGATCGATCCTGTAATAAAGTTCTATGTTTTTCTGGTGCGCTCTTATGGCCATAACATCACAGACCTTTTCAACCAGGTCAAGAAGATTGAAATTTATCTCTTCGAGCACAAGATGCCCGGATTCGATCTTAGAAAGATCTAGGACATCGTTAATAAGATCCAAAAGAGTTTCGCTGGCAGTGTGAAGCAGCTGAACGTATTTGCGCTGCTCGTCGGTAAGCGCCGTATTTGAAAGCATATCCGCCATGCCTACTATTGAATTCATAGGATTTCTAATCTCATGGCTCATGCCGGCGATAAAATCGCTTTTGGCGCGGCTGACATCTTCCGCCATATTTCTGGCTTTTTTCATTTCCGCCTCGGCAAGTTTCCTGGAAGTGATATCCTCGTTTGAAATAATCACTCTCAACGGTCCATCGCCTTTAAACCGATTTACTTTCATAAGAAACCAGCACTGTCCGCCGGGCAGTTCAAGCAAGTATTCGTGCGTAAAACTTTCAGCCTGCATATTCATGACGGATCTGATACCGTCGACGATCACTGCCGAATCGGCATCGCCGCCGAACGCTTCATCATCGCGCATTTCAAGATAATCCATGCCTACAAAATATTTGCCGCCGGCCAAACCGCGAATCTGTGAAAAATTACGCCAGGCGGAATTCACGTGGATTATCATACCGCGCTCGTTGAGTATAGCCACGTGGCTGGCTAATGAATCAATAGCGCCTTCAAGGAATTCCCTGGACTGCCTTAATTCAATCTCGTTTTTCACCTGCACGCTTATATCGCTCGCGATGCCGACCGAAGCGATAACGTTACCGCATTCATCTAAAATATTAGATATAGAAAGAGAGATTGGAAGTTCGCTGCCATCTTTTCGCCTGATAAAAATATCATCTTTATGTTCGTCTGACGAAACCATGGTCAGGAAGGAGTCGGCGCTTCCCTGAAAATTCCCATGAACAAACGCCAACCCTGAACTTTCCCGCCCCATTATAAATTCAAGGCTGTTTTTTCCCAGGGCCTCGCTTTCAACGCATTCGTACATTTCGCAAAAAGCTTTGTTCGCGAATATGATGTCGCCCGCAAAATCCGCGACGTAAACGCCGTCCCGAACATTCGTAAGCGCGTGCGAAAGCATGCCGAAACGTTCGTCCGCCTTCTTTTTCTCCAGCGCGCGCTCTATCGCTACGGGAAGCATTTTAAGAAAATTCCCTTCGCCGTCTTTTATTATATAATCAAAGGCGCCTTCTTTCAATGCCTTAACCGCCGTTTCCTCGTCGCCAAAGCCGGTAACGAATATGATCGGAGTGTTTTTGATGAATGGAAATATCTCGAATGCGTTCCCGTCGCCCAGAAAATAATCGGTCACCACTACGTCGAATTTTTGTTTTTTTATGTTTTCCCACGCTTCGAAAAGCGAAGACGACATAATATAATCGTAAGGAAGTTTTTCACGCTTCACTATATTTTCGAAAGCCAGCCGTACGTGCTTATCGTCTTCGATGAATAAAATTTTGCTTCTTCCGACGCTCATTTCAACTCCATACTTAATTCATATACCGGTATTTTATAAAAGAGACCGCTTAAACGCAATGATAATCGATTGAAAATCTTCTTTGAAAAAACAAACGCCGTAAAAAGGCGAACTTCCGGCGGCGTTTGTTACTTATCTATTCCGAATAACGTTAACGACGAATCCGGTTAATCAAGCTTATGCACGAGAACTCCCGAGCGCAGCTTGGGCTCGAACCATGTCGATTTCGGAGGCATTATCTTATCCGCGTCGGCTATATCCATGAGCTGTTCGATGGTCGTCGGAAACATCGCGAAAGCGACCTTGAACTTTCCGGACTCCACCGATTTCTGAAGTTCGCCGAGACCCCTGATACCGCCGACAAAATCTATGCGCTTGTCAGTGCGCGGATCTTTAACGGCCAAAAGCGGGTCCAGAACGTTCTTTTGAAGTATCGTAACGTCAAGGCAGTCTATAACGTCCTTGGGATCGAATATTGCCGGCTTGGCTTCGAGTTCGTACCATTTGGCGCCCAGAAACATTCCGAACGAATGCATTTTAGAAGGCTTAAATGGTTTGTGGCCATGATCTTTGACCTCGAATTTAGCCTTTATACTGGCGAGAAATTCTTTTTCGCTGTGTCCGTTAAGATCCTTCACGAGCCGGTTATAATCCATGATATAGAGCTGATCGTGAGGAAAAGCCGCGGCCATGAAAAAATTATATTCTTCAGAACCATCGTGCTTAGGGTTCTTTCCCTTTCTTATCTGGGCTATGCGCGCGCCGGAAGCTGTTCTGTGGTGTCCGTCCGCGATATAGAGCTTATCGATTTTTTTGAATGAAGCGGCTATATCGGCGATGAGCTTGTCGTCTTCGACGACGTAAAGCGCGTGCTGCACCTTATCTTCGGTAACTATATCAAATACCGGTTTGTTATGTTTTACGAACGTATCGACGAGATCGTTGATATGTTTCTGCGAACGGTATGTCAAAAATACCATGCCCGTGTTCGCGTTGCAGACGTCGACATGCTTCGTGCGGTCGTCTTCTTTATCTTTTCGGGTGAGCTCGTGTTTTTTTATTATATTGTTCCAGTATTCCTCGGCGGAAGCGCATCCGACCAAGCCGAATTGAGAGCGGCCGGCCATGACCTGTTTATATATATAAAAACACGGTTTTGCGTCAGGCGCGAGAATTTTTTCGCTTATAAGCCTTTTCAGACTTGCGGCCGCCGTGTCATAGACTCTCTGATCATGCAAATCTATGCCGGGTTCAAGCGCAATCTCCGATTTATCGACGTAAAGATAACTATCCGGCTTCCCCTTCGCCAGCTCTCTCGCTTCTTCAGAATTTATGACGTCATACGGAAGGCATATGACGTCCGCCGCATTGTTCGATCCCGGGTGATAACCTTTAAAAGGCCTGAGTATAGACATTATAAATTACCTGCCTTTTTTAGAAATTAGAGGCGCAAAGCGCATTTTAATGCGCGTTACGCCTCTTTTTATTTTACGGACGAACCGCCCGCGTTATTAGTTTAACTCTGATTTTTATTCATTGCCCTCATCCGCGATGTCTCCGCCGCCTAAAACCTCTCTGGCGCGTTCTTCATCCGACTGATGAACCTGTTCGCTCATGGATTCCTTCAACTCGTCTTTATTCAAAGCTTCGAGCGCTATTGAACTCTGTTTTATCGGAGTCACCTTTGTGAACGAAGGCAGGTGAACGTTTCTGTATGCCGAGATACCGGTTCCGGCTGGTATGAGTTTACCGATGATAAGGTTTTCCTTGAGACCGCGCAGATAATCGACTTTACCTTTGATCGAAGCCTGCGTGAGCACCCTCGTGGTTTCCTGGAATGAAGCGGCCGATATGAACGAATCGGTCGTAAGCGAAGCTTTGGTAATACCTTGAAGTATCTGTTCGCCTTCGGCCATTTTTCCACCGAGCTGATCGATGCGGTCATTCTCGAAATAGAACTCGTTTATGGTCACTATTTCGCGAGGCAGGAATCTCGTGTCGCCGGCATTTAAGATCTTGATCTTTCTGAACATCTGGCGCACTATAACCTCGATATGCTTGTCATTGATCTGAACGCCCTGGTTTTTATACACGTGCTGTACTTCGTCTATGACGTAGCGCATCGTACGTTCAACGCCCGCGATCTTTCTGAGTTTCTTAGGAGCGATATTACCTTCCGTAAGCTGATCGCCGGCTTTAACGAGCTCGCCGTCGAATACGAGGAAGTTGGATATCGTTCCGAACTGGCTCTTATACTGCTTACGTTCGCCGCTCGCGCTTTCGATAATAAGCGAGTTTCCAGCTCTTTTAGCGACTCCGTCGAATTCCGCGATGATAGCTTCCTTCTTCGGACGACGCGCTTCGAACAATTCGGCGACACGCGGAAGACCCTGAATAATGTCGATGGTCTTTTTAGCGGAAGATCCCCATTTAGCGAGGATGTCGCCGATATTTACCGTCTGGCCGTCTTCGACTTTAAGTTCGGCTCCGTCGAGGATCTGGTGAGCTTCGCCCATCTGAACGACTATGCTGCCGATCGTCGTGCGTTCCTTACCTTCCTTGTCCTGGCGTTTTATGAGTTTTACTACTCCAGTAACTTCGTAATCGTATTCAACATCTAATTCTTCGGCGACCCTTTTTTCAAAATGTATTTCGCCCAACGCAAAGTTGATCGTTATATCCGGCGAATAAAGCTTGACATGGGTCTCATTAAGATTCGAGGTGTTATTTACGAGAAAGTTAGCCGTGCTCTCGTCGATTATATGTTCCGACTCGATCACGCATGTTCCGTCATGAACGTTAACCAGGGTTTTGTTAATGCGAAGTCCCGTTATCTCTTTCGCCGTTTTAACTTTCGCGAGATCCACGAGCTTATAGAACTCGAATTTCTTGCCTTTGACCTTCATCACGAGACTGTCTGAAATGACAGGATAATAACGAAGATGGCAGATGTTCTTGCCGCTGACGGTGATATTTTCCGAATACGACTTAACCGGGTTGAATTTATCATTCACCAAAGCCGCGAGTTTGTCGCCCTCTTTTACCGTATGACCGTCATCGACGAGTATTCTCATGTCCGATGTTATTTTATATTTCTTCTCGTTCTTTTCGGGCTTGGTAAATCTTTTAAAGCGCTTATCTTCGCTTTCTTCAATCTTGCCTTCGAATTCGATAGGTTCGGTAAGCGGAGTTCCAGTCTTTATGCTTTCGCCGTTTTTAACCTTTATCTGCAATCCGTCCGGAATTTCATATTCCTTGCCGGCATATATGATTATCTTCCGAACAACTTCACTGTTAACCTTTTTGCTGTATTTCATTATATAGTTGACCTTTCCCGCTATATTCGAGAATATGGCAGGAATCGGGTCGGTAAGGTTATCGTTAGCTTTCAGACGATCGCCGGTCGAAACGAGAAGGTTTAATGTCTGAGGAATCTCATATTCCTCCACCTGATTTATAACTCTTATTTTTTCGATATGCGTCGGATGAATAAGTTCGGCGCCCGACTTGATCTGGGAACCGTCCTTTACTTTTATCTGGGCGCTTCTCGGAACGTCAAAAACTTTATAGTCTATGAGTTCGATGCGTTTGATCGTATGATCCGCGAGTATTTTATCGCGGATATCTTCGTTGATTATCGTATTAGCCTGACAGATAAGTTCCGAAGTCTCAGGTGAGAATATGTCGCCTTTCGTCTTTTTACCGACGAGTTTTTCACGTATAGCAGCAGTGTCGCGTAACGCTACGACTATTTCATTTGAAATAACGACGCGCGTGCATTCGACATATAAGGTAGTGAGTTCGGTGCTGAGCTTATCGATCTCGACGATAGTCTTATTGTCGATAAGTGAATCGGCTTTAAAAACAATTTCTTTCGTCTTTTTGTTTTTGACGTCGCGGGTTATTTTCTTGCCGACGTACTTATTGAGCGTCTGAACGTCAAGGTTAAGGACGGGCATGTCGTTTTCAACTTTCACATAACCGCCGATAGGCGTGACTTTCAGCATTTTATCGGCTATTTCCGCCGTGATCTTTTCGCCCTCTTTAGCGAGAACTTCGCGCGTGTCTACATCGACAAGCTGAGAAGCCAGAACTTTATCCAGCAGTTTTTCTTTCAGAGACGCAAGAGACAGCTCCTTCATCGATATGTCGCGGATATCGCGGATGATGACTTTTCTGAACACTTCAGTGCGTTTCTGAGGAACGGGCTTATCGATCATGCCGATCTCGTAACTGTCGGAATCTATAACGGACTTCGTCTCGGTAACGACTTCGGCTTCGCCGTCAATGGCGGTTTTAAACTGTATCTCATCGCATATTTTTTCGCCGACCTCAACGTTCGAGCCGGGCTTGACCTTAAGTTTATTCACGACGAGATTGGCATCCTGAGGTATCTCGTATTCATATTCATCCGTAACGATAACACGACGAGTGTCAAGAGTTTTAGATGAAGCCGATTTAGGCTGCACGATTCTTGCGAGACCGGAAGTATCGGCTACGAACGTTATGGCGCTGGCCGTATCGTTTATTTTTTCAACCTTATAAGGTATCTCGGACGGGAATAAATATTCTTTTTTCGCGTCACGTTTTATCTGTATGATCTTGTTGTTATTTTTAAGGCTTACTTCGCCTTCTATTTCTGAAGTTATTACGAGAAGCTCCTCGTTCTTTTTAACTTCATTACCCGAACGAACCTTAAGTTCGACACCGTATTTTGCGGTCGATTCTTCCTTGAATTCCTTAACGCCCTGGGGCAGCGTGTATTTCTTTTCGCGCGTCGATTCTTTTTCGTCCAACGGCGTTATGAACATGATACCGTTGTCGGAAATAACCTTCTGGTTCTTGATCTTGATGTCGAAGAACTCTACCAGGCCCTTGATACCGGCGATAGCGGCTTTCTGTTCAGCTATCTTCTCCGCGAGTATGAAACCGCCTTCTACCTTGTCGCCGTTATTGACGCGCATGTAGGAGCCCATAGGTATCTTGTATGTCTCAAGGCCTCCGCCGTCCGATTCAAGTTTTTCCAGAATGATGGTTCCGTCGTTTGAAACGACTATACCGTCTTTAACGAGGAGATTATTGAATTTAACGGTTCCTGCAAACTGAGTGATGACCTGGTTCGGGTTATATTCGCAAAGCACGTCGCCGTTTCCGATCTTCTCGCCGTTGGCTATACGCGGATTAAGATAAGCGCCGGCAGGGATCTGATAATAATCGTTCTTTCCGTCTTTTTTGGTAATGGTTATATAACCTTCGAGAACGATACGTCTTAAATCCTCTTCAAGATCAGGCGTCTCTTTGCCGTCAGTATCGATGCCGCCGATGGCCTGTTTTTTACGGTCGACTTTATAGGCCCACTTGAGGCCGTCAACGCTTGCTTCACCTTCGGCATTGCTCTTGATTTCTATTTTTTGAGCGATAGCGATACCGCCTATATGGAACGTTCTCATCGTAAGCTGCGTACCGGGTTCACCGATCGACTGCGCCGCGATGATACCGGCGGTTTCTCCAAGTTCGACGACTCTTCCGGTCGAAAGATCGTTTCCGTAACATTTCTGGCATATACCCTGTTTGCTCTTGCATGAAAGCGGCGAGCGAACGAATACCGCGGGGCGTACCTTAACGCTTTTTATTCTGTAGTTTCTAAGATGCTCGTATGTAAGCTGATCTATTATGCAATCGCTCTTCAATAGGATCTTGTCCGTCTTATCGTCGATAACGTTTTCGACGGTGACTTTTCCGATAGCGCGATCGGCGTTCTTATCGTCAAGATCTATTACAGCTTCGGCGTGCTCGATCTGGCGAGCGATTTCAGCATTAATCTCCGATCCGGCAGGAACGAGAATTTTATTGGTTTCAGGATGGATTATATCGAATATTGAAACGCGGCCTTTTATTCTTTCGGTTAACGATATAAGCGTTTCATTCGCTATAAGGTTGTTGACCTTGCGCTTTTCGCGAAGAGGTATTATGAATATGCCTTCGGTCGCGCCGCAATCGGCTTCACGGATTATGACATCCTGAGCGACGTCGACGAGACGCCTTGTGAGATAACCGGAGTCAGCGGTACGAAGGGCTGTATCAACGAGACCTTTGCGCGCGCCATATGTGGAGATGAAATACTCGGTAAGCGTCAACCCGTCACGGAAATTCGATTTGATCGGATAGTCGATGACGTCTCCATGCGGATTCGACATAAGACCACGCATGCCGCAGAGCTGACGAACCTGTTGCATGGAACCGCGGGCGCCGGAGATAGCCATCATGTAAACTGAATTGAAATCTCCGTCCTGATCGCGTTTCTGGAATTCCTGAATCATTTCGTCCGTAACTTCGGCTGTTGCGCCCTGCCACGTATCGATATCGTTCTGTCGTTTTTCTTCACGCGTGATTGCTTCCATTTTGAGCTTCTGATTGGCGTCTTCCGATTTTCTTTCAGCGAGTGAAAGGATATCGCGTTTACGACCGGGAATCAAAAGATCGGCGATCGAGAATGAAAGTCCCGATCTGGTGGCGAACTTAAAGCCAAGCTCTTTAACTTCATCGAGAAGCTGAGCGGTTCTGGCAAGGTTACACATTTTGTATGTATCGGTAACTATCTTTGAAAGGCTGCCTTTATCGATCTGTTTGTTGATAAAGCCAAGTTCTTTCGGAAGAAGCTGATTGAAAATAAGCCTGCCAATATTTGTTTCAAGATATTTTTCGCCGACGCGAACGATATATTCCGTGTGCAGGCTGACCTGACCCTGTTCGTAAGCGTGAATGGCTTCATCGGGCGAAGCGAACACTTTCTGTTCGAGCACTTCCACTTCGGTAATGCCGAGTTCCTTGATCTTGGCCATTATGAAGGTGTTGATGGGCGTGTGCTTTTTTATTTCGAGCCTGCCATTTTGGGAATTGAAAACGTCATTGGCTATTTTAAATTTATATTTTAATTTTGCGGGAAGAAGCTGTTCTTCAAGAGTATGTTTTTTCTTGTTGGCGTCCGTGAATTCTTTTACGGTTCTGATCTTGCTGTCGCGTAAAAGTCTGGTAAGGTAATAGCATCCGAGCGTCATATCGTGCGTCGGATTCATAATGGGCTTACCTGAAGCGGGCGAGAAAAGATTGTGAGCGCTCAACATGAGAAGACGCGCTTCCGTTTGTGCTTCTAAAAGAAGCGGCACGTGAACGGCCATCTGGTCACCGTCGAAATCCGCGTTAAACGGAGTGCAGACAAGCGGCGGGATCTGAATGGCTTTTCCTTCTACCAGTATTGGCTCGAACGCCTGGATACCAAGTCTGTGAAGCGTTGGAGCGCGGTTGAGAAGGACGGGATGGTCGCGAACAACCTCATCTAAAAGGTCCCATATTTCAGCTTTGCCGCGTTCGAGCATTTTTTTGGCGCTCTTTATGTTGTGGGCAAGGCCTTTGGTAACGAGTTTATTCATTATGAAGGGCTTGAAAAGTTCAAGCGCCATCTTTTTGGGAAGACCGCACTGATGAACCTTGAGGTGCGGACCGACGACGATGACCGAACGGCCTGAATAGTCGACGCGCTTTCCGAGAAGATTCTGTCTGAAGCGGCCCTGTTTGCCCTTGAGCATATCGTTCAAAGATTTCAGCGGGCGTTTGCCGGGGCCCGTTACGGGGCGGCCGCGGCGGCCGTTATCGATGAGCGAATTGACGGCTTCCTGGAGCATCCTCTTTTCGTTCTTGATGATGATCTCCGGTGCGCCCATATCGATTAGTTTTTTAAGACGGTTGTTTCTGTTGATAACGCGTCTGTAAAGGTCGTTGAGATCCGATGTCGCGAAACGGCCGCCGTCAAGCTGTACCATCGGACGAAGGTCCGGCGGAATGACGGGAACGTACTGCATGATCATCCATTCGGGCTTGCAGCCTGATTTGAAGAATATCTCGGCGACTTCAAGGCGCTTGATTATGTTGTGTTTCTTGAAGTTTGATTTTTCCTGAAGTTTTGATTTGAGATCGCTTACGAGTTTAGGAAGCGATATCTTCTTCAAAAGTTCATATACGGCTTCCGCGCCCATCTTAGCGTCGAAAAGATTGCCGTATTTTTCGAAATACTGGCGGTATTCTTTTTCGGTCAAAAGTTGTTTCTCGTTGAGCGGAAGGTTACCGGGATTTATTACGATATATGAATTGAAGTAAATTACCTTTTCAAGATCTTTCGGCGATATATCGAGCAGCAGCGCTATGTATGAAGGGCTGCCTTTCGAATACCACACGTGCGCAACGGGCGAGGCGAGCTGTATGTCGCCCATCCTTTCACGGCGCACCTTGGATTCGGTTATTTCGACTCCGCAGCGTTCGCATTTGATACCTTTGTATCTAATGCTTTTGTATTTACCGCACGCGCATGTATAATCACGGGTTGGCCCGAAGATTACCTCGCAAAAAAGGCCGTCTCTTTCGGGTTTGTGAGTCCTGTAGTTAATGGTTTCGGGTTTTTTTACCTCACCATGAGACCAGGATTTAATATCTTCAGGCGAAGCCACCATTATCTTAATGGCATCAAATTTATCTACGTCCCACAAAATAAATCTCCTCCTTAAATTTTTTTATATATTAAAAAATTTATTGAACTTCTACTTTTCGGTTTCATCTTCCTTGTCATCTTCGTCAGTATCCGGAATCACGGTCATTTTAGCTTCGGCATCGAGCTGGGCTATAGCCAGTTCAGCGGCAGCGGCGACAACCTCTTCTTTGACGGGTATGGGCTTGCTGTGCTTCTGAAGCTCGATCTTAAGGCCTAAACTCTGTAATTCCGAGACAAGGACCTTGAATGATTCAGGAACCTTGGGTGTGATGACATTCTCGCCTTTTATTATCGCGCCATAAACTTCTACGCGGCCTTCAACGTCGTCCGATTTGACGGTAAGCAATTCTTGAAGGGTGTGAGCCGCGCCGTATGCTTCGAGCGCCCAAACTTCCATTTCACCAAAACGCTGTCCGCCGAACTGAGCTTTACCGCCCAGTGGCTGTTGCGTTACTAGCGAATAAGGTCCGGTAGCGCGCGCATGTATCTTGTCGTCGACAAGATGAGCGAGTTTCATTATATACATGTAACCGACGGTGACCTTGTTATCGAACGGATTTCCGGTGCGGCCGTCAAATACGACCTGCCTGCCGTCCTCGTTCTCAATAAGGTCGAAATTCGCGAGGAGTTTCTTTATCGTCGCGACCCTCTCGACGTCGTTCAACGTTTCAATTACTGTTTCAACCTGAGGAAATTTAGCTTTATCTTCGATCTTCGTATACTCGAGATTTCCTTCTTTTTCTTCAGTCTCGACGCAATAGAGGATCTCCAGATGCAGATTCTTAAGTTCAACCTTGTTAGTAAAATTCACGACTTTTGAAAAGTCAAACATTACCTTCGGCGCTTTCTTCGAAGAAACGTCCTGTTCGGACATGGAAATGACGAGCTTGTCGAATTCTTTATCAGCAAGTTTTTTCGTGTGTCCTACGGGGTAATTGGTCTTCGCATCGTAAAGTATTGAAGTATGATTTACGAAAAGGTATTTGAGCATTTCGATATAAGGAACAAGGCTTTCATTCTTATGGCCTGTTCTGCCTTCTTTAAGGTTTTTATCGAATTCCTTCTGACCGTATTCTATGAATTTTTTTGTAAGAGCCAGCTTGTCGAGATTCTCGAATTTGAAATACGCGAAGCAATCTCTCGTAGCGGGATTGTATAGATGAAGGCGGCCCTGATTGATGGTACGCTGAAGCGACAGGCCGCCGCGTATCTCAACCTCCGGGGCGCTTTCAAATATAGGAACTTCGATCCGTATTCCAAGTTCTTTTGAAATGAGGCCGAGGTATGTTTCAAGCACCTGCCCGAGATTCATACGGGAAGGAACGCCGAGAGGATTAAGAACTATCTCGACCGGCGTACCGTCTTCAAGATAAGGCATATCCTTCTCAGGCAGTATCTTCGCGATAACACCCTTGTTTCCATGGCGTCCAGCCATTTTATCGCCTTCGGTGATCTTACGCTTTTGAGCGATGAAAACGCGGACGAGTTTATTGACGCCGTGAGGCAGTTCATCTTTATTTTCACGCGTGAATATCATTACGTCTACAATCTTTCCGCCTTCGCCGTGAGGAACGACGAATGAAGTGTTTCTTACTTCGCGGGCTTTTTCACCGAATATAGCGCGCAGAAGCTTGTCTTCGGCGGTAAGTTCCGTTTCACCCTTAGGAGTTACTTTCCCAACGAGAATGTCGCCCGACTCAACTTCGGCGCCGATCCTGACAATACCGGCCTCATCCAGATGGCGGAGAGCGTCCGATGAAATGTTTGGAATATCGCGGGTTATTTCTTCGGGCCCGAGGCGCGTATCGCGGGTTTCTATTTCGTATTCTTCTATGTGTATGGATGTGTAAACATCTTCACGGACAAGTCTTTCGGAAAGCAATATAGCATCTTCAAAGTTGTAGCCTTCCCACGGCATGAATACGCCGAGGACATTTCTTCCGAGAGCGAGTTCGCCTTGAGATGTTGCTGGACCGTCAGCCAGAACGTCGCCTTTTTTTACCTTCATTCCGGACTTTACCAGAACTTTCTGATTTATGCATGTGCCCTGATTCGAACGTTTGTATTTCAAAAGTTCGTAACGGTCGTACTGAACTTTTTTCTCGTTGAAATCGGTGCGGTTGACGTATACGACTTCGCCGTCTATCGTAGCGACTTTCAACGATTTTATATGAGTGAGAGATTCGATCTCTTTGGCTATTTTATCATCTATCGTAACGCCGATATCGTAGAGTACTTCCTTACCACCCTGTTTGTAGAGCGGCTCTTTTATGACGTGGCCGAGAAGACCTTCCCAGAACATCTTTTTGGTTTTTTCAATAACGATGTTCTGTGCGTCAACGCTTTTTACGACACCGTCGGAGTTTGCTACGACCATGACTCCGGAATCCTTGGCGACTTTGTGCTCAAGGCCCGTACCGACGAACGCAGGTTCGGTCCTTAAAAGCGGAACGGCCTGACGTTGCATGTTCGTTCCCATCAATGCGCGGTTCGCGTCATCATTTTCAAGGAACGGGATAAGCGCTGTAGCTACCGATACGACCTGCAACGGAGATACCTGAACGAGGTCGGCTTCGGCCGAGGGAATGAAAAGGAATTCATATTCCTCGTCGCGCTTAAACTTAGCGGAAACTATAGTTTCTTTTATTACTTCGTATTTGGATTCTTTCGTGAGGCCGTAGTTAAGATCGGCGGGGCATACGTTGTATTCGTCTTCTTCATACGCGTCAAGATATTTGACGTCCTTCGAAACCATGTTATCTTTAATGGGTCTGAAGGGGCTTTCGATGAATCCGAACTCGTTGATATTCGAATAGATCGCAAGCGAGCTTATAAGACCGGCGTTCGGGCCTTCAGGCGTTTCGATCGGACATATTCTTCCATAGTGAGTAGGATGCACGTCGCGGACTTCGTAACCAGCGCGTTCCCTTCTTACGCCGCCGGGCCCGAGGGCCGATATACGGCGTTTGTGAGTGAGTTCCGACAGCGGATTGGTCTGATCCATGAACTGCGAAAGCTGCGAAGTTCCAAAGAAATCTTTTATCATAGCGGCGACCGGCCTTGCGTTGATAAGACTCTGAGACGATATCTGCGCAGCGTCCTGAATGGTCATACGCTCTTTTATGTCGCGCTCCATTCTTATAAGGCTCATTCTGAACTGGTTCTGTAAAAGTTCGCCGACTCTTCTGACACGCCTGTTTCCAAGGTGGTCGATATCATCGACGTGACCGAGGCCGTTGCAAAGATCGATAAGATAACGCACTACCGATATTATATCGGATTTCGTCAATATTCTTCCTTTTTTTACTGTTATCGATTCGATGCGGGCTTCTTTTATCGAGTTGAATATTTCTTTTGTCAATATCGTTCCGGCATCGACTTTTTTATTCTGTTTGGACGATGCGTCAACGTATTTTATCGTATGAACTATCTCGCGGCCGATAATCTTTTTCTTCAAAAGTTCTTCTTCTTCGAAAGAAAGCATTTCATACTGGCTCTTCGATATCGTCGTGAGAGTTCCGTCTGCGGTTATTATTTTAAGCGTCTGAAGCTTCATTTTATTAACTTTCGAAGCCATTTCGGGAGTTATGGTAGTTTTCGGCTCATAAAGGACCGCGTTTGTTTTCGGATCAATTATCGTTTCGCCGAGGGTCTTTCCGATAAGCGATTTTCTGAAAGCATCCTTATCGCGGAAAATGATCTCTTCGAAATCAAATTCGTTATAAACTTCGAGCACTTCTTCGTCCGCCGTAAGAAGCTTGATGCTGGGACGGTCGGTTTTTTCGATCATATCTATAACTTCGCGGGTTATCTCTTCGCCGTATTCGACGAGTATTTCGCCCGTTTCATTTTCGATGACGGTTTCGCCGGCGATCTTTCCGGTTATTCTGTCGCGTATTTTAAGCTTCTGATTAAGCTTGTAACGGCCGACATCCGCGAGATCGTACTTTCTCGGATCGAAGAAAAGCATATTTATAAGGGTCTGCGCCGTTTCTTCTATAAATGGTTCTCCGGGGCGCATTTTCGAATAAACGTCAGCTAGAGCTTCAGACTGGCTCTTGGTCTTATCATATTTAAGCGTGTTGGTGACGTATTCATTATTCGAGAAAAGCTCGGATATTTCTTCGGTCGAATAGCCAAGGGATTTGAAAAGTACCGTTACAGGCTGCTTTCTTTTTCTATCGATACGCACGTGTATGGTATCTTTTATTACGTCAAGCTCGAATTCAAGCCATGCGCCGCGATAGGGAATTATTTTGGCGAGATACTGTTTCTTGAGCTTATTGTATTTGTAGTACGCGCCGGGCGAACGATGGAGCTGTGATACGACTACGCGTTCGGCGCCGTTTATTATGAACGTGCCTCTCTGCGTCATACAGGGAAGGTTGGCGAGGAATATTTCCTGTTCCTTGACTTCACCGGAGTTTTTGTTGATGAGGCGGACGACTATTGAAAGTGAAACGCCATATGTGACGTCTCTTTTTTTGCATTCGTTAGGATCATATTTTATCCTGTAAGGAACGCCATCTATCGTGGCATAAGTGCATTCGCGTTCCTTGTAAACGCAGTCAAAATAACCGCATTCACGAACTTTTCCACCTTTCGTATCCGGACAGTCCTTGCAGCGGCCGAGGCCGAGCTTGTATTCCACGAATTCAAGTATGAGATTACCCGTGAAATCCTGAATAGGGAAGATATCGAGGAATATTTCCTGAAGTCCCTGTCTTAAACGGTTTGACGGTGAACGGTGGGCCTGAAGAAAATCGCGATAAGACGCCAGCTGGACGTCTATCAGATTCGGCACGTCAATGACGTAATCGCCGGCGCCATAACTTAACTTGTTATGACCAGTTGTGCTGTTTTTAATTACCCTGGGCATTAATCACAACTCCTTACAACGTTATTTTTTTAATACGCATATAAATAAAAAGCTAACACCACGGCCGCTTATCTTCATTTTTTAGAGTGATAAGAGCCAAGATGCGTTTATAATATTTAGTTTTCGATATTTTTTACATTTTTCAATCTGGTTGGACCGGTGACCAAACTTTAAAATAATTAATACATAAAAAAGCCTTTTTCCTATAAAAAGGCTTTAATTACTCATTTTTCATTATATTTTTTTTTCAAGTAAAATATATTTTATCAGAATTGACAGGATAAGTCAAGGATTTTATTTCACCAGCGGTTTTAAGCTGGATTTTCATGTATGAAAATTAATCTCGTACATTTTCATCAAAAATATCTAAAGCGACGCGCGGAAAACAAACTCTACGCTTTCAAAAAGTATATTTGTGAAAACCGACGATATCATTGACAAATATCCTTTTTAAGAGTAAAATACACCATAATTAATTTTATCAGTAGGAAGAGGGTAGTATTATGTTAAAAAAATCATCGCCCGCGTTTTTCAAATCGGTATTCTTTATTTTCTCTTTTGTTTGTGTAGTCCTGTTAACGGCCGGAGCCGCTTTCGCCGAAGACTTTAATTTCGTCAGCATGGCCGACGCCCGTGGCGAATCAACCGCCGTCAATAAACCCATTCTCGACAAACTGGTCGCAAACGCGGTGGCCGCGGCCCCTGAATTCGTTTTATTCGAAGGCGACACGGTCTTAGGCAGCAAAAAAGATCTGAACAGGTTCAAAGCTCAGCTCGGTGAATTCAAGCAGGCTATGAAACCGCTGTCCGACATCTGTAAAATATACTACGCCGTCGGCAACCACGAGTGCAACGGCCAGGCGCATCAGGACCTCTTCCGTCAGACATTCAACTGCCCGACTTCCGGCCCCGGCGGAAAATATGAAGGCTTCGCTTATTCCTTCGACCACAAGAACTCACACTTTATATGCCTCGCAACCAACCTTTTCGATGAGAACAATATGCTTTCCAACGACCAGATGAAATGGCTCGAAGGCGACCTCAAAATGAGCATGAACGCGGAACACGTTTTCGTAATAGGCCATTCTCCAGCGTATCCGGTTGGCTCTCATATAGGCAGCTCACTCGACAAATATCCCGCGCAGCGCGATAAATTCTGGGCGCTTCTCAACAAATACAGGGTCGACGCTTATTTCTGCGGCCACGAACACACTTTCGACAGGCAAAAAGTCAACAACGTATTTCAGATCATCAACGGTTCCTGCGGCGCGCCGTTAAGAACCAAGATAGGCCGCGGCGGCACCGAAAATTACAGCGGCAGTTTCTTCCAGTATGTACTGGTAAATATTTCAGGGCCGGACGTAACATTCTCGGTCTACGACGAAACCAACAAGCTGCGCGACAAGTTCCGCTTAAGCAGAAGAGTTTTAAATACAATGCACTCCGAAGAGTAGGTTTTCCCGGAAACATCGTTTTTACTCATATCGAATAAATAATCAAAATAAAAAGAGGCCGTCGCATTTGCCGGCCTCTTTTTATTTTGTGGACTTTGTCGCTTCGCGCCCTTTTAGAATAGAGATTGGAACGAACCAAGCTTTCTGAACTCATCAGAAATTCCTTAATCGTTCTCTACTCTCTTTTAACTATCCACGACAGGCTTCATCGCACGACGCGTTTAGCGTTATGCGACAGCGATATTAAAGAACAACTTTCGCGAAGTTTCGCTTTCCCGCCTGTATTATTATTTCGCCGCTATATTTAGCGTATTCGATGTTCTCATCCATACATTTTTCCGAATTGATTTTCAATCCGCCGCCGGCGATCAGCTGGCGCGCCTTTGAATTACTTTCCGCGAAGCCAAGGTCGGCGATAAGGCCGATAAGCGATATTTTCCCGTCCTTCAATTTCGACTTGTCGAAGTTATATGTCTTTATATCGTCTGGAATTTCCTTGTTGGAAACGACTTTTTCAAACCCGGCCTGGGCGGTATCCGCCGCCGCCTTGTCATGATACATGGTCGTTATGATACTGGCGAGCTTCATCTTTATCACTTTCGGATTCACCGTGTTTTCCGCGCACTGTTTCTTCATGTCGGCGATCTCGCTCATCGGAACGTCGGTCAAAAGTTCGAAATATTTAAACATCATGTCGTCCGATATGGACATGACCTTTCCATACATATTCTTGGGCTCTTCGCTTATTCCGATATAGTTGCCGAGCGACTTGCTCATTTTATGGACTCCGTCAAGCCCCTCGAGAATCGGCATGGTGAGGACGCACTGCGACGCCTGGCCATATTCCTTCTGAAGCGAGCGGCCCACTAAAAGGTTGAATTTCTGGTCCGTCCCTCCAAGCTCCACGTCGGCATTAAGCGCAACGGAGTCGTATCCCTGCATGAGAGGGTACATGAATTCATGTATCGAAATCGGACGCTGCGATTTGAACCTGTTCAAAAAGTCGTCGCGTTCGAGCATTCTGGCCACCGTATATTTCGCGGCGAGCTTTAAAACGTCCATGAAGTTCATGGGCGCGAGCCAGTGCGAATTGAAAACTATCGTCGTCTTGTCCATATCCAGAATCTTTTTGACCTGATGCTTGTACGTTTCAACGTTAGCCGCTATCTGTTCCTCGGTAAGCGGCTTTCTCGTCTCGCTTTTGCCGGTCGGATCGCCTATCCTGGCCGTAAAATCGCCTATGAGAAAAACGACCTTGTGGCCGAGATCCTGGAATTGCCGCATTTTGCGCAGAACCACCGTATGGCCCAGATGCAGATCCGGAGCCGTAGGATCGGCGCCCAGTTTTATGACGAGAGGCTTGTTCTTATCCAGAGATTTTTCGATTTTTTTCGCGAGTTCCTCCTCCGATATTATCTCGACGGTCCCGCGTTTTATGATCTCCATCTGCTGTTTGACGTCCATTAGAAACACCCTTTCATGTATTAATATTTGATTATATTCTAAAAGCTATATCAGTTCCCCTAATTCCTTTATAAGTTTTCCCGCCTGCTCCGACACTTTCTTTGGAACTTCAATAACGACAGTAATTATCTGGTCTCCAGCGGTTTTTTCCCGCTCGTTCTTGACGCCCTGGCCGCGCAATTTCAACTTCGAGTTGCAGGCTATTCCCGCGGGGATGGTCACTCTGGCGCTTCCATGTATGGTAGGCACCTCCCTGACGCAGCCCAGAACGGCCTCGGAGTATTTAACGTTGAGCACGTAATGAATATCGTTGCCGATCCTTGAAAAAACTTCGTCTTCCTTCACTTTTACGGTCAAAAGTATGCTCCCGCGAGGCCCGCCGTTAACATCGGCGTGGCCTTCATTCTGAATGCGTATCACCTTGCCGTCGGCGATTCCCGGCGGAACGTGAACGCGAAGCTGTTTAACGTTGTTTACCGTGCCCTTACCGGCACAGCTTTTGCATGCGCTCGTCTTTATGCTTCCTTTTCCGGAACATCTGGGGCACATCTGGCTGATGGCGAAACCGCCCTGCCCTCTCGATATGGAACCCGTTCCGCGGCATGTCGTGCATGTAGACGAGCCGGTTCCGCCTTCGCCGTCGCATACGGAGCAAAGGTCGCGGCGATTGATGCGCAGTTTTATATCGCCGCCGGAAACAGCTTGTTTTAAACTAAGATCCATTCTTACCTCTATATCTTCGCCGCGGGTCGGTTCGCGGCGCCTTCCATGCGCGCCGCCGCCGCCGGTTCCCTTATCAAAAAAACTGTCGAAAATATTACCGAAATCAAAATCAGCGCCGCCACCTTGTTGTGCGCCCCTTCCACGAGCCGCGCCGCCGAATATCTGACTCAATATATCTTCATAATTGGCGCCTTGACCACCCGGGCCGCCATTGAAATCAAAGTTCGAGCCATCAAAACCGCTGCTTTTCAGCTGGTCGTACTTAGCCCTTTTAGAGTCGTCGGCAAGCGTCTCAAAAGCCTCGGTGACTTCCTTGAATTTGGCCTCGGCTTCCTTATTATTAGGATTTGCGTCGGGATGATATTTTTTCGCCAAATTTTTATACACTTTTTTTATCTCGTCTTTAGACGCATCCTGTGAAACGCCTAAAACGTTGTAAAAATCCTTCATTTTCATAAATAAAACCACCCTTTTTTAAAAATCCGGCCCGTTATAATTTCAGCTGAAGCCGCGTTGAAAACCTCAATACGCATTGTGTGAAATTCCACACGGTTATAAGCGAAATCCAAAATTATGCTTTTTTACCATTATCGTTTCCATTCTCGATCTTTGAACCGGACATATAAAGCAGCGTCAGACTCATCAGGCCGAAGCAAACTATGGCGATGAGATCGCCGTATGCGGCGGATTGAAATTTAGCGCTGAAATCAAAAAAATCCGAAAGATTTTTGCATGCGATGGGAATTCCGCCTTCGCCGAGACCGCCCATACCTAGATAATAAAGCAATTGCGGCCCCACGTATGGAAAGCCCTTCAGAAGAGCTATGAATATACCCGTTATAGCGCCGCCGGCGATAAGCCCTGAGCTATAGAGGACGCCGGGGCTCGTATCCGTTTCGGCTTCCTTGATATTGTATAATTTGGCCGCGATAAGATTAATAAAGCCGCCCACCATTATCGGCGTTGACGCGGAAAGCGGAAGATACGCGCCGACCGCGAACGGAAGGGCTTCAATGCCGCACGCTTCCATGACTATGCCCATGAAAAAACCGACAAGTATGAGATCCCATGGAAGCGTCTGGTTCAACACGCCGTCGATTATAAGAGACATAAGCTGGGCTTTGGGAGCCGGCAGAGCCTGCGACCCAATCTGCAAAGTTGCGTTTAGTTTCAACACGGTTGCGCCTATCGCTATCGATGACGTAATAACGCCGAGAATAAGGCCGATCTGCTGCCATTTCGGAGTCGCGCCCACGAGATAACCCGTTTTCAAATCCTGAGAAGTGGCGCCGCCGTTAGCGGCCGCGATGCAGACCACCGCGCCGACGCAAAGCGCGACGGCCCGGTATTCCGAACCGGTCCAGCCGACCAGAACGAACAGAAGGCAGGTGAGCATGAGCGTTGTTATAGTCATGCCGGAGATCGGATTAGATGAAGAACCGATCAACCCGACGATCCTCGATGAAACGGTCACGAAGAAAAAGCCGAAAACGACTATCATTACGGCTGTTATTATTCTTGATCCCAGGCTTAACTCCACTACCTTGCCGCCGGTGCTGCCGAACATCGAAAGCGTGAATACCAGGATTATAACAAGTAAAAGCGAACCCAGCAAGGTTACGTAAAGCGGAATATCACGTTCCGTTCTTATTTTTTGAGCGTGAGGGATCTTGTCAAACATTTCCTTGAAGCTGGCGGCGAAGGACGACCATATCGTCGGAAGCGTTTTCACCATCGTTATAAGCCCGCCAAAAACTACCGCGCCGCCGCCAATGTATCTGATATAGTTATGCCATATATCATCCATGGACATGGTCGATATAGCGACTTTAGCTGGAGGTATTATGGTCGTGAGCTGTTCGCCGAATATTTTTATCAGCGGCGTGAGAACGAGCGCTGATAAGATACCGCCGGCAACCATTACGCCGGAAATCCTGGGCCCGATAATATATCCGACGCCAAGAAGTTCAGGAGTGATCTCTCCTGAAACTACGGCGCCTTTAAAAAATTTCAGCGCGTGTTCGGGAGTGTCTTTCCACATATTGAATATGCTCATCATGAACTTGTACAGCGTTCCGACGCCGAGACCGGAGAAAACGAGTTTCGCGAGGTTTCCGCCTTTTTCGCCGGCGATAAGAACATCCGCGCAGGCCGTGCCTTCAGGATATATAAGGTTGTGATGTTCCTTAACGATAAGGTAGCGGCGCAGCGGAATCATAAAAAATACGCCAAGCGTGCCGCCTATTATAGCAAGAATAAATATAGTCGAATAACTGAGATCGAATCCCATCAGCGCGAGCGCCGGAACTGTAAATACGACGCCGGCGGCGATCGATTCGCCGGCCGAACCTATGGTTTGAACTATATTATTTTCAAGAATCGTCGAGCCGCCCAGTTTTTTAAAGACGGACATCGACAATACCGCGATCGGAATAGAAGCGCTGACCGTAAGGCCGATCTTAAGGCCGAGATAAACCGTAGCCACGCCGAAAATAATGCCGAAAATAATACCCAGAATAACAGCCTTAAATGTAAATTCGGCCATATTTTCGGTATGCGGAACATATGGCTTGTGCTCGTCGACTATTCCGTCATCGAATTTTTCGATAGGTTCAGACATTTCATTCACTCCCGATATAAATATTATGATATTACACTGAGATAAAAACACTGCATTCCATGCTTAAAACAGCGCTTATAATATAGCAAATAGAAAAATAAATGTAAAGAAAAATATTTGGAGCGCTCTCAAACGCAAGAGATTTTTCGGTTTTACCATAACACGGATAAAGATAAAATACCATTGACAACCGGCCAGATTTTTGATAAAATTAGTCCTAAATCGATTCACATTTAAGGAGGAAACGAATAATGAAACAAATGACCGACAGATTCTTGAGAGAGGCATTCGCCGGAGAATCACAGGCACACATGAAATATAAAAACTTCGCAAAAGTTGCAGCAAAAGAAGGCAAAAAAAATATAGCAAGGCTTTTTGAAGCCATATCCTACGCCGAACAGGTCCACGCTTCATCCCATCTCCAGGTTTTAGGCGATCTTAAAGGTACCGCCGACAATCTTCAGGCAGCTTTTAACGGCGAAACATTTGAAATAGATGAAATGTATCCCGCGTACAAAGTGGTAGGCGAATTACAGCACGAAACGAGCGCCGTAGCTTCAATGAAACGCGCGGAAGCGGCCGAACGCGACCATCAGAGACTTTACAAGGAAGCTAAAGTCGCCGTTGATGCCGGAAAAGATATGTCCGACGCGAAAATCCACGTATGCGAAGTATGCGGACACACCCATGTCGGCGAACAGGCCCCCGACAAGTGCCCGCTTTGCGGCGTAGGCAAAGATAAATTCAAATCATTTTAATTTCTGATCATAAATTAAATTTACAACTACTAAAAAACAGGCTGGCATTAACAAAGCCGGCCTGTTTTTTATATGTTTTTTGGGATTAACTCGAATTACACGATTAAAATGAATAACTCTTAAAAAATTCCACGGCTTACCCTTCGATAAAAAGCTTAAGCAGCTTTACGATATCGAAATTTATCTTGTTTTGAAAATCCTTGTTGATCAGTTCGAGCGCTTCTTCCGGCGAAAGTTTGCGCCTGTATGGCCTTTTCTCCGTCAGCGCCGAATAAATGTCGCAAACCGCGATGAACTGGGAAGCGGCGTCTATGCCGTATTCTTTATAACCACGCGGATAACCGCTGCCATCGAGCTTTTCGTGATGTTTGAACGCTACTTCCGCCACGTCCTGAGGGAAGTTCTCCTCGAGCAAAATATTATGCCCGTTGAAAGTGTGCATCTTTATCTTGTCAAACTCTTCAGGCGTAAGTTTTTCGGATTTGTTTAAAATATCATAGTCCACGTTGATCTTTCCGATGTCATGTAAAAACCCGCTCATAGTAATCATATTGAGCGTCGATTTTTTTACGCGCTTAAACGAGCAGATAATCGATGCGATTATGCCTACATCGAGCGAATGACGATAGATCGCATCGTCAAATTGCTTGATACGCATAAGGTTTTTAACCACCTTTTCATCTTTTAATATCTCGTAGTATGCCTCGGTGCATACCGGAAGCACGGTTTTAATATCGGTCATCCGGCCGTAGTTATTGGAGAGTATAAGATAATTAATATCGGTTATGACCGTTTCAATATCGGATTGGCTCTCCCTGGCCGCCTGCGACGAAACGCATAATTTCTGGTTTATTATCTTTTGAACGTCATCTATTTTAAAAGGTTTTCTGATAAAAAAACACGCGCCAAGATTCAGTGCGTCTATTACGTTTTCAGTCGTAGCCTGGCCGGACATCATTATGACGGTCATATTCGGCTGACTGCCGCGCGCAAGCCTTAAGAGTTCTATGCCATCGAGATTGGGCATGCTTACGTCGGTCAGCATAAGGTCGAAATTATCGTTTTTAATTTTATTGAAGGCCTGTACCCCGTCGTGAGCCGATTCAACCTGATATTCGGTTTCAAGCAATTCAGAAAGAAGCTGCGTTATATATTTTTCATCATCAACAATTATTATCTTTTTTTTGGAATTTTCCTGCATGTCGTTTTCCTTTTTATCATCAACCAATAACAAATGATGATATTTTAATAATTTTGAATAAAAATTTCAATCCTCAAAAGCGCGTAATTTGAAGTAAGGCTCGGCGCGGTCTGGAAAAGGATCTGGTTGAATCCGTAATGAAGGCACTCGGTTATATCGAATTGATATGGCCTGAAATCCGTTGCCAGCCTGAAAGCGCCGTTTATGGCCTCGACATCGTTAACTTTTAATGTCAGAGGAAAAACAAAATTGTTATCGTCGGCGAATATTTTCTGGGTGATCAAAAGTATGGCCTTTTTAGGCTGGCAATCAAGTCTTACCGCGGCCAGCGCCATAGAGTCCTTTTCGGCGTCGAACCAGACGTAATTTCCGAATATGTCAGAGTTTTTAACTTCGGTGTTTAAACCCAGATTGAAAATTATATTGCCGACGGGCTGGCCTCCCATAAATGAACACGTAAATACCTGGGTTTTCACGCGAGGTTTATAATTTTTACCGGGATTGGTCCTTTGATATTTAACGGCGACCTCTTTTTTCTTTTTGAGTTCCTTGAGTTCTTTATCGAGTTTCACCGTTTCATCGTTCCGCCTTTTTTCAAGCGCGGCCAGAGCATCGTCCTTCTTCGGATCGACGGCGTTTTTTTTGCTTTTTTTATCGTCAGCCGGATCGGTTATGTTCTGCGCCTTCATGGTATTAAGAACCATTTCAAGCGCCAGAATATAAACATCGTTTTTGGGTTCAAGCGCTAAAGCTTTATCAAAGTTTTGCTTGGCCTCGACATATTTTTTTTCATTGAATTGATCGGTGCCGGTTTTGAAATATTCTTCGGCCTTGGGGTTCGTAGCCGCGGAAGAGCCGATAACTTCAAAAGTTTCGTCAGGAACGAGTTTGGACATCAGGTCGATCTCGGCGGTTTTGCGGTCGCGCGTTACATCGACCCCCGCCGGAAGCGATTCTTTCACGGACGTCACGCTTGTAACGGGCGGTTTGACGCCGGGATGCGCTTGATCAGGCTGAACCTGCGTTCCCTGAGGTTTTGGCAAAGTATTTTTTTTACTGTATGGGTTGCTTTCACGCGGTTCCGGAAGCGGTTCGATCGCGACGGGATCTGACGAGGCCGGCGGAAGGCCCACCGACACTTCGCTTGTGACAAGGTTGAGTTTTCCAAAATTCTGGGTATTTATAAGATCGAGAGAATCGGAAACGTCATCGGTTATGCGTTCAGTAGCGAGCGCATAACCGAATGAGGCCGTTATTATAAAATATATCGCCAGCAGGTAGAAAGCCCTGAAAAAAAGCTTCTTCCTGCCGGCATGTAAACCCGGGTTATCTTTCATTACTTAACATTCGCGTTTATATAGTCGATTATTTCCGAAAGATTAGCGAGTCTCGTTTTGAGCTCGGCGATCGTCGGAACTGAAACGGGGTTCTCTGAATGCGAGATTATCGTTACGAGGTTCTGTTTAACCGTATTAGCTACGTTAAGTATTCCTGCAATGGCGGATGTGAGCGGTTTGAAGTCGTTGAGATATTTAACGAATACGTCGAATCTGTCGTATATTCCGCGGTTCATTTCATATATTATGAAGTTTTCGAGAAGAACGCAGAGGTTCTGTTCGCTTTTCTGGCACACGGCGAAGCGGGCCTTGTATTCGTCCTGTTTTTCAGGATCGATTCCGCCGGCGATGAGGGCGGCGAGGTCACGGCGAATCTCAGCGACGGCGCGAATTTTTTCGAGAAGAACTACGGTATCTATACCGAGAGCGTATATTCTGTCGTAGTTTGGGTTCAATTCTTTGGGAGCGATATCGATAACGAGATTTTTAGCGGTCTTTTTTCTGGTTATCAGATGAATAAAAGTAACGGGCTTTCTAATGCTTGTCATGTAAAGGGCTTTCACATAATAATTAACCGCGTCAACGGGTTTTCCAAGTTTTTCAAGGCAAACGCCG
>CAZJFS010000028.1:0-38711 GCA_964545075.1 uncultured bacterium
GCCACTTTTCTTTCCGTTCTCGCGTGGGCGCTCGAATGCTATTCGCTTTATTACATTGTAAAGATAATAACCGTCGGCAGCGCTTTTTCATTGAATATTCTCATGCTTTGCGCGTTCGCGTATTCCTTTTCCACTATAATAGGCGCTCTCGCAATGCTTCCGGGCGGTCTTTTCGTTACGGAAAGCGGAATGTCGTTTCTGCTCGTAAAACTTTTGAAGTTCCCGCTTCCGGACGCCGTGGCCGCCACATTTATGGTCCGCGCCGCGACGCTATGGTTCGCGCTTTTAATCGGCATATTCGCGCTTCCGGCCTTCAACTTTTACATTTCGCGTAATAAAAAGCCTGCCGGCGCTGACGCCGGCCGTACAATTTCGTGAAACGGGTCCGCGGTTTTAAAAACATTAAACGTCAAAGGCGTGGAAGGATTGTTGGGATCAAGCGGGTCGAAAGAGTTTTGCCGCGGCGGGGTTACAAATCACTATTGAATCGAAATTGATTTTGGCGCTTAAAAATGATATAATTAATATGTTTTTTTGAAATTATGTATTTATTATAAAAGGAGAAGTTAGATGAGAAGATTTTCAATTATCGTTTTGTCGCTGTCCATTGCGTTATTTTGCCTTTTTGTTAGTTTTAACGGCGCCGTCGCTCAGACGAGCGGCGAACTGACGCCGGCGGCGGTTTTCGATGAACTGGCCAGGCAGAGCGGAAACAAGACCGCTTACGCGCGCATTATAACTGACAATCCCGAAGCCTGGTATGCCAGGTGGCATATGCTTTCGAACGCTAAAAAGTCTATAGATACCACATATTTTATAGTTGATAAAGATGTTTTTGGAATGGCATTTCTCGGCCTTCTTCTGAAAAAAGCGAAAGAAGGCGTGAAGGTCAGGCTCATGATGGACGCGCGCGGTTCAAAGGACCTTTCTCATAAAATGCTCGGGCAGGATTTTTTGCAGGAATTGCTGGAGGTCCCGGGAGTCGAAGTGAAGGTGTATAATCCTATAACTTCAAATCTTCTGAGCATGTTCGGAAATCTGGCGAATGTAGTGAGCTCCAATCACGATAAAATAATAATAGTTGATAATGAATATGTCGTCACGGGCGGAAGAAACATAGAAATGAATTATTTCGTCGATCCGAAGGATTTTCCAAGAGCTTATCGCGATACGGACGTTATTTTCAAGGGTCCGGCGGCGGCCGTTCAGATTCAGAAGGCCTTCGATGAAGAGTTTAACTCTCACTCGGTTTCTGACGTGAAACGGGAGCTTTTCGGCAACTGGGTTTCGAGGGCGAAGGAACTGGAATTCGCAAGGCGCGCGATGGAATCTTATATTTGCGGAATAGGGCTCGTCAACGCCCAGATAGTAGATAAGGACTTTGAAAAATATATAAAAGAACTTTCGGAATATAAAAATCTGCAGTCCTTCAGCGGTTATACCCCGTTCAGCGGCGATCACCAATATCCGTTTTTGATGCTGGATAAAAATTCGATGAAGGGAACCAGAAACGATATAACTCCGGGGATAGGCGCGATGATACGTTCCGCGAAAAGCGAGATAATAATCCAAAATCCATATGTAGTTTTAACCGCTGAAGCAATGGACGCCTTGCGCGAAGCCAATGCGCGCGGCGTAAAAATAAATGTCCATACCAACAGCCCCATGAGCACCGACAGTACGGCCACTCAGGTATTTTTTACGGACGAATGGGCGAAAGTGATGAAGGAACTTCCGAATATGAGAACTTTCGTGTTTCCGGGGCCGCAGCCTCTTCATTCAAAAGTATTCGTTTTTGACCGCGAGATAACCGTTATCGGCTCGTATAATATGGACCCTTTGAGCCAGCAGATAAACTCCGAGATAGTCGGGGTCATAAAGTCCAAGAATTTTGCGCTGCGGACGGCTCTGCGCATAATGGAAGACGAGAAACGCTCGATAGAATACAAGATAGAAGTAATGAAGGACGGCTCGGTAAAGATCATAAACGGTCCTGAAAATCATTCGGACCCGAAAAAGTTGGAGAAACTTCACAAACTTCAAAAGTTCGGTTTTTTAAGACCGCTCATTTAGAAAAAATAAGCGCCGGACGGCAATCATTTATTTATTTTGCGTAAAAATCATAGTTGGCGGTGGCTTTTGAAACCGGGGTGTCTTTTTCGTCGTAGCGCGTCGAAAGGGACGGATTGTCCTGTTCGTTGTAAACGTGTGAATATTTATCGGTTAACGCGAGCGAGGATTTTCCGGTTTTAGGGTCGGATTTAAGTCGGTAGCACTGTTCTTCAGTGAGTTTGTTTTTTTCATTGTATTTATAGTTCGCTTTGTAAACAGTCTGGTTGTTGGAATCGGTTTGAGTTTCTCCGGTTAAATTTTTTACGTCGTCGTATTCAAACGACTTTTTTTCAATGATTTTTCCTTTCGAGTCGGTTTTTACTGATTCGGTTATGTTACCGGCTATGTCGTAGCTGTATGTCGTTACGGTGTCGATGGTTTCGCCGCAGCAAGCGGTAACGGTCGTTTCGTTGCCGAGTTTATCATATTTCGTGTTAGTTTTAAGACAAACTTTGCCGTTAGTGACGTTGTACTCATCCATGTCGGTTTTATTTCCGTTCTCGTCATATTTAAATAATGTTTTTAAGATCATTTGCTTTTCCTTGTTGAATTCGTTTTTTTCTATCTCGAACTGATTTTTATCGTAAGAACGCGTAATGCTTCCGATGAATCCTTCGCTGTCATAGTTAAGCGTTTCTATGAGTTTGTTTTTTTCGTTATATTTATAAATTTGTTTAGAGACGATCTCATAAGAGTTCGTGGCGGCGTTAAGTTGGCTGTGGTTTTCGCCGGTCACGTTTCTAATCTCATTGTAACTATAATTATAGATATCGGTAATCACTTCGGCTTTAGCCTTTGAGTCATAAGAAATGCGTCGTTCCTCTGTTTTGTCGCCGTTCTCATTGAATATAGTGAGGCGCCTCGTAGGGTTGGGATCGTACGCTTTAAGCTTTTCGTTATAGTCGTAAAAAGCTTGAGATATACTTTTAATGTTTTGGGCGCGCACGAGATATTCCAGCTTGTTTTTTTTCGCCATCAGGATGTTGTTCATTTCTTTTTCGAGGTCCTGTTCGGCCGCAGCCGGCTTCGGAACGAGTAATATAAAAAAGATTGCGGCGCTTAATAATAGCGTCGATTTATATTTGTTCATTATGGCCTCCTGATAATAATAATTTGCTTTCTGTTTTGATTATATATTATTTATTGAAGGTAGTCAATATTATATTCAAATGTACGGTTTTCAATTTTTTCCGCAACTTTTTCTTGACAAAAGAGTTGAATTATTATATAATCCAGTGACTAAACTTAAAGAATCACTTAGGAGGATGAGTTATGCCAAATCCAAAACACAAACACAGTAAAACCAGAAACAGCCGTGACAGAGCCGTCTGGAGCAAGAGAGTAGCCACCGCGAAGGAAATCGGAACCTGCGCTAATCCTGAATGCAGACAGCCAGTTCGCCCGCACCACGTATGCCTCGAATGTGGCACTTACGATGGAGTTAAGGTGCTTACAATAAAAGAAAAAAAATAATTTCGTAAGTCCCAAAAATTATTGAACCCGTTAAAATATCAGTAAGAAGGGGAAATAATCCTGTGAAAATAGCAGTTGATGCTATGGGCGGCGATCATGCGCCTTTTGAAATAGTAAAAGGGGCGTTTGAGGTTGCGGCTGAATTACCCGAATTAGGGATCATATTGGTTGGAGACCAGAACGAAATTAAAAAAGTCGAAGGTTATAAAGATATGCCTAATGTTTTGATCAGGCATGCCTCGAGCGTTATTTCTTTTAATGACGATCCCGTATCGCGTTCGACTCAAAACTCGATAGCAGTTTGTTGCAATCTCGTAAAGGACAAAGAAGCCGATGCATTTGTTTCAGCCGGTCATACCGGAGCGTGCATGGCTTCTGCTGTTATATTATGGAAAAGGATCGCCAAGATCGAACGTCCGGCGATACCCACTCCAATCCCGGTCCCTACCGGTCAGGTTATCCTTATCGATGCGGGCGCCAATGTTGATTGCAAGGCTTCCAACCTTCTTCAGTTTGCTCTGATGGGTTCGGTTTACGCTGAAAGCATTTTCGGCGTAAAAAATCCACGCGTCGGGGTTTTATCGAATGGGACCGAGGATAAGAAAGGGTGCAAGCTTTCACTTGAAGCTTTTGCGCTGCTTAAAGAATCGAAACTAAACTTCATTGGAAACGTCGAAGGATCGAGCATATTTAAAAACGTTTGCGACGTGGTCGTCTGCGATGGCTTCGTGGGTAACGCCGTTTTAAAGGCGATCGAAGGAACGGCGGAAATGATATCCGGGCTCGTCAAGGCTGATATCGCCGAAATGGCGGTTTCCGCGGGACCTTCCGGAGAGCTGTTTTCCAAGGCCGCTTCCGCTTTCAGGGAAAAATTCAAAAAACGCCTTGATTATTCTGAATATGGCGGCGCTCCGCTTCTTGGCGTGAACGGAACCGCGATAATTTCTCACGGTTCTTCAAAATCACGCGCTATTAAAAATGCCATATTGGTGGCTAAAAAATTTGTAAATGAAAAGATAACCGAAAAAATTGAGAGGGAGGCCGCCGGCCTTCGCTAAACGATAGAGTTCAAAGGGAGATGTTGAATTTTATAATGAATAATAATATCGCTTTCATATTCCCGGGACAGGGTTCGCAATATAGCGGAATGGGCGCCGAACTTTATTCGGCGTATCAGGAAGCGCGCGATGTTTTTAACGAAGCTCAGACGGTATTGGGTTATGATCTGGCCAAAATGTGCTTTGAAGCTCCGAATGAAGTTCTGACGCTGACCATAAACGCCCAGCCCGCTATCTATACGACTTCCATGGCTTGCCATAGAATAATATCCAACCGCGTTTTCGGCGGCGTTAAGATGAGGCCGGCCGCTCTCGCCGGACATAGTCTCGGCGAATACAGCGCGCTTTGCGCGGCGAACGTATATTCCTTCACGGACGGGCTCCGCCTGGTTCACAACAGGGCGAAATTCATGCACGAAGCCGGTCAGGAGACCAAAGGTACCATGGCGGCTATTGTCGGCATGCAAAAGCCCAGGCTTGACGAACTTTGCGCCGAAGTCACGAAGGACGGCAAATATGTCGCGGTGGCGATATTCAACTCGCCTGAACAGATCGTTATATCGGGTTCCATAGAAGGCGTGGCCGAAGCCGGTCAAAAAGCTAAAGCAGCCGGGGCGAGCGTATTCCCACTTTCGGTTTCAGGAGCTTTTCATTCGAATATAATGAAACCCGCGGCCGACAGGCTTTCGAAGGTCATGGAAGAGATAAATTTTTACCAGCCGGATCAGCCGGTCGCTATGAATATTCTCGGAAGTCTTACGCAGGATGTGGCGACCATTTCCGGCGCTATAATAAAACAAATCTATCAGCCGCTTCTATGGGTCAATTGCGTTAATTCGTTATACGACATGGGTGTGCGCACGATGATCGAACTCGGGCCTAAGACTGTATTGAAAGGGCTTGTAAAGAAAATAAACCGCGAGATAACGGTTTTAAACATAGAAGATCTCAAGTCGCTCGAGAACACGATGAAGCATCTTGAAATCATTGCCGCTCAGGCTGTAGTAGCATAAATTTAAAATTTTAGAGGTAAATATTCATGGAATCCGTAAAAAAAGTGGCAGTCATAACCGGGGGAGCCAAGGGAATAGGCGCTTCAATCGTTATGGAATTTGCGAAAATCGGCTATGACGTGGTTTTTACATATAACTCTACTATGCCGGATAATGTTATAGCCATCGCCCGCGAGGCCGGCGCTGAAGTTATGGCCGTTAAGTGCGATGTGTCGAACGAAGCCGAAGTCGTGGCGTTATTTAAAGCGGTCGAGGATAAATTTAACCGGCTCGACGTGCTCGTTAATAACGCGGGGATAACCAACGATAAGCTTTTACTTAGAATGACCACGGAAGACTTTACGAGGGTTATAAATACGAACCTGACTTCATGTTTTTTAACTACCAAGAATGCTATAAAGGTTATGGGCCGGGCCGGCGGCGCCATAGTTAACGTCAGTTCCGTCGTTGGCCTTATGGGAAACGCGGGGCAATCTAATTACTGCGCATCGAAAGCGGGCATGCTTGGTTTTACGAAGGCTATCGCCAAGGAATACGGTTCGCGCGGAATACGCGTAAACGCCGTGGCGCCCGGTTTTATCGAGTCCGATATGACCTTGAAGCTCGGTGCCGATCTTATAAAGAAATATCAGGAACAGATACCTATGAAGCGGTTTGGGACTTCCGCTGACGTGGCGAACCTTTGCGTTTTTCTCGCGTCTGAAAAGGCCTCATATATAACGGGACAAGTTATAACCATAGATGGTGGAATGTATATGTAAAGGAGGTGACGTTAGTGGGACTTACTTACGAAAGTATTTATGAAAAAGTCGCTAAGATCGCTGTTGAAGAATTAAGCGTTGAAGAATCCGCAATAAAAAGAGAATCAAATTTTCAGGATGATTTAGGTGCCGACTCGTTGGCGCTGGTTGAGATCATTATGAAATTAGAAGAAGAATTTGACATTGAAATACCGGATGACCAGTCTGAAAAAATCAAGACCGTAGATCAGGCCGTTAAATTCATACTTGAGAAAAAGGCTTAATTTTCTTTTTTAGATATAAGCTATAGCCTTCGTTGTCCGCCGGGAAAATATCCTGAAGACGACAGAGGGCTATAGAACTTATTTTTTATTTTAGGAGGATACGTCATGGCCCGCAGGGTTGTAATAACGGGAATGGGAGTCGTAAGCCCGGTAGGACACGGGCTCTCAAAATACTGGGACGCCATATTGCATGGAGAAAATGGAGTTGATTTCGTAAAATCATTCGATGTTACCAACTATTCATCTAAGATGGCGGCCGAAGTAAAGGATTTTAACTGCGAGGACTATTTTGATAAAAAAGACGCCAAAAGGATGGACCGCTTCGCTCAGTTCGCGGTCGCCGCAGCTAAAATGGCTATTGACGATTCCGCCATCAAATTGGAAACTATCGATAAAAATAGATTCGGCGTTATAATAGGGTCGGGCATCGGCGGCATTCAGACGCTTGAAGCTCAGCACGACGTTTTAAAAACCAAGGGGCCGAACAGGGTCTCGCCGCTTCTTGTGCCTATGATGATAGGGAATATGGCCGCCGGTCAGATAGCCATTCATTTCGGCGCGCGCGGAGTTAACTTCACGACCGTTACCGCTTGCGCTTCAGGAAATCACGCTTTAGGCGAGGCTTTTGAAGTTATAAAAAGGGGCGCCCAGGACATTATCTTATCGGGCGGTTCCGAAGCGGCCATAACGCCTATGACCTATGCCGGTTTTTCGTCGTTGCGCGCTTTCTCTCAGAGAAACGATGACGTTAAGACTGCATCGAGGCCTTTCAATAAGGATCGTGACGGGTTTGTAATTGGCGAGGGCGCCGGCGTTTTAATACTTGAAGAATACGAGCACGCGGTTCGTCGCGGCGCTAAAATATACGCTGAAATGGTAGGCTACGGAGCCACCTGCGACGCATACCACATAACCGCTCCCGCCGAAGGCGGAGAAGGCGCCATGCGCGCAATGAAGCTCGCTCTTGAAGAGGGCGGAGTAAGTCCTGACGCGGTTGATTATGTCAACGCTCACGGCACTTCGACCGATCTTAACGATAAGTATGAAACTATGGCTATAAAGGGTGTTTTTGGCGATCATGCGAAAAAATTGTCTGTATCGTCAACCAAATCGATGACCGGGCATCTGCTCGGCGCCGCCGCCGGCATTGAAGCAGTGGCTACCGCTATGGCGATATACGAAGGGAAAATCCCGCCTACGATAAACTATATAACACCCGATCCGGAACTAGATCTGGATTTTACTCCCAACAAGATGCGCGAGCGCAAGGTCAATTACGCCATATCAAATTCTTTCGGCTTCGGAGGCCATAACGCAACAATATGCCTTAAAAAAGTGGATTGATAAGCTAATTATAGATGGATGAATTTTCAAGAAGGATATCCCTTCAGACGTTTGAGAAAAACTTAAACTATAAATTTAAAAACATATTACTGTTAGACGAGGCATTAACACATGCCTCGTTTTCACATGAGCATAAAAAATGTTATGATTATGAACGCATGGAAGTGCTCGGCGATTCGCTTTTAGGTCTTATCGTCATAGATTATCTTTTTAAAAATTATAGGAATATGAATGAAGGCGAGATCTCGAAGGCTAAAAGCTTTGTAGTGTCCGAGCCCGTTCTTGCGCGGGCCTCGACATATATCGGCGTTCAGGAATATATTCAGCTGGGCCGCGGCGAGGAACAGAATGGAGGCCGCAACAGGGCTTCAATGCTGGCCGATGTTTTTGAGGCCATCGTATGCGCCATATATATTGACTCAGGTTCTCTCGAGCCGGCGTATGACTTTGTCATACACAGTTTGAACGAAGAGATCGTTAAATTTACAAAACTTGATCACGGAGTGAATTATAAGTCCGTTCTCCAGGAATATTCCCTTAAGCACTATGGCGTGAAGCCTGAATATAAGCTTGTAAGAACTCTCGGACCCGAACATGACAAGACATTTATAATGGCTGTCGAGATAAACGAAGCCCAGCTCGCCGTCGGATTCGCAAAGTCGCGTAAGGAAGCCGAGCAGATGTGCGCGCAGAGCGCCTATAAATCAATTATTGAATTTAATAGCAGGCCTGACCCCGAGCCTGAGCCTGAAAATGTTAAAAAATAATAAACACATAATAATACCAGTTTTTATAAATAATCTGGGCTGCCCATCCAATGGAAAGTGCATTTTCTGCAACCAGGGAAGTTCGGGCGGAGCCTCTTCCGACATATCCGCTTCCGCGGCATTCGTTAGAAATTATATTCGTGACGTATTTCGCGCGAAGGTTTTTTCGGGCCGCCTTTCATTTGAGATAGCCTTTTATGGAGGCACGTTCACGGCGCTTGAAAAAGAAATTCAGATCAAGGCTTTTGAATCTTCCCGCCGCGCGCTGGAGGATGAGATGGCGTCTGCTCCGTGCGAATGCGTTTTTAAAGGTTTTCGAGTTTCGACGCGTCCGGATTTCATAGATGATGGGCGGCTTCAAACGTTAGCCGCTAACGATGTTAAGATCATCGAAATAGGGGTTGAATCGTTCGATGACAGCGTATTGAATTTTTCAGGGCGCGGTTATAGCGGTGACACGGCTTACGCCGCCGCGAAACTGATAAAAAGATCGGGATTTGGTCTTTGCGTCCATCTTATGTGCGGCCTTCCGTTTCAAACGCGCGAAGTTTTTTTTAGCGATGTCGATAATGCTGTTTCTATCGGGCCCGACTATGCAAGGGTCCATCCTCTATGCGTGCTTCGCGGTACTTCCGCCGCGGATATTTTCGCCGAAAGGCCCGGTCTTTTTTCCGGGGGCGGCGAGCTTATAACCCAGACGGCATATGCAATGGCGCGCCTGGAGCTTTCGGGTACGGTCGTTATCAGGGTCGGGATACTGGAAAATGACCGTTTTCGAAAAGACGTGATAAGTGGGCCTGCGCAGCCTAACTTGCGTGAAATAGCCGAGAGTCGAATTCATTCAGCGGTCTTTGCTTATTTAAGGAAATCCCTCCCTCAGGCCGCCCCTTTTTTTGTTGAAACTGCCAATGAAAAAATAAAAAGTCACCTTATAGGTTACCGTAAAGAAAATATCCTGAAAAATAATGATATAATTCTTGAAATTAAAAATAAAATGTTATATAATGAATCCGAAGCGGAAGCAGCATACATTTATGTTTCAAGTACTGAACGCGGAATTTTCACGAAAATGTTTACCAGAGCCGAAGTTTTGCGGGAGTACATAGGCAATATCTAATATACTCTAAAAGGAGGCATCAAGGTGGCAGAACATCTTAAAGTTGCAGCACAGTCCAACCCGAAAGCCGTAGCGGGCGCCCTCGCGGCGGTAGTCGAAAAGGAAAAAGAAGTAGAGCTTCATGCGGTCGGAGCGGCGGCGGTCAATCAGGCCGTCAAGGCTATCGCCATAGCACGCGGCTTTGTAGCGCCTAAAGGCATAAATCTTTTAACCATCATAGCTTTTTCTAAAATTGAGATTAACAATGAAGAAAAAACCGCTATAAAGTTTATAATCCAGAGCGGAAAATAATTGTTGGTTAAAATAATATTAACGTGGCCCATGGCATTATCCATTTTAAAAGTAAATTGAAATGGGATGATGTTTTTTTTTCATTTTTGTAAATGATTTCTATTTCGGATTATCCTGATTTAAAAATAAAACTTAAAAGCATTACCGGCATAAGCTCTACGCTTCCAATAGAAGTGCTTTATGCGGCCGGTCGAACGGTCGTCGATCTCAACAATATTTTTATCACTTCGAAGGATAGCGCGACCATCTCCAAGTCTTCCGATTATGTTCCGAGAACCGTTTGTTCATGGACGCGCGGGATATTAGAGAGTGCTATAGCTTTAAAATTGCCGGAATGCGTTATCGTTACCGAAGGCGATTGCGCCCACACCATACCGATAATGGAAGTGCTTGAAGCTAACGGCGTGAAATCGGTGCCTTTCGAGTTTCCGATCGGGCATGAAAAGAAAAAATTGAAGGCCGAGATCGCCCGTCTTATGAATTGTTACGGCGTTAGCGCGGAAGAGTGTCTTGCGGTTAAAGAAAAATTCGATATCACGCGTAAATTATTGAATGAAATCGACGAACTTACTTATAAAGATTTAAAGGTAAACGGTTTTGAAAATCATTTATATCTGATTTCCGCTTCGGATTTTTTATCGGATCCGGACAAATTTCATAAGAACGTAGAATTTTTTTTGCGCGAAGCGCGCTCAAGGCATCCTAAAAATTTAAGTATCAAGGTCGGATATGCTGGTATCCCTACTATATTCACCGATCTGCATGATTTTATAGATGGGCTTGGTTCCGGCGTGGTATATAACGAAACGGCACGTCAGTTCTCTCTAATCCCTGGCGTTGGAATGGATTTGGTCGACGCCTATCATCAATACACTTATCCGTATACGTTCAGCGAGCGCTTGCGAGACATAAAAAAAGCAGTTAAGGAAAGAGAACTTGATTGTATTATCCATTACGTGCAAAGTTTTTGCTTCCATCAGATAGAGGACCGTATATTAAAGGATGAACTGGGTGATTTCCCAGTTCTTACGCTTGAAGGCGATCATCCCTCTCCTCTCGGCGGAAGTGAAAAATTAAAGATAGAAAGTTTTTTAAGTTCGGTCGAAAAACGCAAACGGCCTTTTTCAAAGACCGGCCGTCGCAAAGCGTTTTCAGGCAAAAATGTTTTTGCGGGGCGTCATTGCGCGGGAATAGATATCGGATCGCGTTCCGTAAAAATCTTTTTTTCAAATGATGGGAATCCTTCGTTTAAAATATTTGATACCATGGATTTCATATTAAGATATATGGGAGACGACGGCGCCCTGAAATTCGCCGCTGAGGTGCTTGGAGTTAAATTATCCGACGCTTCCGGCGCGAAATACTTTTCAACGGGTTACGGCCGTTATAAGGCGAAGATATTTGACGCCGCGCCTTATCCCGAGTTGCAGTGTCATGCCGCTGGCGCGGTCATAACTACCGGCTTTTCAGATTTTACGCTTTTAGATATCGGCGGTCAGGATATGAAGGTAATGGAAATCAAGAATAAGGAGATAACGGGTTTTTCGATGAACGATAAATGCGCGGCCGGGTCCGGGCGCTATCTCGAAAATATGGCGGGAATATTGAAGGTGCCGCTTGAAAAATTGTCGCAATGTCATTGCGATCCCGTGGCGCTGTCCATAACATGCGCTACTTTCGGCGAGACCGAGGTAATATGTAAGCTTATGGAGGGCGTTGAGGTTGAACGCATACTCGCCGGAGTCAATTATACGGTTTACGCCCGCGTCGAGCCGATGCTGAACGAACACCGCTCGCCTTCCGGGACTCTCGTGGTGACATCCGGTATTGCGCACAACGCCGCGTTTATCGAGATACTGAAAAAAGAAGCCGGTTTTAAGAAGATAATAGTTCCGGATCATCCGCAATGGATGGGCGCCATGGGCGCTTGTATTCTCGGTTTTTCCGGGATAAATTGATCGCGGCGTCAGTTACTTTCCAATGCAGAATTTTTCAAATATTTTATGAAGAATATCGTCGGTGAGCGTTTCACCAGCTATTTCGCCTAACGATGAAAGGGCGGCGCGGATGTCTATGGTAAGAAGGTCTACGGGCGCTCCCGCGTTTATCGTTGAAATGGCGTCATCAAGGCTTGAGATGGCTTTTTTTAAAGCGGAAGCGTGTCTCGCGTTGGTTATAACATTTTTTGAATATTCCTCGTTAATATTTAACGTCCCGCTTTTTTGAAGGATGGCTTTTTTAAGTTCGTCTATTAAAATATTTTCTTTTACGGAAATCTTGACCGGTTCTTCTCCGTCAAGCAGATATGGCCGGATGTTAAACTCCTCCGAACTGTCGTCGATCTTATTTAAAACGATTATTCGAGGCCTTCCGGCCGACCCTTTAAGCACGTCGAGGTCTTCGTCGTTTATAGAGCGGCTCGTATCGAACATCGCGATGACTATATCGGCCTTTTCGATTTCGTTATTGGCGCGCCGCATGCCGATCTTTTCGATCTCGTCCTGCGCGTCGCGTATTCCGGCCGTATCGATAAGCGTGAAGGGGACGCCCGTGATATTTACGGTTTCTTCGAGCGTGTCGCGGGTGGTGCCGGGTATCTCGGTCACTATCGCCCGGTCTTCACGGAGAAGAAGGTTGAACAGGGAAGATTTACCCGTGTTCGGGCAGCCTGTTATGACCGCGCGAAGGCCATTGCGTATAACTTTACCGTACTCGTGTGTTTTAAGTAGAGATTCGCACCTTGAGCGCGCGATGATAATGTTTTTAAGGAGTTTTTTCATATCGACGGCTTCGACGTCGTCTTCCGGAAAATCCAGATTGGCTTCGATTTCCGCTAAATCATCGATAAGCAGGTGCTTGATGTTGGATATTTCAAACGAGAGAGATCCGCGCACCTGCGAAATGGCGATATCGTGAAATGCCTTTGCCTTTGAACCTATTACGTCGAGTATGGCTTCCGCCTGGCATATGTCCATTTTACCGTTTATGCATGCGCGCCTGGTAAATTCACCGGGCTCGGCGTATCTCGCGCCATTTTCCATTATGGCCGTTATTACGCGCTGCATATTGTATGATCCGCCATGACAGAATATCTCGCCCATGTCCTCGCCAGTATATGAACGAGGCCCTTTATAGAAGCAAAACATGACTTCGTCTAAGATTCTGTCCGCGTCTCCGTCTTCAAGTATAAAAGCGTGACGCATCATTCCGGATTTTATCGCGCCGGTGGCCGAAACGGGAGCGCCGTCTTTAAAAAACACCGTCTTTAAAAGCACTTTTTCGGTATCCGCGCCGGAGATCCTTATCACGCCTATGGCGGATGGTACGTTGACCGGCGTGGATGGCGCGACTATGGTGTCATCTAAAAGCATAAAACCTCTTTCTTTTGTTTGATACCTCACGGCGCGTTTTGTTTATTGAGGAAATGCAAAAAAAATAAGACCGCGCCGGTATAAATTTAAGGGCAAGCCTTTTTCAACTTGCCCTTTTATATTGGGGATATTTATTAGAACTGTTTTTTCGTTGTTAGTTCGATACCGTCGTATTAACCGGCGCCGCCGCAGGCGCATCGGATGTGATGGAAGGAGTGGCGGCTCTTGCTTCGTCGTTGCTCTTGATTATATTGTCGAGCGCAGTCCGTCTTTTGAACGTCGGTTCCGGCCGAGCCTGATGCTGCTGAGCGTCGGGCTTTTTATCGCCCCGTGGCCTGTTATCGTTGGCGGCGGTTCTCTCTCCCTGCGGTCTCTGATCTCTGGGTTTTCTGCCGTCACGGCCTCCACGTTCGCGAGGCGGTCCGTTTTTTGAACCTTTTTCCTTGTTTTTGGCTGAAATTACGACTTTGCGGTAGGGCTCTTCGCCTTTTGAGTAAGTATAGACGTCCTCATTGTTTTTAAGGGTCATATGTATTATTTTCCGCTCTTGCGACGTCATAGGCTCGAGTTCCATGCTTCTGTTTGTTTCTTTAACTTTTTGAGCGAGTTTAAGCGATAATTCCTCAAGGCTTTTAACTCTTGATTCGCGGTAACCTGAGGCGTCTATGGATACGTTGATCTTGTCGGCGCCTTCCTTGTTGACCATTACATTTAAAAGGTATTGGATGGCGTTTAACGTTGATCCGCGTTTTCCGATTACGTTTCCTACGTTTTCACCATCTATCAGAAGAGTGGCCTGATTTTCCTCGTCGGCTTCGAGTTTCACCGTGCATGGCACGTTCATGTGCTTTAATATGCTTTCGAGAAGTTCACGGGCGAGATCTTTTTTGTCTTCTTTAAGCGTTACCCTTATTTTAGCGGGGCGTGCGCCGAATATACCAAATACGCCTTCTTTTTCTTCTTCAAGTATTTCGATTATCACTCTGTCTCTTGAGGCGTTTAATTCGCGAAGCGCTTCTTCAATCGCCATGTCTTTCGTTTTTGCGGTTTTTTCAATAAAACGCATTTTTAAACATCTCCTTTGGCTAACATTATATCACAATCATTTTGAGGCAAAAAATATACGGGCTAAGCAAATAGTGCGTCCATCTGTCAAAAATTATTCGGGACTGACCTCCTTTTTATTTTTCTTGCTTTCAACATTGCCGTTCTTTTCTGGTTCCGCTGCTATTACCTGGACATTGCCGTCTTTTCTTTTATCGTACCATTGCTGGATGACCTGAAGGATGTTTGAAACGCCCCAGTATAAAAGAACACCGGCGGGAAGTGTATAGGTTATGAAGAACATGAAAATTGGCATGAATTGAAAAGCCGCTGCCTGCTGGGGATCTACCTGCATCTGCGATTGTTGCAAATGCATTGAAATAGCTATGGCTATCGGGAGTATCCAGGTCGGATCGGCCATTGAAAGATCCGGCATCCACAAAAAGGCTTCGCCCTTTAATTCAACCGACGAGCGTAACGCCGTGAAAAGGGCGAATAGTATCGGAAGTTGAAGGAGAAGCGGCAGGCATCCGCCGAATGGATTTACGCCGTGTTCCTTATAAAGCTTCATAACTTCTTCGTTGGTTTTCTGCGTATCGTTGGCGTATTTTTTCTTTATTTCGTTGATATACGGCTGGATCTTTTGCATTTCCTTCATTGATTTGGTTTGTTTGTTCGTCAGAGGTTGAAGGATGAGTTTGATCGCGATCGTGAGAAGTATTATGGAAAGGCCGTAATTTTTAGTTATTCCATAAAAGAAAGTGAGAGACTGAAGAATAAGAAGGGCGAGAAAATTAAATTCGCAGATGTCTTCAAAGCCTTTGTCGAGTTTTTTTATCTCATCATATGATTTGACGCCCATGTAGAGGAAAAACTCATATGATTTGACTTCGCCCGCTTCCAGAGAGAACGCGGGGAAATTGATCTTGAAGTCCGAAATGAATCCCATCTTGTTTTTCAGTTGAAGGCCGTTGGCGGCGCATACTGCGGAAACAGGCTTTTCGCCGGCTTCAAATCCGAGTATCGCGACGTAATATGAGTCGCGTACCGCCATATAGCGTACGTCGTTAGGCGTCGCGGGTTTAAAATCGTATTTATGCTTATTTGACGTGACAGTCGTTTTGTAAAGCGACCCGCCAAAATTCGCGATTTGTTCGTCATCTACCGCGTTCTGGCCGAGATTAGACCAGAAATTAAGAGCCATTGCTCCGTAATTTGCGTTTCCGAATGAAACGCTCGATTGCGAAGTGTTCTTAATTTTTATGGAAACCGTCGTGGTTTTTTTTATATGATCGATATTATAAGTCTTTACTATCGTCACCGAAGCCGACCCTACGGGAAGATTTCCGGTAAAAATAAGTTTTGTCGAAGAAGCGTTCGGCTTTTCTTCCTTGAGTTCATAAAGAAGATCAGTGTCGGAAAACAGGACGCCATCGGTTGCCGCCGAAAAAAGCGATAATGTGAACGGAGCTTTCTTTACGAGCGACGCGTCCAGAGTTTCGAGGTCCTGTCTATCGTAGCTGAAATTATCCTTATATTTAATCGTTTTAAGATTGAAATTTTTTAAGGAAGCTCCCTCGCGCGAAAACGAAAGGTTGAATTCGTTTGAAGAGACGGACGTCGTTACTGGAGTCGAAGCGGAAGATGCTAACGAAATTTCTCCTGGTGCCTGAGCGAAAGACGTGCCTATGAATAAATGAAAAAACGCGATGAAAAAGAACGTGGAAACAACGATAATGTCGGATAACCTTTTAGTTTTCAATTATATTCACCTTTTTAAAACTATTTTAACGGATCATATCCGCCGAAGAAAAACGGATTGCATCGCAATATACGGCACATTCCACGGAAAATGCCTGAAAAAACGCCATATTTCATAATGGCGTGCCTGGTGTATTCTGAGCAGGAAGGGACGTATCGACAGACGGGAGGAAGGTTTGAAGAAAAAAAGCTCTGGTATAATGTTATAGGTTTAGTGAAAAAAAACCTGACCGCTATCTTTGCATTTCCCCAAAAACTATTATCCTTGTGGCTGAAATATTCAAATTTTATTTCGTTCAATTTGCTTTTCCTGCCGGACTAAGACAGTTTTCACGAATTCCGAGAATCTGTCATAAACTTTCCAGTAATCCTGTTTAAGGACATTGGGCCGGGTTTTCACTACAAAATCGATCCCCGGTATTTCGCATAACGGAGTTTTTGAAAGCCGCGCCTGTTTCCATAATTCATGGCCGGCATTTTTCAGCCAGCGACGAATTAAATTGCGCTTACATGCTTTTCCGACTTTTCTTGAAGTGGAATAACCGGCCCTGATATAACCCGTGTCATTAGGCACCCAGAAAAAAACCATAAAACTACAGTCGAAACGGGTGCCCTCTGAGTATACCCTTTCAAAGTCCTTTTTTTTCTTTAATGTCTGATCCAAATGTTTTAGCAAATTACGCGGATAGACGTTTTCTGCCCTTGGCGCGACGGCTCTTTATTACTCTCTGGCCGCCTCTGCTGCTCATTCTTTTTAAGAAACCGTGATTTCTTTTTCTACGACGATTTTTGGGCTGATAGGTGCGTTTCATTTTAATCCTCCTAAGACTTAGATTTGAGTAAGATTATCCTGAAGATTTTACCATATTTATATATTTTTTGTCAAGGAAATTATTGAAAGTTGTTAAAATATAAGAAACATTTCCTTTTTCATTATTGGCTGCGCGCAATATTTTTATTTGACCGTCATTTGCCGCCGGGCCTGATCTTTTCATATCCGGATTTTCAAACGGTATCTTTTTCTTTTTAATGTTTTTATGATATAATAAAACACGTTAAAAAAATATTGCTTATTTATACATGGAGAGTGCGATGAACTTTTTTAAAAAAATAACGCTTATTATCCTGGTTTCATTTATTTCTTTTTATCAGAGCGGTGCCGTTTTGGCGGCCAACAGAAATTATATCAAAGGAAAAAGTTCGTATTCATCGATATGCGTTACCGGCTCGTTTAACAATTGGGCCGTTCCTTCCGTTTCCGGAGCGCTGAAAAATACCGGCGGAACTTTTTGGGAAAGTCAAATCAGTCTTCCCGTCGGAAAGATAGAATATAAGTTCGTGGCGAATGGTTCATGGGCCGTAAATTTTGGTGACAAGGATTGTGGACCGAACCTTCCGCAGCTTGGGATGGCTAAAATTAATGGGCCGAATATTACGGTTGAAATAAAAAAAACCGGCTCGTACACTTTTACTTTTGACGAAAAACATTTTTCATACAGCGTCAAACCCTTCGCGGATGCGAACGTTCCGCTTCCAGGTCCGGCGGCTCCCCTTCCGCCGCCCGCCAACAATACCGGCGCCGATTTTCGTGAGGAAACCATATATTTTGCAATTACCACGCGCTTTTTCGATGGCGACGTGTCCAACAACTATTATAATCGCGATCGAATAAAGATAGGCGATCCGCAATGGCGCGGCGACTTTAAGGGTCTTGCTCAAAAACTCGATTACATAAAAGATCTCGGATTCACGGCTATCTGGATCACTCCGCCCGTAGAGAACAGAAGCGGCCTCGATTATCACGGCTATCACGCTTACGATTGGACGCGCATCGATCCCCGCCTTGAATCGGCTGATTTCAAATACAAAGATTTTATAAAGGCATGTCATGATAAAGGCATAAAGGTAATACAGGACGTCGTCGTCAATCATTCATGCAATTACGGGATACGCGGGAAGGTTTTTATCGACCGTCTTCCGCTCAAATATTTCAGAAAAACCGGCATTAAATTCAGCTGGCCTTATGAAAACAACCTTGGCGATTATAGATCGGAATTTCGTGAAGATAATGATAATCCGGTCGCACCCGAATGGTTCCGCGAGCGTCAGAACTCGGATCCGGCTGGCGTTACGGCTCTCGTCGATCCTAAAACGGGCGCGACCGTTCCAAAAGAAAACTACGACGCCAATAGATTTTTTGGGACCGATGCCGCGGGGCTTGACCCGAAATGGTATCATTTGAACGGCTTTATCGCCGGCGGTGACTGGGAAAATCCCGTTGCGCTTCAAACGAAGCATATGGCGGGCGATACGATAGATCTTGCGACGGGAAATCAGAATGTCAAGGACTATATAAACGGGGCGATTAAAACATATCTGGAAATGGGCGTAGATGCAATACGCGTTGATACGGTGAAGCATATCGATCGCGAAGAGCTTTTAAGCTATGTAAATGAATGGAAAAAAATAAAACCGTCGGTCTTCGTATTCGGTGAGGCACTTGTAAAAGGCCTTGGGTATGGCGATCTCGGAGGTGATAATGCCCCTTCGGCCATCAGGCCCTGGTGGTATACAAGGACGGGCATGGACCCGAAAAATCCTGATTCGGGTGGCGACTCGGGATTGTCGGTGCTTGATTTCTCCCTGTTTTCGACTTTTCGAGATAACGTTTCTCGCGGCAATTTTAACGGTATCGGCGGAGTTTTCGGTATGGACTGGATATACGGAGACGCGACCAGGCTGGTAACGTTCTTTCAAAACCATGATGTAGGGCCTGATAACGATTTCAAGTACAGGTTCGGCGGGGAAAGCTGGATGGCGGCTCTGGCGTATAACCTTATGTGGACGGCGCGCGGCATTCCGTGCCTTTATTATGGCGAGGAAACCGAATTCATGAAAGGCGCCCCGCAGGATATATGCGGCGAAAAGGATACCCTGGATACCACCGGGCGCGCGTATTTCGGCGACTATCTCACTCCGGAAGCGATTTTAAAAACTAAAAGTCACGCGCTATATCGTCATATCAAGCGCCTGAATTTGATGCGCAGATCGATACCCGCGCTTCAAAAAGCAGTAATGTCGAATGTCAGCGAATGGGGCGCCGGCATGAGTTTCGTTCGTGACTATAACAATGGAGAAAGTTATGCGGTTGTCGGTCTTGCGGCGGGAGGCAGTCAGGATATCACCGTCAGCGGGGTTCGCAACGGCGTTTATCGCGACGCAGTTACCGGCAATTCCGCGACCGTTTCGAACGGCGCCATATCGTTTAATGTAAAAGGCGCGTCGGCCGGAATCTGGGTGCTGAACGGTCCTGGCAAAATAGGCGAAGACGGAGATTTTTTAAAATAATTCAGCCGGCTCGAGGTTATCCCGGCGATGCATATAACGCTTTCGATCGTCATGAGAGAAAGCGAGGTTGAAGATTACCTGAAAATAATTAAAACGGCGGTGTTTTTATGAAGGAAATAGTTGCGGATGTTAACCTGGTAGCTAATTGCGGGCTATATTGCGGAGCATGCGGCTCTTATCTTAAAGGGAAATGCGGCGGTTGCGCGAAAAACGAAAGCGCGACATGGTGCGGCGTCAGAACATGCTGCGCTGAAAATAAATATAAAAGCTGCGCGGACTGTAAAACATATACTGATGTCCGCGAATGCAAAAAATTTTATAATTTTATTTCAAGGGTAATAGGATTCGTCTTGCGTTCAAGCAGGCCTAAATGCGTCGCCAGAATAAAAGAAACGGGATATGAAAAATTCGCCGATGAAATGGCGAAAATCAAGAGCGCCACGATAAAGCCCTGATAAAAACCTATTTGGAATTCCAGAGATTTTTTATGAATTTCGACGCGAACCTCCAGATGGTTTTGCGCAGATTTTTCTTCCAGAGCGCTTCGTAGCAGAGCATGAGCATATTTTTCATGAACCGGAATATATGAAAGCTGGCCGAAAATTCCATTTCGCCATACAGGTAATTGTCCTTGCAATAATCCGGTTTTATTTTTATGAGAACCTTTTTGTTTTTTAAAAGCTGCCTGGCCGCCTCAACCGCGCCTATCGTGTAGCCCATATTATCGGGTTTGGACATGCCGACGTTCGCTTTTATATCCAGCTTTTTAAACGAAAAGGAATTTACGACCTTCAAAAGAAGGCGCCATGAAAGAGCGATCAGATCGCTCGCGGTGCCCTTATACTGAAGCAGCAGCCGGAAATACCTATAAATTTTCTTCATCATATAATATTTCCCTCTTTTTGAAAACTGACCGTCCGAAAAGAGTCACGCCGTATTCATAATAACCGCTTACATTCGCGGATGCGAATATTGTTACGGCTGAGAAAAGCCAGCCGATCTTAAAGATCACGTTATCCTCTTCGTCCTTCAAATTCTGAGCGCGGAAATTGAACTTTATCGGTATGAGGGTCAATATCAGCGCCGCGAGACAAGCTAAAATGGCGACAATGAGCGCCGCCTTCAAAACGAAAAGGCCCGCGTAGAATATGAATGAAAAAAAAGCGTAAATATATGACATCGTGCGCCAACTCAAAAATTTAAAATATATATGCCCGTGGGAAATTCTATCATAACGGCCGGATGTTGTCAACATTTTAAAGCTTCTTCTTGACTTTTAAACTGAAATCTGCGAATATTATCTGAATCGACCGGGATATATTTCACTCATGGCCGACCTTTAAATATCGGCCGGCGGCATCACATATCCTGATCGATTTTAAAATGATTCTAAAAAAACGCAGGAAACTATTAATTGTTCGAGAACAATAAAAAGGGAGAAGAAAATTTTGGATCTGAAAAAAGCGAAAATAGCTATAGTTCATTACTGGCTCGTTAATATGCGCGGAGGCGAGAAGGTCATCGAGGCGATCCTCGACCTTTTTCCGGCGGCCGAAATTTTTACGCTCGTGTATGATCCGAAAAAGATATCCGACAAAATAAATGCGCAAAAGATACATACGTCCTTTATTCAAAACATACCGTTCGCCGTTTCTAAATATCAGAATTTTTTTCCTCTGTTTCCCTTCGCTATAGAACAGTTCGACCTTTCAAAATTCGATATTGTGATATCTTCCGATTCAGGCTTTACTAAAATGGCCCTTACGCGCTCGGACCAGCTGCATGTCTGCTATTGCCATACCCCGCTGCGTTATGCCTGGGATAAATACTTCGAATATCTGAACGAAACCGGCCTTGGTTATTTTAAACGCAAAGCCATGCAATTTTTTATGCATTATGTCAGACTGACCGATCTGGCCTCGAGTTTTCGCGTTGACCATTTTATCGCGAATTCGAAAAACGTCCGGTCGCGTATCAATAAGCATTACAGGCGCGATGCCGAGGTCATATGCCCGCCGGTCGACTGCGATCGATTCGACATAGCGGCGAAGCCTTATTCAGGCGAGCCCTTCTATCTTTTCGTGGGCCAGTTAATACCTTATAAAAAGCCGGATATCGCCGTTCGCGTTTTCAACGAGTTAGGATTGAATCTTGTTATAGCCGGTGGCGGTCAGATGGAGCGCGGGTTGAAAAAAATAGCGGGTTCCAATATAAAATTCGCCGGAAAAGTTTCTGATGCCGAACTCATTTCACTCTATCAGAACTGCGAAGCTCTTATATTTCCGAACGATGAAGATTTCGGCATAGTACCGGTCGAATGCATGTCGTCCGGGAAGCCGGTGATCGCGCTTAACCGCGGAGGAGCCGCTGAAACGGTTATCGATGGATTGAGCGGAGTGCTTTTCGATTCGTGCGATGAAAATTCGCTTAAAAATGCGATAAAAAAATTCATGACCGTCAAAAAGAATTTTTCATCATCCAGGATCAGAGAGCATGCCTTGACTTTCGATACGAAAGTATTCAAGGAAAAATTCGCGGCGTTTATCGAAAAAAAATGCAACGGATAAATTATCCGTCCTTCCTTGACAGTTTACATTTTCAAATTGTATAATTAGGATAGGGTTATTAGCAATAAAAATTTTTATTGCTTTATGTTTTTATTGTTTTGTTTATTATTATCAATATTTTAAGGAGGGATGTTAATTATGAGGACATCTTTTAAGTTATTCCCGCCATTGTTCCTATTTATTATTTTCATCTTTTTATCTGCGGCTATATCGTCAGCCGAACAAAATTCTCAGCCTGCCATTGAAAAGGGCGCCAGCGATACCGGCAATACGAGTTCCACGGTTACCGGCAGCGCTAATACTTCCCAGCCATCCACCGAAAAGAACAGCGGCAGCAACAGCGCAAATTCCCCGGTTGCCGGAAATGCTAATGATTTTGCGAGCGATATAGCAGTTGACAGGCTTAAGGAATTCACCAAGCGTGATACTGAAAAGATCGATACTAAAAGGCCGCATGGCGCCTTTATCATTCCGCCCACCACTTCGGCTATTCCTGGTCCGGCCATAGTTTCTGATGCCGGCGCCGCTTCGCCTCTTGTCGGAAGCAGCGTTACATATCATATTGCCGACGGTTTTTCGTTCGGTAACGGAAATATTTCAGCCGCGGAGCTTGAATGGGTCGCCGAAGCTTCTGGTGCGCGCACTTTTAAAAAGACGACCCAGCTTGTTCCTCAGGGTGGAACGCTCTCGAATTTCGGACATGCTTTTTTCGAAGTGAAATCCCCGGTAGCGGCGGTTTATAAAGTGAGCTTCAAGATCAAATACAAAATATTCGGATTAAACGCCGAGTTTACGGCGAACGCGCAGCCGGTTACAATCACTTTTGTCAGCGGTGCCGCCGTCGATGCGAATCCTAAAGATGGCATGCCGGACGTTACTATTTCGACTCCAGGGTGCGGAGGAGACACGCCGGCGAATCTTGAGTCGAAAAAGCTTTTAGTTGATTTTACAAGAGCAAATGCTTTACAGGAAGCCGGGCTTAAAGAAGACACTTCATACACATGGGTATGGAATAAAAAAGAAGCTGATGAACTGTCCGCTAAGCCTGCAGCTGTTCATAAATATTTAAGAGCCTCTATAAAAAGGGGCTCGGATATTGAATCGGATGCCGAGACGGGTATTAATTCTACCGCTTATAGCCAACTGTCCGAAAATGACAGGGGAAGTTTTATCGAATGCGGCGACACTTACTATAAAAGAAGCGGAATTAAAGTTGAGGGCTCCGGGCCTGTTCCGGGCAGTCTCAAGCCGGTATGGACCGTTCGTTATCCGTCTTCCTCGTTGAATGCGGGAAAATGGAATACCGCATATAATCTTAACGCTATAAATAAATGCCAGCTTCCAACGGACTTTCGCTCTGACAATTTTTCCTTTACGCCAACGGAACCAACGGAGCCTTTTTCTTTTGAAATTGGCATGAAGATAAAACACAAATGGCGCGAATATAAATACGATAACTCCAGAAGTCAGATCAAGCAGGCGATAGAATACGCAAAGCAGCTTCCGGAGAAGCTTAATGCCCAGGCAAATAGTGATCCTGATCGTAGAGGAGATTTTGTTCCGGCGACCACAGCCACTAATCAAATTAATGTGTCGGGCGGTGAAGGCGAACGCGGCAGCGCTATCTCCGTTGTGATATCGAACAAATGCGTATATAAGAAACAATATTATAAGGAAGTAAATGACGGCGGCGGCGGTCAGATTGGGAGGGGTGGCGGCGGCGGAAACGACGGCGCTCCACAGGCTGAAGGTAACGGCTCCGGAACGCACCGGGTTGAAGACGGACCGCCGCGGGATTGTGAAATTAAAGAATCCAATTCATTTGGCTGCGGCAAAACCACGTGCGATGATCCTGACAAGGATCAGGATACCGATCCGTGCTTAAGGCATGAAATGGTTCTTGATACAACAGCTCCGAAAATTACATTCGACGGCGGTACGATAGGAAACGGTCAGGGCGACGTATGCAGCGGCTCTGGCGATCTCGTGCTTGTAAAAGTGGAAATATCGGATAACAACCTTTATTCGCCGCTTTCAACGCCTTATCTTACTTATGAAACGGCTCCTTCGGGCGGCGCCGGCGTTAACGAGTCATGGTCCGCGGTTCCGCTTCAAATGGAATCCGTCGGAGCGGTTCCCGATAACAATGCGGCGAGGCCGTATCCTGCAAATTCAGGAAAATTCCAGACGCTGGTCCCGGTTCCTTATAACATAAAAGGTATCAAAGCTATCAGATGGTTCGTCGATGCCTTTGACGGCGCAAAAGCGCCGCACACTCCTGAATTTCAGGGCGCTCCATCCAACGGCAATCATAACCATGGTAATTTCTGGACTACGAGCGGAGGGCATGACGGTAATACGCACGACACCCACGAAGTTCCCGAGAACATCAAGGGGACGATTTCCGTGTATGATAATGACAGGCCTAACATCGATGTTCGCATGTGGAAGGTTGACCGCTCTGGCGTCTATCTTGTAGGCGAGTTCCTGGCATCGGAAGATTATTTTGTCGAAGATTGTTATTACCAGACGAACGATCCAAAACTTATCGATAATACAGGAGTAACGGCTGGAACATATAGCGGTTTTAAGGGAAGCATACCTACGGATCTTATTTTGACCGCGGGTTACCAGCCAGCATTTCCAGCGACTAGCTTATTTACTGCGGCGAAAAAGCAAAAAGTTGTTGCAAACCTTGACCACCAGTGTGAAAAAAGCGATAAATGGTTTGATTATGAAGCCGGCGCCGGCGTTAAAAGCCAGAACGGCAATTGTCCGGTCGTATTTGAAGATGTCAAATATATATTTACCGTGGATGCAGCCGATAATATCGAAGCCGTTGTAAATAGCGGTGCGCGAACGGACATTCCAAAAGTTGAACGCACGCTCGTAACTTTTGATTTTCAGGATAGAAAAGATATTAACATATCGTCCGCGAAAATGGAATTTGTTCCAGGGCAGAGAGTTCCAAAAAATGCCGCGGGCGGAGCTGTTCACTGGTATCTCGGCCCGGAAGATCCAAGTATTCCGGTTGCTGATCCGACCATGCTTCCAATGGAAGTTCCGACATTTGAATATGTTTTCCATTCGGTTTCAAAGGCTGATGATGTCAGACGTATGAAGCTCGATGTCGAGGATTGCGTCGGCCATCATCGTGAGATAAACATAAAATTCAAGATCAGCGAAGTCACGAACGAGTTGCGCATACTCGAGGAAAAAGTCAAACGCGAACTCAAGCGTGACGCAAAACAATAAACGGAGATAAAAAAAGCTCCGAAAATATTTTCGGAGCTTGAAAAAATAAAAAGGGACTGTTTCAAAAATTATCTTTTTGGACAGTCCCTTTTTTTTATGTTTAGCAAATCGTTTGAATTAATAAAAATTCTTTTGGGTTTAACTTTTTTTACGCTTCGGGGCGCTCCGGCTTGTGTTCGTCGGCCTTGACTCCTAAGAGCTCATATATCTTGGCGGCGTCAATGGTTTCGTATTCAAGAAGCGCTTTGGCTATTTTATGGAGTCCGTCGAGATTTTCATTTACTATTTTTTTAGCGTCCTCGTAACAGCCGTTTACTATTTTCGAAACTTCGTCGTCGATCAATTTCGCGGTATCTTCAGAGTAGTCCTTGACTTTTGTCAGTTCGCGCCCCAGGAAAACATGTTCTTCGCGTCTTCCGTAAGTTATGGGGCCGAGTTTTGTGCTCATACCCCATGAGCAGACCATATTATGCGCTATGCTTGTAGCGACCTGCATATCGTGCGAAGCTCCAGTGTATATCTGGCTGAAAATCGTTTCTTCAGCTACGCGACCGCCCATGAGACGGGTTATCTGATTTAAAAAGTGCGTCTTGCTGTAGTGGTAGCGATCCTGCTCCGGAAGGCTGTGCGTCACGCCGAGTGAGCGTCCGCGCGGGATTATAGATACTTTGTGGACTGGATCGGAGCCGGGTATTTTGACGATCACGAGAGCGTGGCCTGCTTCATGATAAGCCGTGATCCTTTTTTCTTCTTCCGATATTACTCGCGATTTTCTTTCGGAACCCATGAGTATTTTATCTTTAGCCTGTTCGAAATCTACCATTTCGACTTTAGTTTTATTTAACTTAGCGGCTACAAGAGCGGCTTCGTTAACGATGTTGGCAAGGTCGGCGCCTGCAAGGCCGGGCGTTCCACGAGCTATGAGTTCGAGGCTGACGTTTTCGTGGGCCGGTATTTTTTTTACATGGACTTGAAGTATTTCGATTCTTCCTTTAAGGTCAGGATAATCGACCGTTATTTCACGGTCGAAACGTCCGGGTCTTAAAAGAGCCGGATCCAGAACGTCCGGCCTGTTCGTGGCGGCTATCAATATGATTCCTTCATTGGTTTCAAATCCATCCATTTCGACGAGAAGCTGGTTGAGCGTCTGTTCGCGTTCGTCGTGTCCGCCGCCAAGGCCTGTCCCGCGTTGTCTTCCGACTGCGTCTATCTCGTCAATGAAAATGATGCACGGAGCGTTCTTTTTGCCCTGGTAAAAAAGATCGCGTACCCTTGAGGCTCCCACTCCGACAAACATTTCAACGAAATCGGAACCCGAAATATTGAAAAAGGGAACTCCCGCTTCACCGGCAACGGCTCGCGCGAGAAGGGTTTTTCCGGTTCCCGGCGCTCCGACCAGAAGCACGCCCTTGGGTATTTTTCCGCCAAGGCGCTGGAATTTAGGCGGGTTTTTTAAAAATTCGACGATATCGGTGAGCTCTTCCTTGGCTTCGTCGCATCCGGCCACGTCTTTAAATGTTTCGCGAAGCTTGTTTTCAGCGAAGGGCTTTGTTTTAAGCTTTCCGAAAGACATAGCGCGTGAGCCGTTTCCATTCGTTTTCTGGAGGATGTAGATCCAGAAGCCAATGAAAACGATTATCGGAAGCCAGTTCAGAAGGACCTCCAGGTACCAAGGCAGAGACGAAGGCGGCCCTATTTTAATAGCGACCTTGTGTTTTCTCATAAGGGGAAGCAGTTCCTTGTCTTCGGCCGGATAAAATGTTGAAAACTGGCTTTTATCGCTGAAAGAGCCATTTATCTGTTTTTCCATCAGAAGCGCTTCGCTAACGTTATTGCTTTCGACCGAGTCAAGAAATTGAGAGTAAGTTATTTCCTTTACGGGATTTTGCTTTACCATACGCCCAAAGGCGGTAAAAAGGATCAAAAGTATAAGTATGTAAAACGTCAGATTCTTAAAAACTTTATTCACTATTTTTCCTCCAGAAATACCTTTAAAAAGAAACGAAACAATACCGATAATGTCTGTTTCGCTTCGGAAAAGACATTATACAATACAATGGCTTAAAATGCAATTAAAATTTATGGAATTATAAAAACTTGCGTGTATAAAAGGGTTATTGACATTTGATTTATATGGTGATAAAATATGCTGGTATGTTTAGTTAAGTATGGCATTTTCAGCGTGAAAAATTTAATTTTCAGGAATGATATTATGAATAACTTGAAAAAATATGTTTTACGGGTATCCTTTATTTTTAGCGTCTTTTTGATGCTTGTCGTTAATATTTTTACTTTAGGTCCTTCAATGCATACTACGGCCGTGTTCCGGTATTTTCATGTCTCCGGCATTTGTTTTAATACCGCTTCTGGAAAAACTTCCGACAGCATTTCCGTTGAAATAAAAAAAGCCGAGCCTTATAAGCAATCGTCTGAAGAACGTGGAAATAACGGTTCAGGAACTCTTAAGTACAGCATGGGTAAAAGCAGAGTGGCGCTGCTGTCTTATAAGATGTCAAAACCATCCAGGATCAATAGAATAACCATAAACGTCAGAGCGGGCATCGAACAAGAAAAACGCGCTAAAAAGATCGAGATTCTCACTTCCGAGATAGATTCGGATGATGAAACTGACTTTATATCATCTGGCATATTTGATCTTGGCGACACCGGAGAGGCGCAGGTCTGCACTTTCGAGCCAGTCCTCGCGCAATATCTTAAAATAAAAATACTTGAAAGTTTCGGGCCGGAAACATGGCCCGAACTTGGAAGGGTTTCTATTGGAGTGGCGTCTTTTAAGATCGAGGGAAATATAGTTGACGCCGCGTCGTCAGCTCCGCTGACCGGCGCCGAGATAAACCTTTCGGGTTCCGGAAAAACGTTAAGTGACGGTTCGGGCCGCTTCGTATTCGAAGACTGTGATTATGGCACTATTGAAATTACCGCGCGTTCCAACGGTTATCTGGACGCCCATCAGCTTATTCCTGTTTTTGCGGGTCGCAAGGTTGCAATAACCTTTAAAATGAAGAAACACAGCTTTGCCGTGTCAGGGCGCGTTACCGATACCGAAACAGGAAAACCAGTCGCGCTGTGTGAAGTAGCGATCTTTCCGGCGTCCGGCGATGCCGTGAAAAAACCGCTGGCATCAACCGTGACGGATGAACTGGGTTTTTACTTTTTTGAAAAGGCCCAGCCCGGAACCGTCGAAATAAGAGCTCTGGCGGAAGATTATTCCGAACTTTTCCAGCGCGTCTGCATTGAAAAGCAAAAATCTTATACTATAAATTTTCTGCTTAAATCCAGATTTGCCAATACTCCTTTTACCGCCATGGAGCTTTCTCCGAAAAGCGGTGAAGACATTACGAATGAGGTTAAAATAGTTTTCAGCCATCCCGTCTCTGAAAATTCACTTAAAAATGATAATTTTGCTTTTGAATATCACGAAACCAGCATAGAAGGGGCTATGGCGCAGAAAGAACCGCTGGACGTTGAAAGCGTCAGGCTTGATCCTGCGGATCCGCTTTTAAGAACCGTCATCGTTAAAGTTAAAGTAGATGGTAAAATGAAGAAAATGCCGTCTCTCGACCTTAATATCATGAACGTTTCCGACACCGGAAAAAGACCGGTTGCTGAAGATGGAGTTCTTATATCAAATTATGTTCAGGAGTGATTCCAATAAAATATAATCAAGCTATCGAATACCTTGAAAGCTCTATCTCTCAGGGTGTAAAAAACAATGCCACTGATGTTTTAAGAATATTGAACAGCTTCGGTGATCCTCAAAAAAACATGAATGTGGTTCATATTACCGGTACTAACGGCAAAGGCTCCACTGCGGCCTATGTCGCCTCTATTCTTGAGGTTTCTGGCCAGAAGGTGGGGCTTTTCACTTCGCCGCATCTTTCGGATTTTCGTGAAAGAATACGGATAAACGGAAAAAAAATCGGAAAAAAAGTCATACCGGTTCTGCTTGAAAAAATAAAAGCCGCAGCCGAAAGTCTTGGGCTTTTGCCCTCATATTTTGAAATCATGACGATTGTGGCTGTACTTTATTTTTCCTCTGAAAATTGCGATGTTTCGGTCGTTGAAGTCGGTCTTGGCGGAAGACTCGATTCCACTAATATATTATATGGAAAAGTTTGCGTTATAACTGGAATAGATTTTGATCATGTGGAGTATCTCGGCAACACGCTGGAAGATATAGCGCGGGAGAAGGTCGCTATCGTAAAGCCGGGGTCGGTCCTGATCGTTAATGTTTCAAATGATAAGCTATATGACCTTATCGAAAAAGCGGCATATGCCCATGGGGCATCAGATGTAATCTGCGTCCGCAAGTTCGTGCGCGGCGATATAATTTCTTCTACGACGGACGGAATTATATTTGACGCCCTATCGCCAAGTCTTTCAGCGCTTAGGCTAAAGACGCCACTGGTCGGAAATTATCAGCTTGAAAACGCAAAAACCGCTATCAGCGTGGTCGAGATAATGAAAAGACTTTCCATGACTGAAGCGGGAAGCGATTGTATTAAAAAGGGCCTTTTAAAAACCAAATGGCCTGGACGTTTTGAAATATTTGGCGAAAACGGACGGATCGTAATTGACGGCGCTCATAATGCTTCCGGAATGTCTAATTTTGTCGAGAACCTCCGCAGGCTTTTTCCCTTCAGGCGCATACGCTCGATAGTCGGGATTTTAAAAACGAAAGACTACGGCAGCATGCTTGATACTATTGCAAAAGTGTCTGACGAAATAATAATTACCGGCCTTGATAACTCAAAAAAACCCATTGATGTTCAGTATTTAAAAGATTATGTTACCAAAATTCACGGAAATGTCAAGGATTTCAAACAAGTATCCCTCGCATTGGAATATGCTGAAAAGACTTGCGCCGCTAATGACCTTATATGCATAACCGGGTCACTTTATCTTATAGGCGAGGTCAGACCGCTCATAATAAACCGTTTTAAATAATATTTTGTGATGACCGGTCCAATAATTTTGTTTGAACATTGATTTTCGAAGACTTTTTTGGTAAAATTAATATATAAAAGTATAGATATAAGTATCCGAAAAAAGCTTGAAGGCATATTTAAGGTTTCTGATTAAGAGTACATTTTTGAATGCAGGGAGAAGTATTTTAATGAATCTTTTATCACTTTTATCTTTCTTTTCTTGTAATGAAATCGTTTCGAAAATAAACGATATTCTTATACTTACCGATCCTTCCGGAAGAATATTAAAATATAATCAGCAGCTTTCAAAGTTTCTTGGCTATGGTCATGAAGAACTTAAAACAATTTTTATAAATGATATAATAACTGAAAAGCAGCGATTTAATTTTTTGGAAATGCAGTGTTATACGGAGACCGGGAAAGATTTTTCGATAAATTTTATTTCGAAGGATATTAAGAATGTCGTTTTTAGAACTTCCATCATAAAAATAAAAAATGATTCTAACGACGATCAGGGATACGGCTTTATGTTCATATGCCAGAACGTCGCGCAATCGGATGAGACAAACTATCGTGTAAAGGCGCTCGAACTTGAACTCAAAGAGGCTAACCGCAGAGCAGATAAGGCGACCAGCCTTAAGAATGAATTCATTTCAAACATCAGCCATGAAATAAGGACGCCGATGAACGGCATAATTGGTTATTGCGATCTCATGTTTAAAACTGAATTGAGCGAACGTCAGCGCGACTTCCTTCAAAATATACGGACCAGCGGCAATTGCCTTCTTTCGATAATAAACGATATGCTTGATTTTTCGAAGATCGAGACCGGGAAATTTTCCGTCGAATCAACCAGTTTCAGTATCGAACAACTGGTATGCGAAGTCATCAGCGTTGCGAATGTCGATGCCGCTAATAAAAATTTAAAAATTTTATATAGCATTGATCCGGCTATAAAAACGAATGTGCTTGTTGATGCCGGAAGACTCCGTCAGGTTCTTTTGAATATCGTCGGAAACGCCGTGAAATTTACTGAAACAGGAAATGTGCGCATAAATATAAATTCTGAGCTGGAAACTAAAACTCATTATAATCTTTGCTTTGAAGTCAGCGATGACGGGATAGGCATTGAAAAAGACATGATGGAAAAGATATTTCAGCCATTTTTCCAGGTGGACGGCTCTGATACGCGGTCGTATGGCGGAACCGGATTAGGGCTCGTTATTTCCAATAATATAGTCAGGCTTATGGGCGGCGAAAGAATATTCGTCGAAAGTATTCCGGGAAAAGGAAGCAAATTTTATTTTAAATTATCTCTTGCTAAGGCCGTGGATTCGAAGAAAACCGTTTGCGATAAAGGACTCAACGGTATCGAATCGGATGACTCCTACGTTTTGGCTGCCGAAGAAAAATCATACAAAATACTGCTTGTCGAAGATAACGTTTCAAACGCGGAACTTGTAATGGAATTATTAAATAATTTTTGCGGGCATAAAGTAGTATGGGTTCAAAATGGGAAGCAGGCAGTTGAAAAAGTTGAGCAGGATGTTTTTGATATTATTTTAATGGATATCCAGATGCCGGTTATGGATGGAAAAGCCGCTACGCGGATCATAAGAAAGAACGGATATCAGATGCCGATAGTAGCCCTTACCGCATCTGGCATGCCATGGGATTATGAAGAGTGCATAAACGTCGGAATGGACGCTTATGCATCGAAACCCGTTAATATAAGCAAGCTGAATAACCTTATTACAAGCGTAATAAACAAAAAAAATAAATGCGGCGCCAATAGCGTCTTAAAAGATAAAAAAAATGAGACCGCTTTTTAGGGCTTATAATTTATAAAAGCAAGTATTTTAATAAATTACCGCTTAAAATGCGGTATTTTATTTTTTAGGGCTTTTTTATTTATTTATAAATGAAAATATGTTATAATTTTTTTGTTTTATTAGGGTCTGATTTATAAGTTCTTATCGGAGTTTATTAAAAAATGACTGAAAATAGCATTAAATGTCCGGCCTGTAATTCTCCCGAAGTTCATTTCAGAAAAACCCGTGGAGACTGGCTATGCGATATTTGTGAACATACATGGAAAGTTTCGGAAAAGATCGAAGAAGCTCCCAAAAAAAGAATATTTATGAGTTATGGCCGGCTTGACGCCAGCGATCTGGCTTTAAGGCTTAAGTACGATCTCGAGATGAACGGATATGATGTTTGGCAGGACACGGAGAAGATAAGGGCGGGTGCCGAATGGGAAAAGCAGATAAGAGAAGGTCTCCGAAATACGGAACTTTTTATATCAATATTAAGCCCGCATGCCGTCAGAACTTCATCCGATATTTCCGGTTCCGATAATGATAGCGTCTGCCTTGATGAAATAAGTTTCGCCAGATTTTCAAGGCCCACGACGCCGATCGTGCCGGTTATGGCTATTCCATGCGAGCCGCCATTTTGTATTTTCAGGCTTGATTACGTCGATATGTGCAAGTGGGAAGAGTCGGAAGAAGAATATCAGAACGGCCTGCGCCGCCTTCTGGAAGCCGTGGAAGATACCTTAAACGGTAATGTTCACTACAGATGGTGGGAACAGCAGCTAAAGCCCTGGGATTTTGCATCTTTCCTCAATGAAAAGCGCGCTGATTTCTGCGGAAGAAAGTGGATGACGGATATTATCGAGGAGTGGCGCAAGGCTCCTAATGAGAGGGCGCTTCTGATACTCGGCGATCCCGGCATTGGAAAATCGGCGCTGGTAGCCGATCTTGTTCATAGAAATCCCGGCGACCAGATACTCGCCTATCACTGTTGCCAGGCGGATACCGAATCTACCGTTCAGCCTGCGCGTTTTGTAAGAAACATAGCGGCTATGATCGCGAGCAAGATCGAGCAATATGCTCTTTTGCTTTCAAATCCGGTCATAGCTGAAGCCCTCGATGAAGAAAACTGCATGAAGGATCCGGCAAGTTCCTTTGAAGCGGGGATCCTTTCACCTCTGGAAAATGTGCAGCCGCCGGAACATGGCGTTCGTTACATAATAGTCGACGGTCTTAACGAGGCGCTCGAACTTAAACGCGGAATAAATATAGTGGATCTTTTAGCGTCCAGACTTTCCCGCCTGCCGTCCTGGTTGCGCGTGCTTTTTACTTCTCGCAGGGAAAGCGCGATACTTGACAGGCTTCGCGGAATAAGAAACCTTGAGATTAGCGCCGGCGATTTTTGGAATATGCGTGATATCGAAGAATATATAGATATGCGTTTTTCCCAGATAGATATCCAGGAGCGGTTCGCGTCTCAAAATGTTAATGTCCGTACGCTCAGAAAGGCTCTTATCGAAAATTGCGCCGGAAATTTCCTTTATTTAAAAAATGCTTTTATCGAGATCGAACGCGGGGGTAATCTGTCGTTTGACTGCGAAAAAATTCCGGAAGGACTATATTCTCAATACTTTTCGTTTTTTAAAAGGAATTTCCCTAATGAACAGAGTTTTTCAGAGGTGCGCCCGCTTCTTGAGGCCATTACCGCTTCTAAAGTCCCTCTCGCCGAAGAAACGCTTTCCAGAATAACGGGACTTGCAGCCGCTAATGAGCTTCCGAAACTTTTGCGCGGGCTTTCAGCCTATCTTCCGATGCGCGACGGGAAATTCAGCGTTTATCATTCATCATTCGCGAAATGGCTTACATCGAGCGATATGCGCGGATCGCTTCACTACGTCAATGTCGCCTGCGGCCATGAAAGGCTCGCCAGATTTTATTTTTCTGAATATGAAAGCGGCGTCTCAAAAATGTCTGGCGAGGCTATAAAGCACCTGCCGTTTCATCTCGCTGAAAGCGCTATGTGGAAAGAACTTTCGACGGTTTTAAGCGATATCGCCTTTATAGCGGAAAAATGCGCCAGAACGACCGTTTATGATCTGATAAAAGACTACGAAAGATTTGCAAAAGCTTGCGATGCTTCTTCCGTACCCGACGTCGGGCCGGCCCTTCAATTTTCGGCTTTTATAAGAAGATATTCACATGTTTTCACGAAAAATCCTTCGGCGCTCTTTCAATACGCGCTTAACGATCCTGAATACTCGCATGTTTCAAAAGCGGCCGCGGCTTATATGGTTTTAAAAGACAAAAAAAAGCCGTGGCTTAGACTAATTAACTCCGAACACAATTTCTGTCAATCGGCGGCGACATTCGTGCATCATGAAAAAGGCGTCAACCATTGCGAATATTCGCATGATGGAATGTTTATCGTGTCCGGCTCGGACGACGGCATAGTTTCGGTTTGCAATTCGAGTACCGGAGAAATTTCTTTTAAGATAGAAGCTCACTCCAGTAAAATCACGAGTTGTACTTTTTCGCCTGACGGAATGAGCATTGTTACGTCGGCGGAATGGCCTGATAATCTTATTAAAATATGGGATTTTGAAAGTCGCGAAGAGCTTTTTTCTCTTTCCGGCCATGATATGGGGGTCACATGTTGCTCATTCTCGCCGGATGGTAAAAAGGTCGTTTCCGCGGCGCATGATGGGACGGTTAAAATATGGAATTTTATTACTGCGTCTGAAATGTTGTCTTTTAAAGCTCATTCTGCTGGCGTGAATCACTGCGCGTTTTCGCCTGACGGTTTGCTGATCGCGACTGCCGCGGCTGATAGAACGGTTAAAATCTTTGATTCATCTACCGGCAGCTTGTTGAACTCTTTTTCGAAACATGGCGCCGCGGTTTTGTGCTGCGCGTTTTCTCCGGATGGGAATACTATTGTTTCCGCGTCCGCGGACCGTGCCGTGCGTTTATGGGATATTTCCGGCGCCAGAGAGATCGGGCTTTTTCAAAATCACTCCGACGCCGTTTCATTTTGCGCATTTTCGCCGGATGGAAATTATATTATTACTTCTTCTTATGACCGTATCGTTCGCGTTTTTAGCGTCAACGATTTTAAATGTGTCGATGAATTTTATGGGCATGCTTCGCGTGTTACATGTTGCGCATTTTCTCCCGATAAAAAAAATGCGATATCGGCTTCCGCGGATCACAGCGTAAAAATGTGGGATCTGACAAAAAAAACTTTTCGTAAAATTCCAAGGGCTCACTTGGGTTCCGTTGAATGCTGCGTGTTTTCACCTGACGGCTCTTTTTTGGCGACCGCTTCTGAAGATAAGAGCTTAAAGTTATGGAATATTTTTAACTATAAAGAGCCTTCTGCCGCAATTATGAATGCCATTTCTATAAAGTCGTGCTCGTTTTCTCCGGATGGAAAGCACATTGTCGTTGGAACTGAGGATGGAGCGGTCAGAGTTTTTGAAACTCCATCGCTTCACGAACTCAGATCGTTTTCAAGGCAGGATTCGCCGGTTGAAGTTTGCGCTTATTCGCCTGACGGCCTGCGTATAGCGGCGCGGATGTCCGACGGTTCGTTAAGGCTTCTGGATGTTAAATCCGGAAAGGATATCTGCCGTTTTTCAAGCCATACGCAGGATATACTTTGTTTTTCGTTTTCGCCTGACGGTTCGTTTATTGCGACGGCGTCCGCCGATCGCACCGTCAAAATTTGGGAAACCAGGACGGGGCATGAAGCTTTGTCATTTAAGGGTTATGCGGAAGCGGTCAAGTTTTGCGTTTATTCTCCTGACGGCAAAAGTATCGCGACGGCTTCGGCGGATAAAACCGTTAAACTCAGAAGCGTTTCGGGCGGACTTGAGATGGGTTCTTTTTCCGGTCATAGTGAAGCGGCGCGCATATGCCTTTTTTCGCCTGACGGCATTTATCTAGCTTCAGTCGCGGGATTAGGCGATGAGTGCGAATTGAAACTGCTGGATATCGAAGGCTTGATGCCGGTCAAAAAATTTTCTCCGATGAAAGGCTCTATAAAATCCATGTCCTTTTGCCCCGATGGACGTTTTCTCGCTTTAAGGCTCGGCGGCGGCATATTAAGAATATTAAACATACCATCCGGTGAAACGGCATTTGAATATTTTTGCGAGGCCGAGATCAACAATATTATGTGGCATCCGGCGGGTCGCATAATTTCGATTTGCGACTTTGGCGGAAAATTTCATCTTTTGTCGCTTGAAAATCAACCGGTTTCATTGCCGATTGTCACCCCCTGGTTAGTCGCGAAAAAATGGTGGAACCGGCTTTCTGATTCTTCGGGAGATGAAAAAATAGCGTTTGGGTGCCCGCATTGCCGTCAATGGCAGGTTGTTTTGAGATCGTCAGCGGGCAAGGAAACGCTCTGTCCTTCATGTAAAAGTGCGGTGAAGCTCAATTCTTTTCTTATCGAAGCTAATTTTGAGGCGGTCTCGAACGCCTGGAATAAAAATTAACTCTAAAATTTCTTGAAAACTATACTTTCTGTTTGCGGCGTTGGCATGAAATTTGCTCATTGTATCTGCAATAAGCAAATTTTAACAATTAGTCGAACAACGGAGGTGCATGAGTATGGAGAATAATCAAAACGTAGTAATAACGGTGGATTTCGATGGAATAACCAAGTGGCAGGTTTCATCGAATGAAGAAACTGAAGTATATTATTATTCAGTTGACCTTTAAATCATAAAAAAAGATGATTAAAAAATGTGCAGTTTTTTACTGACTTGTTTAAAAATTATTCAGCTAAATCACAAAACTTGTTTAAAAAACTCATATTTACTTTAAAAATAATTAACAAAAAAAGGGGCTGTCCAAAAAGTTTATTTTTGAAACAGTCCCTTTTTTGTTTTTCAAAACGATGCTTTATTAAGTTTAAAAGTATATTTGTAAGGCGGGACGTTTTATGCCGCGCTGGCTGTAGTGCCGGATGTGGAAGGCGATTGTGGTATGTTATGAATAGGCATGCTGTTTGAATTTCCCGTCGCCTTCTGTTTGTCGTTAGCCGTCGCGACATCCATTCTTTTAAGCATTTTCACGAATATTTCCGCGAGCATCGGGTCGAACTGGCCACCCGCGCATTTTATAAATTCGCCGTAAACTTTTTCCATGGCCATTGCGTCACGGTAAGGCCTGTTGGATGTCATGGCGTCGTATGCGTCCGCTACGGCTATGACCCTTGCCGAACGTGGTATCTTTTCGCCGGCAAGCCCGTCGGGGTAGCCCCGGCCGTCCCATCTTTCGTGATGGTTTCTGATGCCAGCCTTTACCACTGGGTCAAGCGCCATGGGCTCAACTATCGAATCGCCTATGGAAGGATGGAGCTTGATCGTCGCGAACTCTTCATCGGTTAGCCTGCCTTTTTTGGTCAATATAGTTTCTGAAATGCCAATTTTCCCTATGTCGTGTAGTATAGCGGCCTGGCGTATGAGTTCTATCTCTTCCTGGGGAAGGTTGATCTCCTTGGCTAAAAGGACTGCGTATTCGGTAACTCTTTCGGAGTGGCCTGAAGTGTAAGCGTCCTTGAATTCGAGGGCGTTGGTTGCAACGCGAATAGTCGATAGGAATTGGTCTTTCATACTTTCGTAAAGCTTTGCGTTCTCTATGACGACGGCCGCCTGAGTGGAAAGCGCTGAAAGTATGCTCAGGTCGCTTGCCGTGAAATTATTCTGGTTGACGTCGGAGACCACCAGCATCAATCCCGTTATTTTTTGTTTGGAGTGAAGCGGAACGCATATAATTTCTTTTATTTTAAATTTAACGTAATTTATAAGATCAGCCAGATCGATGTTTTCATCGATGTTTTTAACGAGCACGGCGGCTAACTCGCGGTTGATACCTTCGACGAGTTCCGAGTTATTGTCTATTCGAAACTCATAAGTACACCGGGTATCTATCGGGCCGTGGCAGGTTTTGACATCGAATTGCATCGAGTCGTGGTTAAAAAGAAGTATCATCCCTGCTTTTGAAAAAACAATATGAATGCAGGTTTCCAGTACCTGACGAAGCAGCATGTTTACGTCAAGGATGGAGCTCATGACCTTTGAAGCGTTGAAAAGCATTCCGAGCTCTTCGACCTTTTTTTCGGCCTGCTGATAAAGCCTCGAATTATCTATTGAAATAGCCGCCTGGTTAGCCAGGATCGTCATGAGATAAAGATCGTCCTCGTCGAACGCTTGATTGGTTATTTTATCATTAATGCTTAAAACGCCGATGGTTTTTTCGGCGAGTTTTATGGGTACGCACATGAATGATTTGTTTTCAAATTTAGAGTTAGCGGCCTTTTTAAAGCGCGGATCATTTTCTATATCTTTTGAAAGATAAGGTTTGCCTTCGTAAGCCACGGTTCCGGCAATGCCCT
>CAZJFS010000028.1:38721-39119 GCA_964545075.1 uncultured bacterium
TTATGCGTACGTTTTTCATCACTTCTTCTTTCATGGCGTTTGAAACCCGTACTCGCAGTTCGTTTGTGTCTTCATCTAAAAGCATGACGGAGCAGTATTTAGCGTTTAATACTTTTGTGGCCAGATCGATTATAAGTTTGAGCAATTCGTCAAGGTTCAACCTGGCGCTCATGGCTTTTGATATCTCATGGACGGTGTTCATTTCGATTATCTTTCTTTTGTTGGCTTCACGGGTTATATCATTTGCGCGTTCGACGATGTTCGAAACGGCGTTTCCGATCTCGAAAAATTCAGAATTTTTATCGATATCGGATTTTTTTTCTTCGATTTTTTTCTCTTTCCCTTTCCCTTTTTCTTTTTCGTTATTATTTATAATTTCAATTATTTCGTTGACCGGC
>CAZJFS010000029.1:0-13743 GCA_964545075.1 uncultured bacterium
TTTATTCAAATTGTCCTTCAGAGCATCCCATAACATAACCGCTTCGAGAGATTCGACGAGCGTCCTTTCAAGGACGTCGCGGTCCCTGACGCCGTGTATCCGCGGGCCATATTCTATATTTTCACGTATGCTCAGAGGGAACGGGTTGGGCTGCTGAAATACCATCCCGATCTGCTTGCGCAAAAGATTTATATCGGTGCCGGGGCTGAAAATATTTTTATCCTTGAATAATATTTCTCCGGTTACGCTGCATTTAGGGACGAGGTCGCTCATGCGGTTAAATATCTTCAAAAGCGTCGATTTTCCGCATCCCGAAGGGCCTATAAGCGCCACTATTTCGTTTTTGGGTATATTCAAGCTGATATTTTTAAGGGCGTGAAAATCGCCGTAATAAAAATCGAGCCCGCTCACTTTTATAGCAAATTCCATGATCATCCAAACCTTCCGGTTATATAATCCTCGGTCTTTTTAGAGCGCGGGTTCGTGAATATCTGGTTCGTATGGCCGTATTCAACGAGTTCGCTCATCTGTAAGAACGCCGTGCGCGTACCAACGCGGGCGGCCTGTTTAGTGTTATTCGTAACAAGTATTATCGTGTAGTCCGATTTTAATTCCATGAGAGTGTCTTCGATGCGCGCGGTGGAAACCGGATCGAGGGCCGAAGTCGGTTCGTCGAGCATTATTATTTCCGGTTTTAACGCTATTATGCGCGCAATGCACAGCCGCTGCTGCTGTCCGCCGGACAGGGCGAGCGCCGACGAATCAAGGCGATTTTTAACTTCTTCCCATAAGAACGCGGATCTGAGCGAACTTTCTACGAGTCCCATCAGTTCGTCACGACCGTTGACTCCTTTTAAACGCGGGCCGTAACGGATATTATCGGCTATGGACATCGGGAGCACGACCGGTCTCGCGAACACCATGCCGGCGCGGCGTCTCAGTTCTGAAACATCCAGTTTTTCGGAATATATCGACTCGCCTTCCAGCAGCATGTCACCCTTTATCGAAACGTTGCCGGAAAGTTCTATGAGCCTGTTTATCGAGCGAAGAAGCGTTGTCTTTCCTGAACGGGCAGGGCCGATAATGCTCAATATCTGCCTGTCTAAAACATCGATAGTGATGTTTGAAAGCGCCGTAACGGACTTTTCCCATGAATTTTTCGGAGAAAACTCAAGGGTGAATTGCTTTATCTGAAGTTTTACGCGATCAGAAATTTCGCTCATTTTAATAAATTCTACCTTTTTTTAGAGATATATCGGTGCATCAGAATATATGTCGAAAAATTAATTATCACTATGAAAACCAATATCACGAAAGCCGTACCAAAAGCGTTTTGATATGATATTCCCTCGCGCGCGATAATATAGAAGTGAACCGCCATGGTCCTCGCCGAATCAAATACCGATGTGGGCGTTGCAAGCGCCGAGCCGGCGGTGAATATGACGACGGCGGTTTCGCCTACGCAGCGGCCTATTCCGAGTATAACACCCGTTATAATGCCCGGAAGCGCTTCGGGAAGCACTATCTTGGTAACGGTCTGCCACTTCGTAGCGCCGAGCGAAAAACTCGCCTCGCGAAGATCGAATGAAACCGATTTTATCGCTTCCTCGGAGGTCCGGATTATGGTCGGAAGTATCATAAATGACATGGTAAGAGCGCCGGATAAAACGCACCATCCGAGATTTAATTTGATGACGAAAAGCACGAATCCGAAAAGCCCGAAAATAATCGACGGTATGCCGCTGAGGCAATCGGCGCCGAACCGTATTATCCGCGTGGCGGCGCTTTCGGTTGTATATTCCGTGAGATATACCGCCGTTCCGACTCCGAGCGGCGTGGCGATGACTATAGACAGGAGCGAGAGAAAAATGGTGCCGACGACCGACGAAAATATTCCTCCGGTTCGGCCCATATCCGTGGGATTTTCAAAGAGAAACGCCACTGAAACGGCTGGAAACCCCTTGACCGTTATAAAGACTATTATGAAGCCGAGCGCGAGCATCGTAAAAGCCGCAGCGGCCTTCAGGGTAAATTCGGCTATTTTCTGTTCAGTTTCAGCTCTCATCATATCTTATTTCGCGAAGCCTCTCGCGGCTATCTTTCCCGCGACGGTATTTAATATCATTATTATAAAGAAAAGGATCACGCCGGTTGCGAAAAGCGCTTCACGATGAGCGCCGGTCGCGTATCCCATCTCGAGCGCGATATTGCTGGTAAGGGTTCTGACGGGATCGAAAGGCGAAACCGGTATTATAATGGAATTTCCCGCTATCATTATAACGGCCATGGTCTCTCCGATGGCGCGCCCCATGCCTAAAATAACGGCGGCGACTATGCCGGTGCGCGCGGCAGGTAAAACGACCATTTTAACGGTCTGCCATTTCGTGGCCCCAAGCGCGAGCGAACCTTCCCTGTATTTTTTCGGGATGGCTTTTATAGCGTCGAATGAAATGCTGGTTATGGTCGGAAGGATCATTATTCCAAGGACCATCGAACATCCGAGCACGGAAAATCCGCTTCCGCCGAACACTTTGCGAATTACCGGAACGATGACGGTCATTCCTATGAAGCCGTATACGACGGAAGGTATGCCGGCCAGAAGTTCGATGGCCGGCTTTAAAAAGTTATGCGCCATGGGAGACGCGAATTCGGCGAGATATATGGCGCACAAAAGCGCCAGCGGAAAACCGAAGAGCATCGCGCCTATCGTCACCTCGAATGATCCTATTATCATTGGAAGTATTCCGAAACCGCCACGCGTCGGGGCCCATTTAAGGCCTCCGATAAAATTAAGCACGCCCGTTTTAAATATGATGGGAAGCCCTTCCATGAATATGAAAAAAGTGATCAGCGCGAGCGCCGAAACGGACGAAAAAGCTATCATCATCAGGATGAATCTTATAACGCTTTCCTTATTTTTCATTGGCCGGTATCAAACCCTCCTGAATTAAAAGTTTAGCTCCCTCTTCAGATTTTATATATTTTATGAATTCAAGGCATGCTCCGTCCGGCTTTTTTTTAGTGACGAAAAGGAACGGCCGTATTATCTTATAGCGCCGGGCGCTATCCGAAGCGGTCATGTTTTCCATAACCGGTTTTATGCCGCCAACCGACAGAGGCTTCACGCGGCCATTGATCGCCCCGAAAGAAACGTAACCTATGGCATTCGAATCATCGGCCACGATCTCACGAAGCGCGCCGGTAGAATCCTGGACGAGGCAGCGCGCCGAAATTTCAGACGTGCGCATCACCAGCTCCTCGAACGCCCCGCGTGTCCCCGATCCTTCCTCACGGGTTATTACCGTCACGGGAGCGGATGCATTACCGCCGAAAAAATCCTTCCAGTCCGGCGAAGCGCTTGAAAACAATCTCGCCGCGTCCGCAATTGAAATATCATTCAACGGATTGGCGGGATTGACGATCAGAACTATGGCGTCATAAGCCAGTATGGTCGTAAAAAGGTCTTTTTCGCCTTCCTTCAGTTCACGCGAAGATGTCCCGATTCCAGCGACGCCGCTTCTGGCCGCTTGAATGCCCGCCGACGAGCCGCCGCCCTGAACCTCGATCTTAACTTGCGGATGCAATTTCGCATAATGTTCGGCGAGCTTTTCCGCGATAGGCTGGATCGAGGTCGAACCGGCTATCATTATTCTGTTATTCTGAAATTTTTGTGAACTGCTTTCGGCCGGCGCGCCGCCGCAACCGAAAAATTGAACGAGCAAAAATAAAAGAGAAAAAACGGCCGGAAAAGTTACATAACCTTTTAAGCTAAACCATTTCATTCTTGTTTTTTTCCCTGTCCTTTAAAGTACGGTCGATAAGATTTTTCAGTTCGTTTATATTCACGGGTTTGAGTATATGCTCATTCATGCCGGAACGAAGGCACGACTCGCGGTCGCCCCCGACCAGCGAAGCAGTAAGAGCGATTATCGGCGTATCATAACCCATGCGCCTTATTTCACGCGCGGCTTCGTGGCCGTCCATGACCGGCATCTGTATATCCATCAAAATAAGATCGAATTTTTCTTTTTTAATAAGTTCTAACGCCTTCTGGCCATTTTCGGCCTCGACTGTATCATGGCCGAGTAATTTAAGAAAATGCTTGATCATTTCGGCGTTTATAAAATTGTCCTCGACGATCAATATTTTATGCGTGACGTCGGATTTCGAAATAATTTCATATTCCGGCGCCTGATAATTATAGGTCTGGGCCGCGCCTTTTTTGAAGTTAATGGTGAAATAAAACGTGCTGCCGGAGCCTGGCACGCTTTCAACCGATATTTTGGTCCCGCCCATGAGCCTTACCAGGTTATCGGATATGACGAGCCCGATACCGGTTCCGTGTTTTTTTCTTTTGGTGGAACTGTCGATCTGGACGAACGGGATGAAAAGCCTGTCCATCATTTCAGGCGCGATGTCCACGCCTTCGTCGCTTATTAAAAACTTCAACCCGGCTTCGCCGTTCGTTTCAAAACTCATTGAAACGTCAAATTTGATCTCGCCTTTTTCCGAGAATTTGACCGCGTTATTCAGCAGGTTTAAAATAACCTGCCTGAGACGGTTGGCGTCGCCGATAACGTTGAAGCGGATATTTTCATCTATCGAATATGAAAGTTTCAGGCCTTTTTCGATAGCCGAAACATTCGCGGCGCTTATGATCTCGAATACGGTCTGTTTTAAGTTAAATTCAGCATTGCGAATATTCATCTTACCGCTTTCGATGCTTGAAAAATCTATTATATCGGTTACTATCGAAAACAATACCTCGCTGCTGTTTTTTATATATTTTAAAAGTTTTCTCTGTTCAGCGTCAAGATTGGTATGGCTTATCATTTCAGCGAAACCGATAATGCCGTTCATCGGGGTCCTTATCTCATGGCTGATATTTGCGATAAACTGGGATTTGGAAAAATTCGCGTTTTCGGCTTTTTCGCGGGAATCCTTAAGGTCCTTCTCCATCATTTTACGTTCCGTTATATCCTTAAGCGTAATAACGGCGCCAACGATCTTTCCGCCTGAAATTAAAGGGCGGAAGGATTTTTTCACTTCGCGATTTTCACCGGAATTTGTCACGAGTTTGATTTCAATAGTCGCGCAACCGGAGCCGCTGTTTATAACATTTAATAAAGGACAATTCTCGCGGCATGAACCGTTATCGCTTCCAAAAACCTCGAAACACTTTTTTTTCATGGCGGCGGCGCGGTCCCAACCCGTAAGTTTTTCCGCGGCGCAATTCATGTATGATATGTTATAATCCCGATCGCAGGAATATACCGCAGCCGAAATATTTTCGAGAATATTTTCAAAATCGCCGAATTGAGTCATTAGTTTCTCCATAAATGATCTTTTTAAAAATCTACCGAATCCCGACCGCATTTATTTTAACATTTTTAGCCTCAAAATTCCATATAAAAATTTAAATGGAGGCCAGTGACCCAAAACATTATTTCAAATCAAGCCTGTTGCGGCATTCGCCGTTCAAAAAAAAGTCTATGTTAAGCGCTATTTCGTGCACCAGCCTTTTTCTGGCTTCTACGCTCGTCCATGCTATATGAGGAGTGATCAATAACCTTTCCAGATCGGCGACTTTGAACAAACGGCTTTCGGGCGACGGCGGCTCCGATTCCATAACATCGAGCCCGGCGGCCCTTATCTTTTTTTCATCCAGCGCGCGGACGAGGTCCGCTTCGTTTATGATACCGCCGCGGCCAAGGTTTAAAATGATGGCGGTCGGCTTCATCATCGAAAGCTGCTGAAATCGGATGAGATCCTTCGTTTTTTCGTTGAGCGGGGCGTGAATGGAAATTATGTCGGACGTTTTTAAAAGCTCTTCCAGACCCTCGCTCTTATATTCGCGGCTCTGGTTTTTTCCGCTCGTCGAATAATATGATACCGCCGCGCCGAAAGCGGAAGCAACTTTCGCGACGCCTGAACCTATCGCTCCAAGTCCGATGACGCCCCATTTCATCGAACAGATTTCATTAAAGGGCCGGCCGGTATGGCTGAAAATCTGACTTTTTGAATATTCTCCGTTTCTTACAAAATCATCGTAATATCGGGTCGAGCCGATAAGATAAAGCGCCATCGAAAAAGTGTGCTGAACGACGCTTGAGGTCGAATATCCAGCGACATTCGCCACTGCGACGCCTTTTTCGCGGCAATATTTTATGTCTATATTATTGGCGCCGGTAGCCGCGACGCAGATCAGTTTGAGGCACGGCGAAGAATCTATCGTATCTTTTCCGACGGGTACTTTATTAGTTATAAGGATATCGCGGCCGGCCGAACGCGAAAGGACGTCACGAGCGGCCGTGTATTCATATATTTCCACTTCGCCGTATTTTTTAAAGGCCGAAAGGTCAATGTCGCCGCCTAAAGTTGCGGCGTCGAGTATCGCTATCTTCAATTTTTTCACATCCTATGATTTTTCAATATTTTATCAGAACCGGGCCCCGATGTCAATCGGGCCGCAGTATCCTCCGGCATCTTTTTTTTTCTTTACTTCATTTTTTTTTTTTGATAAAATACAACCGATTTAATTTTAAGTTTTATTTTATATGATATGAGGTACTGAAATGAAAATAACGATAATAGGCTCAGGTTACGTGGGGCTCGTCACCGGCACCTGCTTCGCCGAAATGGGAAACGACGTCATCTGCATGGACATCGATGCCAAAAAAATCGAAGGACTTAAAAACGGCGTCATTCCTATATACGAACCAGGCCTTGAAGAAATGATCAAAAGAAACCACAAGGAAGAGCGCCTGAGCTTTACGACAGACATCAAAGAAGCGGTCGAAAAATCGCTGTTTTGCTTCATAGCCGTCGGAACGCCTCCCGGTGAAGATGGAAGCGCCGATCTGCAGTACGTCTTGAAGGTAGCCGAAAACATAGGAAAATATATGAACGGCTATAAAATAATCGTCGATAAATCAACGGTCCCGGTCGGCACCGCCGAAAAGGTCAAGGAAACCATAAAAAAAGAGCTCGCGGCTCGCGGCGCGAACTTTGAATTCGACGTTGTATCAAATCCTGAATTTTTAAAGGAAGGCGCGGCTATAGATGATTTCATGAAACCCGACCGAGTGGTAATAGGCTGCGACGACGTGCGCACAGCGGAACTTATGAAAGAGCTTTATTCGCCTTTCATGAGAAAGAATTTCCGCATAATAACCATGGACATAAGAAGCGCCGAGCTTACCAAATACGCCGCCAACTGCATGCTCGCGACAAGAATCTCGTTCATGAACGAAATGGCCAATATATGCGAAAAATGCGGCGCCGACATCGACATGATCAGAAAAGGCATCGGCTCCGACAGCCGTATTGGCACGAGCTTTCTGTATGCCGGTATCGGATATGGCGGAAGCTGCTTCCCGAAGGACGTAAAAGCCCTTATCAGGACCGCTAACGAGATCGGATTCAAACCTAAGGTGCTCGAAGCCGTAGAAGATGTCAACGAAAAACAAAAAGAATTCATGGTGGAGAAGATACTCAAATATTTCAACGGCGATATAAAAGGAAAAACATTCGCGTTATGGGGGCTTTCATTCAAACCCAAGACCGACGACATGCGCGAGGCGCCATCGACGGTAATGGTAAATAAGCTTCACGAACACGGCGCTAAGATCCAGGCCTTCGACCCCGAAGCGACCGCCGAAGCAAAAAAAATCATGCCCGAAGCCGAAAATATGAAATATTTTGAAAACGCTTATAAGGCGCTTGGCGGAGCGGACGCGATGGTGCTTGTCACCGAATGGTCGTCCTTCCGCGAACCTGATTTCGAAAAAATGAAAACGCTTATGAAGTCCCACGTCATATTCGACGGACGCAATCAATACAATCCGAAATTCGTGCGCGAATCAGGATTTAAATACTATTCCGTCGGCAGGCATTAATTTTTATGATAAAACCAAAGCGAATGTTGTTAACCGAATGAAAAAATATATAAAAGCGCTATTTATAATTTTAGCCGTTATAATCATGGTCGCCTCTTCTTCATCGAGCCCGGAATGCGCGGATCGGTTCTCAGCCAGAATAACCGCGCTCTCCGGCGACGTTTCATTCAAGGCTAACGCCGGCATGAAATGGGCCGCCGCCGCGGTGAACGACAAACTCACCGAAGGCGCTTATCTTATGACGGCGTTCGAATCGTCATGTTCCCTTGAATTCATGGATGGTTCCAAAATGAACGTTCGCGAACTTTCAAAGATACAGATAAACAAGTTTTCTTCTGAATTAAAAAAAGTCGAAACCGAGGTCACCCTTTATAACGGCAAATTAAGAGCGACCGTCCATAAGGACATAAGCGTAAAGACCGATTTCAAGGTCAGAACTCCCGTTTCGACGATATCCGTGCGGGGCACCGAAAAAGAAATAACTTCGCTTCCGGGGTTCGGAACGAACGTTCAAAATATAAGCGGTCTGGTCGAGGTCAGAAACCTTATCGGCCAGACGGTGTTGCTTGAAAAAGGCAATGAAACGAAAGTCTCCGCTGATTCAAAAAGGCCGGACGATATTTGTGAAGGCTTAAGGCTCAAGGCAAAGAAAACATTCGCGAAAAATGAATCCATGACTCCCGACGAAGAGGAAACGAGGCTCTCGCTGCGCGCCGGGTTCGATATGGAAGCCGCCGTTTTACGCGATCTTTTCGAAATAGAAAAGGAGCGCCAGATCTATCCGACATCCGTCATTTCGATAAATTGGAGCGCCTTTACCAAATAAATACGAATTTTAAAAATATATTATCAGCATCCTGAAACTTTAAACTTCGTCGGATGAATGTAGCCGGCCGAAAGAAGCATGTCGGCCATAAGTATGCGCATCATAGAAAGCGCCGCGCTCATGGCGCGGGGCGTGAAATTAACGTCGAATCTTCCGTCAAGCTTAAGCGTCGTATTTTTTCCTTTATAAAAATCTATGGTTTTCTGAGTTTTATATATCGAAGGCGTAGGCCGGACCGCGGCGCGCGCGATTATATCCATTCCATTTGATATTCCGCCGTTTATGCCGCCCGAATTATTCGAAGCGGACTTCAGTTTTTTACCGGCGCCGAAATATAAGCTGTCGTTAGACGACGAACCCTTCATTTTCGAGGTCGCGAATCCAGCGCCGGTTTCAACGCCGCAAATTCCGCCGATGCTGAAAAAATATGAGGCTATGAGCGAATCCAGCTTGTTAAAAACAGGTCCGCCAAGGCCGGCTGGAGCGTGTTTTACCGTGACCTCGAAGACGCCGCCGGTAGAATCTCCTTCTTCCCTGATATTTTCAATGGCTTCGAGAGCTTTTTTATGGCCCTTAGCCGAAGTCACGTCGATGCCGTAAAGCTCGACAAGCCGGCCCTCGATTTTTATTCCGGTAAAAGAGAGAATTTTCGACGCGACGGCCGCGGCCAGATGGCGCGATATGCACTCGCGGCCGGAGGCCCTTCCGCCGCCGCGAGGATCATATATCCCGTACCTGGAATAATAACCGAATTCCGCGTGCGACGGGCGCGCGACGCCTTCGAAACCGAGATAGTCCGAAGAATCGGCGTCTTTGTTATAGACTATCATGGCGATAGGAGTTCCAAGCGCCTTGTTTTTATAAACTCCTGACAGGATCTGAAATTCGTTCGGCTCTGTGCGTTTCGTTCTTAAAAGAGCGTGCTTTTTATCTTCGGCCAGATAAGAGGAAATGTCCTTTTCGAAAAGCGGAAGCCCGCCGGGGCAGCCGTCGATAACCACGCCAAGCGCCGCGCCATGGGATTCGCCAAAAGTCGTGACCTTGAATATTTCGCCAAAAGTGTTTGACATTCTTGCCTCTTTCCGGCCGCGCAGGCGCGGGGCCGGCATACATTAAATAAACCGGCCTGCGACGGCCGGTTTATTTAATATCATGATTTAATTATATTCAACCGTTATTATCTTTTAGCCTGGAAGCATTCGCGGCAATAAACGGGTTTTCCGGGAGTCGGAACGAAAGGAACGCGAGTGTCTTTTCCGCATTCTGAGCATTTTGTTTCCGTGAATTCTTTCTGACCTGACTGGTTAAACGAACCTTTTTTGCGCTTAGCGCGGCACTCCGGGCACCTTGTAGGCTCATTTTCAAAACCTTTTTCGCTGTAAAAATTCTGCTCGGAAACCGTAAAAACGAACTCTGATGAGCATTCCTTGCATACCAAATTTTTGTCCTGGAATTCTGCCATTTCTTACCCTCCATTGTTATTAGAAAGAGATTTTTCATCGGGCCTGATGCACTTTTTCAAATATCTTTCACGATATGACAATGGAAAAAGGCACAGGTAAACGATTAACTTTATTATATTTAAACGGCGGTCTTTTGTCAAGAAGTTTTTTTAACGGCGCCGGTTTCCGAATTTTTTCAAAAAAATTATGGACTTTCACGAAAGAATGTTATAAATTATCTGGCTCGCGATTTTTTAGCGAATGATTATGCCGACCGACTGGAGTACTTGATTGAACGCATTCACTTTCCTCACTTTTTTTTCATTCATAATTTATGTTTATCTTAGCGTATACGTTTTTTTTCTGGATAGAACTTCACGGCTGAACCGCGTTTTTGTCGTAATGACAACCGGGCTTGCCTGGAAAAGCTTCGCTTATATTTTTTTCCATTCGGCATCAAGCCCCGCCGAATGCCTTTACTGGTATAAAATAGGCGCTCTGGGCTGGAACATTCTTCCCGGCCTCGCCATTCATTACGCGCTCATACTGGGCGAACGCAACGATTGGCTGAAAAAATGGCCGACATATTTCATAATTTATTCTCCCGGCGTCCTCTATCTTTTCCGCTTATGGCTCGGAGACGGTCTCAATGCTTCCGACTTTGTCCATCGGCTCAACTGGTCTATTGTCATGACTGAAGCCAACTTCGGCATTCTCTTTTTTTCAAAAATGTATTTCGCTATCGGTTCCATAATATGCTTTTATTCGACGTGGCGCCTCGTACGGCGCCCGAAAATCTCCGCCAGGCAAAAAAAGCAGGCCGGCATATTATCAAAAACGATTTTTCTATCCGCTATAACGGGCATTACGACCGACATCGTCCTGCCTCTTATGAACTACCAGCAGCTTCCTCAGATGGCGCATATTTTCGTCGTTTTCTGGATACTCGGAATATGGTATGCTATAACCAGATATAGCTTTATGACGATAACCCCGGCGCTGGCTTCGGATGAAATGATTTCCAAAATATTCGATATTTTGATACTTACGGCGCCAGACGGAACCGTTAAAAACGTCAACGCCCAGACCGTCATTATGAGCGAATACAGCGAAGAAGAACTTATCGCAAAACCGGCGAGCCTCCTCTTCAAAGCCGAACCTTTTTACGACTCTTTTTTCACATCCGACAAGATCGCGGATTACGTTATAAACATCGACCTCGTCACGAAATCAGGCGGTTCGATCCCTATAAACGCCACGTTCTCAAGAGTAAGAGATAAACTCGACGACATCGTCGGCGTCGTTATATGCGGGCACGACCTGCGGCCCATGAACCGGCTTCGACACGAGATCAGCGAACGCAAGGCGGCCGAGGAAAAACTTCAAAACGCCCATGACGAACTGGAAATAAGAGTCAAGGCGCGCACCGCCGAACTCGCCGTCACCAACGAGCAGCTTAAGGAAGAAATGCAAAAGCGGAAAAAAGCGGAACTCGAAATACTCAAGGCGTCAAAAATGGAGTCGCTCGGCATTTTAGCGGGCGGCATCGCGCACGATTTCAATAACCTTCTGGCCGGCATTTCAAACAATATTTCGCTCGCGAAAATGTTTTCAAAGGATAACGCCGACGTCATCGAAAAGCTTTCCAGAGCCGAAGACGTGGCGCTGAGAGCCAAAAACCTTACAGCTCAGTTTCTCGCTTTTTCGAAAGGCGGAGTGCTTCGCAAGAATGTCACCGATATCGCGCTCCTTCTAAAAAACTGCGCCGAATTTACCACGAGCGGATCGACCGTTAAATGCGAATTCGATATAGCTTCGGACCTGATGCGCGCCAATATAGACGAAGATCAGATAAACCAGGTCTTCACCAATCTCATAATAAATGCGATGCAGGCGATGCAAAATAAAGGAAAGATCCTGATAAAAACCGAAAATATTAACGGCGAAGATGCCGGAATATACGACATGGCCGCCGGAAAATATATTAAAATATCATTTACTGACAACGGCCCTGGCATTTCGCCTGAAAACCTTTCAAAGATATTCGATCCTTATTTCACTACCAAACCCACCGGCAGCGGGCTCGGCCTTACAAGCGTATTTTTGATCATCAAAAACCATGCGGGGCACGTCAACGTAGAATCGCAGCCAGGCTCCGGAACGACATTTTACATATATCTCCCGGCGGCGCTCGAAAAAGCTGAGGCGGTGGAAACCGCGGGCGCAAAAAAAGTTTCGACGATATCCTGCAAAGTGCTCATCATGGACGATGAAGCGTCGATCAGAAATTCCGTGAAAGAGATACTCTCGTTATGGGGGTGTGACGTTGAAACCGCCAGGGACGGCTGCGAGGCGATAGAACTTTTTTCAAACGCTGAAAGCAAAGGCGAGCCTTTCGAAGTATTGATCTTCGATCTGTCCGTACCCGGCGGCATGGGCGGAACGCAGGCGCTGTCGGAAATAATTAAGATCGCGCCAAATGTCAGGGCAATAGCGTCCAGCGGATACGTCGCCGACGCGTCTTCGTCGGATTATCGCAAGAACGGCTTCAGATATTTTCTCCAAAAGCCTTACAGGATAATCGAACTCAATAACGTCATACAGAAATTATTAAATGAGCAATGAGCGCCGCGCCCTTTAAAACGCGTATCTGAACGAAAGGCCCACGCCGGGCCGCTTCGTGCTCAGATCGATCTCCGTCGGCATTATGATATCCGTTTTAACTCCATTTTTAATTTCATAGCCGTATCCGTCGTTATTCAGCCTGCAATTTGGAATGTAATCAAAATAAAGGCAGGCGGCGATCTCTTTACCATTCTTCAGTTTAAATCTTTTCCCGGCTTCGAGATCGAAAACGCCATAAAATTTGTGCTTATCGAACGTGCCGGTTTTCAAGCTCGAACTTCCGGGAAAATTTATTCCGTAAGTCGTTTCGGAGTGAAAATAAATATATCCCAGGCGCGCGGCAAAGCCGAATTCAAAGCCGGCGGCTTTCCACTTGTATTTCGGGCCGGCGCTGAGCGTCTTCGATGTGTATTCCTGCCTGAAATCGGCCTTCAAGGCCGTCGCGTTCGCCGCCGAATAGGGCGCAAGCGGAGTATTGATAAGCGAGGCCGTATGGTTGTCGAGAGCGCCATTGCCATAAGTCGTTGAAAACGCCATATCGAATTTATCGTTTATCTTTTTACCGTAATTTATTGAATAATATCCGATTAGCCTGTCGTTCCATGTTTTAAACCCGCCTGAACCGGGAGCGAGCGCGTTGACGAAAGCTGACAGCTGTTTTATTTCCGCGTTCGCCTTTTCAAGTTTCGGATAGGATACTACAGCCGAAAAAGTTATATTATCGAGGTATTCAGGCTTGATTTCAAGGGCCTTGCCATGAGTTTTCATGCTTACTTCCGCCGGACGCTCGAGAGCATACGCGGCGAATCCGTTAAATAACGATAACGACAACAGCACCGGTAATAACGATAAAACGCATATCTTTTTCAAAGCGCTACCTCCATCTTCAGATAATTGAGTTTATCATTTATAAAAAAAAGAAGCAACCCCAAATATGCGTTAGTACCGGTAT
>CAZJFS010000029.1:13843-37390 GCA_964545075.1 uncultured bacterium
AGTTTATCATTTATAAAAAAAAGAAGCAACCCCAAATATGCGTTAGTACCGGTATACAAATATCGGGTTCAACTTCCGGACGGCATCGCTCTTCGATAGGTTTTTATGCTTTTCTGGGATAGTTCGGTCTGACTCCCGGATAGGACCGGACTTCACCGCCAATAAATTTAAAGTCGCTTCCCGGCAGCGGTCTTCATAACATATTCAAAATTCATTGCAATTGCTGGCTGTTCTAATGATTGGAGGCGCTTCAATATTTTATCGGCAAAAATATCGGTTATTTCCAGGCGGCCGCGTAATCTTTAACGTATTGATCGAACGTAATGGGCGCCCTGCCAATAACCAGTTCCACATCCGCGGTCACGGGCGAGCAATGCCCCTGCCTGATTTTTCTGTGAAAATCCGCCCATCGCTCGATCAACTCGCCGGGAACCGCCGCCTTCATAAGCCCGGCCCGGGCCTCCGCTTCGCTGATCGGAACATAAGATATCCTTTTCCCCGAGGCGCCGGAAAGCTTTTCGACAACCTCGAAATAACTCAACGACTCCCTGCCGGTTAACGTATAGGCTTTATTGATATGGCCGGATCCGGTCAACGCCGCGAAACCCACGGCCGCTATGTCGCGCAAATCGATGAATGATATTTTCGCGTCGGCGGCCGGCAGGTGCAACGCCCCCGTAGCCTTAATATCTTGAAACATCGGTCCTGAGTCGAAATTCTGCATGAACCAGTTTGGCCTGAGATGGGTATATGAAATGCCGGACGATTCAATATATTTTTCCAATATTCGCAACATGAAGGCGTCGTCCTTCTCGACACCCATAGCGGTTAACGCTACAATATGCCGGACGTTCGCCTTCTTCGCCTCGTCGACAAGCGGCATCGCGAATTTGTCGGAATGGTTATCGCCCGGGCGCACGGACAGAAAAATTTTATCGACGCCATCGACGGCCGCAACGAAAGTCGAAGGGCGCTCATAATCAAATTCGACGGCTTCGACGGCGTTTTTAAATTTCGACAGGGCGGCGGGCGGATTTCTCGTCGCAACCCTCACGGATTGGCCATCTTGAACAAGCAGCTTGACGAGTTCGCCGCCGGTCCTGCCCGTAGCCCCGATAACCAGTATTTTTTTTGACATGGAGTCCCCCTTTATTTTTCAAGAAATTTATCAACGTACTTTTCGAAATTTTCAAGTATCTCGATAAAATTAACGAACTGTTCCTCCGGTATGGTTTTCATGAATCTCGACAATTCCAGGTCCATTTCACCATGAAGTTCGTCGTGCGCCTTGAAAACTTTCCAGCCCTTTTCGGTCAGCGTAATATTTATTTCCTTGCTGTAACTTGCGCTCCGCTCCTTCAAAACATAATTCTTCGCTTCCAGTTTGCCGATTATCTGCGAGACCGCGCCCTTGGTTATGCCGAATAAATTGCATAAGCCGGTGACCGTGCCAGCGTATTTTTTACCGATGGCCTCGATCGTATGAAGCTCGGCGGCGAAAAGCTTTTCGCCGGTCCCGAAGTCAACCGCTTTTTTTTCAAGCTTATTTAACTTGTTATGGACCTTCGTAAAGCGTTTTAACATTTCTGAAATGACCTGATTTTTCTTATTCATAAACTCAGTTTAGCACCTAAACCGAAAAAAGTCAAGGTTAATCCGAAATTTTTCATTCAAATTTAATATTAAAAAGCTGGTTGAACTTCACTCCACTTAGGGTATATAACGATTATCATTAAATGGTAAAACGCCTTAAAATACATTGTAATTCGGAAGTCATTCGCGATAATTCGTTCGCAGCCTTTGACGTATCGTTAGAGCATGTTGAAGTTGAAACTATCGAAGCGGCTACTTCGCCGATATTTCTGGCGATATTGCCGCTTCCTCCGGCGATATCGCTTATGTTGTTATTTATTTCGTTGACCGTCGCGGTCTGCTCCTCGACCGCGCTCGCGATAGTGCTTTGAAAATCATTGATATGGTTTAATATCGATACGATCTCCGCTATCGCGCTGACGGAAGCGCCCGTATCGCTTTGAATGGTTTCGATCTTTTTGTCGATATCTTCAGTCGCTTTAGAGGTTTCACGGGCGAGTTCCTTGATCTCGTTGGCGACCACCGCAAAGCCTTTCCCCGCATCGCCGGCGCGCGCGGCTTCTATAGTGGCGTTCAAAGCCAGCAAATTGGTTTGCTCGGCTATGGAATTGATGATTTTCAGGACCTGCCCTATTTCCTTGCTGCTTGAACCAAGTTTGGCGACCGTTTCTCTGGTCCGCTTCGCGAAATCGAACCCTGACGAAGTTATACCGGCCATTTCATTAGTGTTACGAGCAATTTCCTTTATGCTGGCGCTCATCTCCTCCATTCCGGCCGCGACCATTTGTATGCCGTTACGCGATTCTTCCGCCGCGGCTGAAACTACAGCCGCCTGTCTGGAAGTGTTTTCAACATTTTCCTTCATCTGGCGGTTTATAGCCGCCAGCTCTTCGGCCGAACCCGAAAGCGCTATCAAATGGCGATTGACGCCTCCTATCGTTTCAAGCATTATATCAAGCACTCCGTTAAACCCGGAACACAGCTCTTTATATGAACCTTCAAATTTCCCCGCATTCGCGCGTGTCTTTATTTTTCCCGCAAGCGAAGCGTCGGCAAGGTTTTTTGTCTCTTCGACAAGTCCGCTGAGCGTATCGACCATGCTTATAAAACTTTTAGAAAGCACGTCTTTTTCCGACCGCGGCGTCAAGTCGATAGAAAGCCGCCCACGCGCTATATCATTGGCGGCGCCGGAAATTCCGCTTATATAATCCACCATTTTTCTAAATGAATCGGCGAGCATTCCGATCTCATCTCTGGAATAATGATCGACCTTATGACTGACATCGCCTTCGGATATGCCCGCCGCAATATCGGAAAGATCCATGATCACGATGGCGGTAGAATAATAAAAAGAAAGAAAAAGATATATTAAAATAATAAAAGTTATCGCGGCAAAAGTCAGCACCTTGCTTTTTTGTCCTGAAAATCCTTTTACCCTTACGTCCAGAAGCGCGTCAAGAGAAGCGATCATATTATCGTGAAGCCGGAAACATCTCGAAATATTTTCTGATATTTCAGAATAAAATTTTGCGACGTCAATATTAATAATTTGAAGTTCAATAATTTTTTCGTTCAAGTTTTTCTGAAATGCGTCAACGTTTTTAACGCAATCGTTCAGATCTTTTTCAATATTCGCTTTAATATTTTGATTATAATCGAAAGCCTTTTGCATATTTTTAACGGCGCCTTCCTTATTTGAAACCATATTCGCCGAAAGCATCAAAAGATCAGTCTTTTCTTCAGCGGATATTTTTTTAAGAGAAATGACATTTGCGCAAGGCACCGTCATCCTGTCAATATTATCTATCAATCCAGGCAGTTTGGTGGTAACGGAATCCATCAGATAATATGTGTCGATGTCCGGGTCAAGAGTAAGATTGGAATTATCGGCCACATCAATAATTAACGAAAGAATATTTGAAATGACATTATTATGCTTTATTAAATTTTCTTCCGTTTTTATAGCGCTATTAGAAATATTTTTAATATCAGCCCAATTTTTTTTAATTAAGTTCCACTTTTGAGTTGATTTAAGATCTTTCCCGAAATTTTCATCTATAGCGTCAATGATAATTATATATTCATCGATTTTTTTTATAACATCATTCACATCCACGGTATCTTTAATTGAAACCCTGACCGCGGAAAATTTTCCGGCAATCATCTTGTAGTCCTGAAAAATTTCAAGTAATCGAGCCAACGGCTTGATATAAGCCGTGCCGAGTTTTTCTTTTTTTGAAAAATCTATCGTCGAATCGATCTGAGTGGTGATAGAATTCAAGAAAAAAACAAAAGCGATAAAAATAACGCCGCCTATCAGAAAAAATTTCCTCGAGTATTTCAAGCGATTCATGAGTTTAATACCGGGTAAAAAAAATAAATTCATTATCAAGCACCCTTCAGTCAGAATTTTTTCATTCAAATTTAATATTAAAAAGCTGGTTGAACGTCGAAGATTTAATTCAAACAACGGCGTACTAAAAAAAGGGAAGGGGCTTCCGTTAAGAAAGCCCCTTGCCTATTTATGCGCGGCCCCCGACCGCGCTATTTCATGTGGGGTAGGGGACTAAAATTAAAAGCGCATGAGAATTTAAAACGAATGAGTCTCATACGCGGTTTCTCCGTGCAGCGCTTCGTCCAGTCCTAATTCTTCCTGGTCCTTACCGACTCTGACGGGCGTTATCAAGTTAATTACGGCGAGCATTACATAAGTGAACGCGAAAGCGTATACCGACGTTAATACTATGGCCCCAAGCTGCGTCATAAAAAATTTCATGCCGTCGGCCCCGCCCAGAAGAAGGCCGTTGACGCCAGCCGGGTTGACCGATTTATCGGCGAATATTCCAAGCATGATTATTCCGATCATTCCGCCGACTCCGTGAACGCCCCATACGTCGAGCGCGTCGTCCCAGCCGAGCGCGTTTTTAATCATTACCGCGCCGTAGCAGACAATGCCGGCGACGCATCCGATTATAACCGCGCTTCCAAGCGTTACATACCCCGCGGCCGGCGTTATAGTAGCGAGGCCGGCGACGGCGCCTGTAAGCAGGCCCAGAAATTTAGGCTTCTTTTCAAATTGCCAGGCAATTATAAGCCATACGACCGCGGCGAATGAAGCCGCGGTATCGGTGTTTAAGAAAGCGAGCGCGGTCACTGAATCGACGGCGAACTCGCTTCCCGCGTTGAAGCCGTACCATCCGAACCATAACAGCCCGGTTCCGAGAGCGACGAGCGGTATGCTGTGCGGAACGTTTGAAAGTTCCTTCCTTTTCCCGACATACAAAACTGATGCCAGAGCGGCCATTCCCGCGATGTTATGAACGACGATGCCGCCGGCGAAATCGAGAACGCCCCATTTAGCAAGCAGACCGCCGCCCCAGATCATGTGTACCATAGGAAAATATACGAAAAGGAGCCAGCCGACGAGAAATATTATATATGCCTTGAAAGTTACCCGGTTGGCGAAAGCGCCGGTTATAAGAGCCGGCGTTATTATGGCGAACATCATCTGATAAGCGATGAAAACGAAAAGCGGTATCGTCGGGTTAAGCGGAGTCGGAGTATTTACCGTAATTCCGCTGAATAATGACTGATTAAAATTTCCAATTATTCCAAAAAAATCCGTTCCGCTTTTAAGATCTCCTGAAAAGCACAGGGAATATCCGCAAAGATACCATATGACTGATGTAATCCCCATGGAAATAAAACTTTGCAACATTATCGTAAGAACGTTCTTTCTTCCGACAAGGCCGCCATAAAAGAAAGCGAGCCCTGGCGTCATGAGCATTACAAGACTCGTAGCGATGAGCATAAAACCGGTATTTCCAGTATCCCACTTAGTTAAAACCGCCGCCGTATTCAATAAAACTTCCGCCGTGTCTGGCATTTTTACTCCCCCTAATTTTTATTTCAATTTATAGCCCGCATCCGCAGGCTGGTTATCGCCCATGCCGGGCGTACTAATTTTATTTCCAAACCAAACCATTCGTTTCGGTTTGGAAATAACCGCAACTCCTTTCCAGACGAATGATTTAGTTTTAAAAGATGTTTTTGATGAAGCTATTATTTAAGCGGCATCGAATAAGTCACGCCAAGCCAGTGCTGCTTTGGAAATTCAGCCTGCGACACCGGAAGCGGATTGTTCAAAGGCTTATAGAAACAATAGAACCAGCCGACCCTGGGACTTAACGGCTGTGAAACGCCTATTCCAACGGTAGCCAGAGGGCCGCCCGCATAGTCGATCATCATCGTAACGGGGTGTTTCGGATGTTTATAGACGACTCCGTCTATGGCCGCGATCAAACCGCCGCTTTTTTTATTGTCAAGGTCGGCCCGTTTAAAGCCGAGAATATTAGATTGATAACCCAGATGCAACCTCGCATTCTTAAAAGCTTTTGAAAAAACCACATAAGGCGATGGAAAATAATATTGATCTCCGGGATATTTTTTCGCGCCAATAAACATAGCGCCGACGGCCATTGAAACTTCGTCCGAGCCTTCCGTGAGTATCCGCCATTTGAAATTCCAATTTACGCGTCCGGGGTAATTGCCGCCGTCCACGAAGGATCCGCTGCCGAGAAAATCGGCGCCGGCCTCCAGCTTTTTATAACCGTATTCAAGACTGTAGAGCATAGTACGGGTATCGGCGGCTTGAGGCGTCTTATAAGCGTAATTATAGTAGTTGAGCATCATGACGAGGGTATCGTTCGCCGTGATATCGGTGGATGGAACGTTACAAAATATAGTAGGTATGGCATAAGAAACCCGCAGAGAAAATAAAACTAACAGCAACGCGGCTGAAAAGATAATCAGCGCGCGACAAGATAACGATTTAGCGACATGTAAAGACAAAACCGGGCACCTTCCTTTTCGATGAAAAATTCATTGGCCTTTAACTTTATTTTAACATCGGGAAGGGGAATAATCAACGTGGATTTAATACGTACAATATACGTATTAAAAATACGTAATATGCTTTAAAAGTACTTATAAAACAAGTAATATAAGAATTACATTGAAAAGTAATTTTGAAGATATGTGACCAGGTTCACTCCGGCTTTGGCGATGCCGAGTTTTTTCCTGATATTATTGCGGTGCGTTTCAGCCGTTCTGACGGATATTTTGAGCATTTCCGAAATGTCCTTGCTGGTCATGCCGTTTTTGATCATATTGCATATTCTGATCTCCTTAGGCGTGAGTTTCAGCGATTTCACCGATATCCTGCTGCCGAAGCCGGAAGTCAGTTCCTCGACGTTTTTTTTAAGAAGCTCGACGGTCCTTTTTTCGCGGCCGCCTGAAATGGAGCGAAGTTCGTTCAATATAGGCATCAATACGTTCTCGGCGTTGAGCATAACGTTATCCTGCACTTCTTTTTTCTCTATCTCGATCCTTCCAAGAACCTCTTTTAAGGCTATGTTTTTGCGCTCAAGCTCCAGGTTCTGCTCGATAAGTTTTTTGCGGGATTCCTCAAGTTCGCGATCCGCTTTCTTTCTCGACGTTATGTCGCGGTTGGACGCGCGGCGGCCGAGATAATTTCCGATCTTGCCGTAAACCGGCTGAGATATATGATGTATCCAGCGAGCGGCGCCGTCGGAACGGATTATCCTGAAGTCGGTCTCGCAGACGGCTGAAGTTTCAGACGCTTCTCTCATAAGATTCGTCGCGCGCTTTCTGTCGGCGGGATGAATTATCTTTTCAAAAAGGGCGGGATCTTCGATAAAATCGCCTGGCGAATATCCCGATATCCTCTCGCAAGAAGGAGAAACGTAGCGCATTCCGCCTTCGGGCGATATCCAGTATTCCCAGTCATAAGTGAAATCGGCCACCGTCCGGTAGCGCTCTTCACTCTCCAATATCTTATCCTCCATCATTTGCCTCTCGGTGATATCGCGGTTCGAAGCCCTCCTGCCAAGCGATTTTCCGTCGCTGGTAAAAACCGGCTGGGATATATGGTGCACCCATCTCACCTCTCCGTCGGAACGGACGATCCTGAATACTATTTCGGAGACGCCGGAACGCTTCGAGACTTTTTCCATATAAAGCATGGCCTTGCGCCTATCGTCAGGGTGCATTATTGCGTAAAACAGCCCGGGATCTTTTATAAATTCGTCAGGGCTATGGCCTGATATCCTCTCGCAAGATGGAGACACGTATATCATTTTACCTTCAGGCGATGTCCAGTATTCCCAGTCATATGTAAAATCGGCGACGGTCCTGTAACGTTCCTCGCTGGCTTTAAGCTCTTTCTCAGCCATCTTCCGGAGCCTGTCGTCGCCGTTATTATTTTTTTCATGCCGCCCGCGTTCAAATAGCTGCGAACCGCTCATGCCTACGGCCTTAGCGGCCTTTTTCCCCAGCATTTTTTTCGCGGCGCGATTTAAAAAGGCGAGCCTTCCGTCCGGCCCGAAAACCAGTACGGACTCGCCAAGTTCATCGAAAAGCATATAATTCGTTGGTAAAATCACGTTTTTTTTTGATTTCATATCGCGGCTTTAATTTTTTCGCCAGCCCTTGTATTTGGTTTCGCAACAGCCGTCAAAATGGCCGGACATAGGATCTTCAGCGGAAACGCTTTTAATGTTTGAATATTCAAAAAAACCGGTGGCGGGATCTACGCAATATTCATGGATCTGCCCGAAGTTGTAAAGCGTCATAATATAAACAAATTTGCCGTCATTAGATTTTTTTACGATCTTGCCGTTATCCGATAATTCATCCAGCAATATTTTCAAACTGTATTTTAACATGGTTTTTCTATCGGTTTTATCGTCGGTTTTATTTTTTAATTCAATGGATATTTTATCGGGCGCCACCGTGACGTTATATACGCTGCCCAAAATTTCAGACGTCATTTTTTGATTTTCGATATTTTTTGATACTACATTAAATTTCGCCGTAACAGTCGCGCCGTTAATCACGTACGTTGAAACGCCGCCAAAAGAGACATTATCAGAGCATTTTTCACAGTATTTTTTGAATTCGTCGTAAATCTTTGGATCGGGCTTGAACTTCACCGCTTCATCCTGCGAATTTGATATTCCGTAAGAACAAAACATAAGAATAACTACCAATATAATATATCGGACCGGTAATTTCAAATTATTTCCCACAATAAATTGCACCCCGTTTATTATTTTCACGGCTTGATTTCAAATTAACTTGCGTTATTATAAGCAATAAATTTTGAATTGTCAAATTTTCCGGTCTGTTAGTATATAAATACCGCGCCTAGGCGCCGCCGGTGACAGTACGAGTAACGGGCAGGTCAAACAAAAAAGTGGTCCCGGAGTTTTCGACGCTATCAATTTTTAAATCGCCGCCAAGTTTTTTAACCAGCTCATGACACAAAATGAGACCGATCCCCGTTCCCGTTTCACCAAATGTCCCACTGGTCGAAACGCGCTTTTCTACCCGGAATATTGTTTCAACGGTTTTGAGCTTGATTCCGACGCCGTCGTCCTGAACCGAAACGCGAACGAGATCATTTTGCCGCTCAGTTCTTACTATTACTTTTCCTCCCGGACGCGTGAATTTAATTGAATTAGAAATAAGGTTTCTGAGTATCGTCGAAAAAATATTAAGATCTATTTCTATCGTTTCAGGCCCTTCATAATAAGTCTCGATCGATATTTTTTTATTTCCGGCATCGGTTCTGAACAGATCGATCGTTTTTTCAATCGACGAATTCAGATTCGCCATGACGTGAACCGGCTGCAGGACTTCGGTCTGACACATCAACCATTTAAGAAGGTTTTCCAGAAGGTGATATACGTTTTCGGCGTTATCCCTGGCTATTATGAGATACTCCTTTTTATTTTTTTCAGCAATATTATCGTAATCACTGGTCAACATCTGCGTTATGGTTATCAGTCCCCCGAGCGATCCCTTCAGATCGTGCGCAAGGATTCCGAAAAATCTTTCCCGCGTGGCGTTCAGCTCGATAAGCGACTTGTTTTTTTTAGCGAGTTCGCCAATCATTTGCCTTTGAAAATTCATGTCTGTTTCTATACGTTCAGCCATACAGTCGAGCGCTTCCGCAAGTTCTGATATTTCTCCATTCTGGGCGCCCACGCATGCGGCCGTTCTGACGTCAAACGCTCCCGCCGCGAATTTTTTCGACGCATCTTTCAGGATTATTATCGGAGCCGTAATATATCTGGCAAACCCATAACATACCATGCCGGATATCGTTAATATTAAAATCAAGCGCAAGAAAATTTGCCGGGCACTTCCGAAATGAGGCCCGAGTAAATTTATATCGGATACCAATATAACGAAAAATTCTCCCCATTCTCCGACAGCCGGCCCGTAAGCCCTTATTTCGCTATTTCCTTCTACGGCCAGTGCCGTTTTCCCTTTTTTTAGCAATTCCCGGGACTGGCTTATGGCTATTTCCGGAAAGGGACGGCCTTTAAATTCATTAAAAGATCTGTCAAGAATAAAAGCGTTTATACCGCTTTTCATTTTGATATCCTTCAAAATATTATCCATTTTTGAAGCTTCACCGTGCGCATACAATTCCGCTACTATGCCGGCGTATGTCGAAAATACGCTCTCGCCTTCATTAATAAATTCCGCCAGTCCCGAGCCGAAATATGTATCAAAGCTGATATGGATTAATATCATAAGAATCGATAAAAGCCAGAAACCAAAGAATATTTTTACGAATATGCTTTTTTTCATTGTCTTTCCCTTTCTTTCGATCATAGAACCGGTCCAAAAAATCGTGAGAGGCTCGCGCTTTTTAATAGCGCTTATATATTGCGTAATAAATCTTATTCCTTCATAATACCGCGACCGCCGGCATTTAAAGAATCCAAGCCCGCCTCTAATAAGTTATTTTCAATGGCTTCAACGATAAAAAATTTAGGAATATGGCTATTCATACCGCAAGCTTGGCACTCATTAATATATTCTCTATCATTTCTCGAAGAAATAGATATTATAATAACATCTTTATTGGTTTCTCTTATTGATTTAGCCGCCTCGATCCCGTTCATCACCGGCATTTGATAATCCATTAATATCATGTCGAACTTTTCACTCGCGGCCATGGTTATCGCATCCAGTCCATTACATGCGATGCTTGCTATATAGCCTTTAAATTCCAGAAGCAATTTCATGGCACTCGAGCAAATAGAATCGTCTTCAACCAGCAATATCTTGTGGATCTTATTTTTAACCATTTCAAAGCCTCCACGATAAAAATACCGGCATTGATAAATCAAGCCGTGTTTTTATTCCTCTGATAACATTTCACATATTTCGTCCATGTTTTTCACGACCTTTTCGTTGTTGCCGACGATTTTCGAGTCATATAAGACCTTCAATATTTCTATGTTGATAAAAGCCGAACGCATGGAAGAATAAGTGAAATAAACCGTCAGCATGAACCATAACGATGTAATATAAACGCAGTTCATATTTATCATGCCTTTGAGAAAGAGATTCGGAGCCGGAACCTGCAAACTCGAATCAATCATAAGCGCGCCGGCAATTGAAAAAATCGCCAGTACGATTCCTGAAATGATAGGGCTGCCGAGATAGTATCCGATTAAATTATCAGGATCGAGCAATCTGATAGGCTTCAGATACTTTTCATTCAAACCTGGCACCGCAATGGCGGATATCGTAATAGAGGATATCGTAATAAGCGATCCGGTAATTATGGAAACAAAACAAACGCAGTTTGAAAGTATAAACTTATAATCATATCCAACAAAATCTAATTTGAAATATATTGAAAATATCAGCGTCAGGACCGAAATAATTTCAGGCACCCACAGCTTATAATAGCTTTTCATGGTTTTCTCCTTGTTTTTTGCCATATGACTTTTCAGACTTCCGGAGATGCATTATCATATTTATTATTTAAGTATTATTGACGATTCACAGGGTTGTTTTGCATCGAGTTTTGCAGTTCGGAAATCCGGCGTTCAAGTTCGTTATATTCGGCCCGGGTCGGCATGTCAAGTTTCGCGAGCGTTTCGCTTATTAAACCGGACACGAGTTCATCCATATTTTTTCTTGATTTTTTTATCTGTTCGAGAAGTTCATCGATCACTTTTTGCCCCTCCTCTTTTGAAAGCCTTGCGTCTTTAGATATCTTGACGGCTAATTCATCAAGTTTCTCTTTTGCCATTACGCTCATTCCGGCGCCCATCAAAATAGCGTTCGTCAGAAGATCCATCATAACTATCTCCCCCTTATTTCATACATAAAAATATATCCAACCCCAAATAAAATTATTTCTTTTTCTCGAGTATGTATTTAACCGTCTGATCCATGGTCGTGATATTTTCCAAATGTTCATCCGGAATTTCGATGTCGAACTTGTCTTCTATAGCCATAATCATCTCTATAACCGCCAGAGAGTCGGCCCCCAGATCGTCTATAAATTTCGAGTCTTTTTTTATCTCTAATCCTTCAACGCCCAATTCATCGATAACTATTTTTACGACCTTTTCATATACGCTTTCGTATGTATTGCCCATAACATTGCCTCCTTTGCTATTTTCTTTCATAATACTTTCCTTTTATGAATTTTTAACTGCCGGTTATTTAATAACGTCATCATCATTTAAAAAGTCAAAAACTGTTTCGAATGGGCTGTTTTCTATAGCTTTAACGATAGAACCTTTGGGAATATGTCCATTCATTCCACATGCACGACATTTATCAATATATTCATCATCATTTCTCAAAGAAATTGATATTATAAAAACCTCTTTATCCGTTTTTCTTATCAATTTCGCCGCCCGGATTCCATCCATTAGCGGCATTTGATAATCCATCAATATTAAGTCGAATTTTTCATTTGTGGCCATTGTTACGGCATCCATCTCATTATTTGCGGTGCATACGACATATCCTTTAAGTTCCAAAAGAAGTTTTATGGCAATCAAATAACCGGGATTGTCTTCAACCAATAATATTTTATGGATCTTATATTTAGTCATTTAAAAGCCTCCATAATAAAAGTATTATTTCTGAACGAAACTTTTGATTCCGTCTTTAACTGCTTTAATTTTTTTTAATGTCTTTTTTCACTTCATTATTTTTCAATCAATTCAAAAGTCTCGCCGGACAACTCTTTACTGATATTTGAATTATCCAGGGACTTGAAAGTCGCGCTCGACGGCTCTCTGAAAAGACCAAAGTCGGGTTTTTTGAATTCCCAATTTTGATAAGTGATTTCGATAACGTTGCCGCCGTCATTATCCTGCTGAACCGAATGCTTTAAAAGTCCGCTCAAATTATCAATAGTAAATTTTCCGTTTGCATTATTCGTGTAATCTGTTATAGAATATATCCTTTCATTGCCATTGATATAGCTTGTTATCTTTCCATTTTCACGTATATTATCAATTGTTTTTTTATGATTGAATTTAGCGATATTTTTTTTATTTTGAGTCGAATATATGATATTCTTTTTTTCATAGTCAGCGCTGCGGGTAGGCTGAGGAAAACATGAAAACGCTGATTGCGTTAAAAGTACGAAACAGAAAAAAAGGGTTAACCGTTTATTTTTCATGTTGCAACTCCTTTTCATTTTCATATACTCCATACCATGTAGCGTACATTACAGGCAATATAAGAAGCGTCATTACCGTGGCGATAAACAATCCGCCGGCAATCGCGACCGCCATCGGCCCCCAGAATACGCTTGACATAATTGGTATCATGCCCAGGATCGCGGCTAACGCCGTTAATAATATTGGCCGAAACCTTAATACCGTCGCGTTTATTATTGAATTCCATGGAGTTTCACCGTAAGAGCGCTGCTTATCTATCTGGTCTATTAAAATAACCGAATTACGCATAATTATACCGGCCAGCGCGAGGTTTCCAAGCTGCACTACAAAACCCATCGGCTGATCTAAAAGCAGCAAACTTGCGCATACGCCGGGAATGCCCATCGGCGCCGTCAATAAAGTTAAAAATGTTTTTGACACGCTTTGCAATTGAAACATCAATAATATCAGTATTGCAATAATCATGGCCGGCACTGGTATCATCAACCATTGGGTCGCTTCTATGCTCCTTTCAAAGCTGCCGTCAGGTTCGATACTGTAGCCCGGCGGTAAATTATTTCGTAATTTTTTGAATTCTTCCGAATCATAAATCTGTTTCGAGGCGGTATTGCCTAATACTCCGTCTATTACACCGCACTGAATGAAAATCGTGGGTTTTAAATTCCGGCGCATAATAAAACCGTCTTCAGCCGCGTAGCTTATTCTGGCTATCTGATCGAGCGGTATATATTGTCCGTTATTTTGATAAATATTTAAATTTTTGATATAAGATAAATCCTGTTTATCCGAAAAATTTAAACGAAACAAAATACTGATAGTTTTGTCTTTTTCCCGAAATTCGGCTATTGGCGCACCGGACAATATCGACTGCATAAAAATCGCGAGATTTTTGGTATCGATTCCCAGTAGTCGTGATTTATCCAGATGTATAACCTTGCTTTTTTCATACCAGTTAAAATTTATATTTTTAAACTGCGGGTCTTTTAACATGATATCTCGTGCCTGAGCGGCTATTTCCTTTACTTTTTCATGATCGTAACCTGAGATTCTAAACATAACCGGATAAGAGCTTCCAGGGCCGGTCTGGATTACTTTTAAATTGTGGCGGACATTGGCTAATTCTTTGCTTGTGCGAAATAATGTGTTTATTTTGTTCGATAAATTGTTTCGCGCTTTTGTATCCGTTGTTAAAATAATGAACTGAGCGAAGTTACTCATCGGCGCCACCGGCTCGAGCATAAGTATAAAACGCGGAGAGCTCTGTCCGACATACGAAGCGTAATTAATGATATTTTCTTCATTTTTTAAAAAATCGGTCATTTTTTTTACCGCTGATTCTGTCGCCGGTAATGACGATCCGTCCGGAAGCGTCATGTCCAATATAAGTTCGGGCCTTGTTGACGCCGGAAAAAATTCATCTTTTATGTATCTCATAAAAAAAAGCGAAGTCATGAATAAGCACAGCGTAGCTATAAGTACGGTTTTTCGGTAATTTAAAAACAGGCTTAATATCTTTTTGAAAACATTATAAAATGCCGTGTTGTAATTATCATGATTATTATCATGGTTATCGTCGTGATTATCCGCTGAATGTTCTTTTTTTACTTTTACCATGTAGTATGCCATTAAAGGCGTTACCGTGACTGAAACAAGCCATGATATAACAAGCGCTATTGTGATAACGGAAAATAAGCTTCCGGCAAACTCCGCGGCGGAGCCGGGCGAAAATCCCACCGGAATGAATCCTGAACAGGTTATAAACGTCCCGGTAAGCATCGGCAGCGCGGTCGCGGTATATGCAAAACATGCCGCTTTAGTACGTTCCCAGCCCTGTTCCAGTTTTACGACCATCATTTCCACGGCAATGATTTCATCGTCGACCAATAATCCAAGTGCTATTATCAACGCCCCCAGTGAAATTTTATGCAGCGCGATTCCTAGAAGGTACATAGTTATGAAGACTCCGCAGATCACGACGAAGATGCAGGCGGCGATCACGGCGCCTGAGCGCAGTCCGAGACTTATAAAACTTATAAGTAAAACTATAAGCACGGATTCAGCCAGAGTTTTTACAAATTCATTAATGGCGTTTTTTACCACCTGCGGCTGGTTGGCCACCTGAGTTATTTCAAGGCCGACCGGTAAATCTTTTTTTATCCGTTCAATTGTTTTTGCAAGATTCTGACCGAGCGTCAGTATATTTCCCCCTCTTTCCATTGAAAGAGCCAGGCCTATGGCGGGCTGGCCGTTAAAATATATTTTGGGGTCCGAGGGCTCTGCGTAGCCGCGTGTAACTTTAGCGATATCGCCCAGCCTCAATGTTTTTTCATTTGCCCTGATCGGCAAGTTGCGTATGGAGTCAAGATTTTCAAACATCCCCGTTACGCGCAAATTTAAATTATCGGTTTTAGTTTCAATCATTCCTGACGGCACCATGGCGTTTTGGGTCTGAATGGTATTTATGATCAGGCCGGGCGGAATTCCTAATCTAGCTAATTTGGTGTTTTCGATTTCAATATAAATTTTTTCTGATTTTACGCCGAGTAATTCAACTTTTTTGACGCTCGGAACGCCGAGTAAAATACGTCTTATTTTTTCGCTGTATTCACGGAGTTCTTCGTAAGTGAAATCATTACCTGTGACGGCATAAACACTTCCAAATACGTCGTCGAACCGGTCGTTAAAAAACGGGCCTATAACGCCTTCCGGAAGAGTCATTTTTATGTCGTTTACCATATTTCTGACTTCAAGCCAGGTCGGCCTTATATCTTTTTCCGGTATGGTGGCTTTTAGCGCCACATATAATATTAACTGGCCCGGCTGTGATTGACTTTTGACGAAGTTAAGGCCAGGAGTGTCCTGGAGTTTTTTCTCGATTTTATCGGCAACCTGATCTTCAATTTGCTTTGCGGTAGCGCCCGGCCATATTACGGATATTACCATCTGGCGGATCGTGAAATCGGGGTCTTCCAACCGGCCGAGATTGATATACGAAAATATTCCAGCGATAAAAATTAAGGCTACAAAGAAAAACACCAACTGCTGGTGGTTGAGCGACCATTCAGTCAGGTTGAAACCGTTCATAGTGTTTCACCTGCCGTTTTTACCTTCTGGTCTTTCCATAATTTGTGCACCCCGGCCGTTACTACTATATCTCCGGGGTTTAATCCGTCCGTGACAATTACTCCATCGCCGTCAAAAGAATTTATTTTTATGGATTTTAAATTAACGGTATTATTTGATACAAGCCAGACCATCGGCTCGGCCCCAGTCTGGTATATCGCTGACAACGGCAATTTTATGACGGGCCGATCATTTTTAGCCGCCATTACTTTAACGGAAGACGTCATGCCGAATTTTATCTCGTCCGGCGCATTTTGAAGGCTTATTCTCACTTTATAAGTGCGTGAAACATTGTCGGCCACGGGCGATATTTCCCTGACTTTTCCGTCTATATTTATGCCCGGTAATGCCCAAAAAGTTACGGTCATTGATTTAGCGGATTGTAAACTTTCGATTCTGTTTTCAGGAATATTTATTTCAATTTCTTTTTCAGTGTTTTTAACGAGCGTTAAAACTTTCTGGCCCGCCCCGACGACCTGTCCGATCTCAGCATCAACGCTCGATATTACGCCATCGCTGTCGGCCTTTAATACGCCGTAATCCATTAAATTGCTGAATTGTGTATATTGCGCCTGCGCCTGACGCAAACCTGCCCGTGCCGCGTCCAAAACCGCCTGCGCGCGATCGAAATCCGCCTGGCATATAGCTCCTTTTTTTAATAATTCACTATAACGGTTGAAACTCGTTTCAGCTAGTTTAAATTGCGAGCGCGCGGCAAACACCATAGCCTCGCCGTTTTTCAATCCCTGCTCGAGGTCTTTTTTGTCTATCGTCATCAGAGTATCGCCCTGTTTTACCATACTGCCAAGTTCGATATTTCTTTTTAAAATTTTACCGCCAACCTGGAATCCAAGCCTGGTTTCATAACGACCGCGAACTTCGCCGGAATAAATATAATTAGATTCGGGATTATTCGTCCCGATCGTAATTGTACGCACAAGATAAACGCTTTCAGTATTTTCAATATTTTTAGCCGTTGCTTTTACGCACTGGTTAATCGCCACGTAAATGTTGTCCTTGCACAATACCGTTCCACTTATCGCCGCAATTACCAGCGCAAGACCTAATATCGCTGAAACGTTTTTAATCGTCATTTTTCTATCACTCCTTTAAGTATGTTATTACCGGCAACTTCAATCATGCTTATTCATTCCGAAAATCCGCCTGTAAAAATTATTCGTGGATGTCGTAATGCTGTTCCACATTTTAGTAAATCTGGAAGGGTTTTCTTCATTGTTATTGACTTTATTATTCTTTGCATTATCGTTCTTGATATTTTTTTCAACTTTTTGCGAATCTGACTGTTTTTCTTTGCAGCTCCTACAAAGTTTTCCGAAAAATATATTTTGACCACATATCTTGCATGGATGCGCGAGCTTATTCACGAATTGGTTGAATGAGCAGCCAGCACATTGACTGCCGACATAAATCTTTTTTCCGCAAAGCGAACAGTTATTAGCCTGAGAACTCGAAGGCATTAATAAAACTAGCAAAATAGCGATCGTCGCTAAAAAAAACATTTTAAATTTTTTCATGATCTTTCCCTTCCTTTTTCCGATATTCCGCTTTTTCCGAAACAAGTTTTCAATAATTTATAAGCCGTTTTTCAAGTCGCCGCCGCAATGCCTATTCCTATAGAAATTGAACGTTTTAATAAATCCAGCATTTGATAACCGCCTCCAGATTTTTATACAATCATTAGAACACTCGTTTCAATTAACAAGCAAAATATCTTCAAACATTGACGTTTTTAAAAAAAGTTATTAGAACATTGGTTCTAACCATATTATAAGACATTTCAAAAAAAATGTCAATATAATTTCCGTCAACATTATAAGACATTTCAAAAAAAATGTCAATATAATTTCCGTCAACATTTCAACAGTTTTGTTGACTTTTATAAATTTTGATGTTAAAATAAGCATGAATATTATTATTTGCCGAGGTGCCAAAATGACAAAAAAACTTTTAAAAGATGACCAGTCTATAAACAAAAAGAAAATTTTGAAGGCCGCCCTCGAAGTGTTTTCAAAAAAAGGATTCCAGCACACCACGATTCGCGAAATTTCAGCTAAATCAAATCTTTCGACAGGCACGATATATTTTCATTATAAAAATAAAGATGAGATTCTCAAGGAAGCCATTAAAAATACGGAATTGATAAAATTAAGTTCCGTCTCGGAAAAAATCAACGAACTCAGTCCGAACGAGCTTATAAAAGGCATTAACTTAGAACTCACCAAAAATATGGCGAATAATTTCGAGACGTTATTGCTGTTTATCAACGCCGGCGAGAGCAACCAGAATTTAAGCGATTTTTTTTACGAGCAATTTAAAAGTAAAAACAGAGAGCTGACCGAGTTATGCAAACAGCTTATAAAAAACGGCAGCATCAGGAAAATGAATCCTGAAAAGGCCGCAATTTTTATACTGAGTAATATTTTCACGATGGTTTTATTAAAAGAATCTATTTTAAAGAAAAATCTCGATAAAAATTATTATATTGAAATGCATGAATTCATTATGGATATACTTGAAAACGGCTTTTTTACGAAAAAGTAAAATTTTCACACTAAGCATATTCGTTTACATTAAGATAAACGGCTAAAATTAATCACTCCAAAAGCACATAAGGCGGCCCGAACAGGTTATAAACGAAAAAAAAATAAAGCCGTGAGCTCTGAATTAATTTAGAGCCCACGGCTTTATTATCTACTCGCTATACCTTTTATAGCGCGCCGGCGTCCGTTCCGAGTTTTACGAAACCCGTCCCCGGATTGACGTATAACACAGGCCTGCTGCCTTCGATCTTCCAGTATGCGCCGTCGCTGTTAGTGTCGGTATCGAATTCCCAACTAGATAGCGGAGCGTTTCCGGTCGTCACCATATTGGCCAGGTCGACGCCGTTTACGCTGCTTGCGTCGGCTGATGCCGGTGTGGCGACCGAATTAATGGGCATGCTTGTTTTGCCATAATTATTGCTTAACGTGGATGTGCTAGCTCCAACAACACGGCCGACAGGCGTTCCGACGTTGATAATTGAAGTTCCGAACGCTATGCTATTAGAAAGAGTCGAAGCATCATATTGGCCTATAAGCCCTCCGGTATTGCTACTATTAGATTTTACCGCACCGGTTGAATAACAGTTGGTTATAGTGCAAGATGAGTATGCCTGTCCGACAAGCCCTCCGGTTGTGCCGGCGTTCGACGTGACATTACCGGTTGCGTAACAATTATTTATCGTGGTCGATCCCATATTCCCGATAAGACCGCCGCTGGACGATGAAGAATTAATGCTAACTGAAGAATAAGAATTTTTGACGGTCGTTCCAATGGAATAACCTATTAATCCTCCTGCGTTCGAAGTATTAGTAGATGCTATTAATGTATCTATGGAACCCGTCGAGTAACAAAATTCAATGGTACACGATGAAATGTTGCCTATCAATCCGCCGAATCCGCTTCCGGACGGAGAAGCTGTTTTAAGCGTAACATTTGAAGCGTAACAGTTTTTAATGGTACTATTGTCGGTTGCCAGGCCTATTAATCCGCCTACCGCCGAACCTCCGGCTATTGTCGAATTTATTACGTAACAGTTTTGAATTGTAGCGTACTGAACTCTTCCCGCAAGGCCAGCGACTTGGCCGTCGCCATAACCGACGGTCATATTTACTCCGCTGATTCCAAGATTTTTAACAATGGCGGAAGAATCGCTGGAACCGATAGTGTTGAATAATCCTTGATATATATGCATTTGTAAGGTTTTCCGGCTTGTTGAACATTAAATTTTTAATAACTTTTCCATTGCCGTCAAATGATCCTTTGAACGCACTTCCGCTATTTCCGTTTCCGCCGATCGGAACCCAGCCTTCGCCGCTGGTGTATGTCGATTTTTTACTTACGTCGATATAATCGGAGTCGGAATTTAAATCAAGGTCGTTCATGAGTATATAAGCTTTTGTGTAACTCCATCCGTCAGTTTCCGTGCCTATTTTGACAAGGTGATCGATCTTGGTTATTTGATAAGGATTAGCGGTAGTGCCGAGGAATGCAGGCGAAGTTATATTGGCTGTAGAATATATTGACTCATTGCCGCCAGCATCTTTTACTATTATGTTAAAGTAATACAGAGTATTTGATTTAAGATTGCTTGTATCCGTAATTGATTTCGTTGTCGTGCCGGTTGTGCCCGCCACATACGTTCCGTTCGCTTTACAATCGGCCACGCTATTAAACAGGTTATTTTCTATGGTGCAATAAATTGAATAACTCAAATTGGCCGCTGGAGTGATGTCATCGGATGCGGCGTTCCAGCTGAAATTGATCGTATTTGAAGCCGTAGATAAACTTATTGTAGCATTGCTTACAGTCGGCGGTATTCCGGTCGTGTCGATAGGTAAAATATATGTAGAGAGGGTCGGATTATTGCCGGATGCGTCCGTGACTCCATGTAATGATAGGTAAGCCGTGCCGTTTACAAGGATCCCCGGAACATCGAATTCATAATCCCAGTCGGTGGTTCCTGAATATACGACTAAATTTTGCTTAACTACATCGGTCATTGCGCCGGGATAATCTATAGATATTGTAGGCGTAATTCCATCGGGCACCGCTTCGTTAAATACTATGTATATGTCGAATCTGCCTGCTTTACTTATGCTCGATGTCTCGGTATATTCTTTAGGATCTCCAGTGACGTAATAATAATAAACATTGGCTTGCGGCCCCGTTACGTCGCTATCGGTATTCCATTTATCGATTCCGGCGTGATAGTAATAAGTGACGCTAGCATAAGCATTTCCAGCGGAATCTCTAAGTTCCTTGGCATTCGCTTTAAAAGTCGCGCCCTGACGTGCGGACGAAAGAGTTAAAGTAACCGTGCCCGCGGCGGAATTATATTTCGCGCTATCCAATACGGCATCGGTTACGCCGAACCTATCCTTGATTTCAGCGTTATCCGCTATTGCTACGTTGTTGTAATAAAGCGGTTCGCTGAACGTCAGAACGAGATTCGACGCGGATGCCGACGTGGCGGATGAAACCGTCGGTGCGGTCACGTCCGAGTTAGTGTTGAATGAATCGATTCCGTCGTGGTAGTAAAACGTTTCAGGTTCGTAATAAAGGCCAGCCAGATTTTTAAAGGTAGTGTTGTTGGTCACTTTGACCGTGGCGCCATGCGCGGTTCCCGTAAGCGTGAGTGTGACTGTTTTAGCGGCGCTGTTATAAATAGCGTCGCTTATGGTCATTGAGGTGGCGCTGAATTGGCCTTTCACTGAAGCACCATCGGAAATTGCAGTTCCCGCGGCATTATAAAGCGCAGCGTTGAACGTCAGCACCAGATTGGTCGGACCCGATGACGCATAGGTAGCCGTGAGATTGAGTATAACTTCGGTCCAGTGTGGGGTAGCGGCGGTGTTCCATTTATATGTTTTGGCTTCCGCCGCGGTTTTAGTGGCGTTGTCGGTTTTATAGAAATTGCCGTTTGCCGAGTTTTCAGTGCCCGCCCCGGTTGGAGCCGCCGTAAACACGGCGCTGGTGACGTCGTTTGTAACACCCGCAAGTGTTCCTGCAATCGTTGATTGCTGAACGAATTTATTGTCCGCGGCGGTAAGCGTGAGCGTTTTGCCAGTTGCCACGTTAACTTTTCCATTGACCGTGGCAGCGGCTGTAAACGTCGTATTCTGGTTTATTGCAAGCGTTTTATCTGTCGCCACTGTGACCGCGCCGGTTATAGTTGTCGGATTAGCCGCTCCCGAGGCTATTGCAACGGTAGCGCCATTGGTTAGCGTTAAGGTTCCGCCAATATTTCCGAGAATATCCGCTACCGCTTCGGCGTTATTTATAGTGACATTTCCGCTCGCCGTTGTAAGCGACACAAGGCCCGCGCCAGAACCGGTCAGCGATACGTTCGCAGCGGATGCGATTGAAACCGTGTTCGCGGAATGGTTTCCGATAGTTATATTTTTTCCCGCCGCCGTTACCGTCGCGTTAGAGGTCGTGGCGTTGACGTTGAATGCCGTGGCCGCCAGACCGGTTATATCAACGTTTCCGCCCGTGATCGCGCACGAAGAAAGCGTCGCGGTCGAAGAAAGCGTTAATTTATTCGTGCTATGGCCGACGACGTTTGAAACGGCGGTGGTCATATCGCCTAAATTGAGTGATTTATCGGCTGCCGTGGAAGACAGGTCTATTTTGGCTATAGTTAGATTTCCACCGGTCGCAAGGGCGTTGGTTATCGATCCGCCGGCTCCCAGACTTAGCGAGCTGATGGTCGTTCCGGCGCCGCCGGCTCCGAGTGTTGCGAGAGTATTGGAAATATTTAACTGCGTAATTGTCGCGCCTGCCGCAATCGTTAATGTGCCGACGCTTCCTTCGACTCGTACCTGGGTTGCGCTCACAACATTGAGAGTGGTAACGTTGGTCGCAACCAAAACACCGATATTCGTTACTTTCAATGAGCTTACTATGGTTTCAGCTCCAGCCGGAGTAGCAAGAGTAACGTTTCTGGCGTCGGTTATTTCGATCGCCGATGCCGAACCCTTTACTGAAGTTATGTCTTTTCCTGTCGTCGCGATTACAGTCGCGTCGCTTGAAGCGTCGATCTTGATATCGCCTACGATATTGGCGTTTGCGAGATTGACTTTTCCGCCTTTTACCGTTATGGCGGCGGCGCTTGAAGATGCGGCTGTCATAGTGAGTCCGTTCGTTATTTCGCTCGCTTTAACTGAAATTGCGCCTGATTGAGCGGAAGTGAAGTTGAACGTCTTGGCCGCCGAAGCCGATATAGCTTCGATGTCGTATAACGCTGTGGAACCGGCCGCGGAGATCGAGTTAGAGTTAACCACCGTCAGCGTGACCGACGCGTCTGAATTTACCTTGATATCGTTTAATTTTACATTATTGGCGCTTGCGTCTATAGAAATATTTCCGGAGCCGGACAGGATGGAAATATCGTTATTGGCTGCCAGTGCGCCTATTGAGACGTTTTTAGACCCGGATGCGATTAACGCCGAGGCGTTTGCGTTCATGCTTATCGCTCCGGTGAGATTTGCGTCTGAAACGTTTATTCTGCCTGCGTTAACCGTTATCGCGCCGCTCGATGTCCCGCTCACGACAAGATTGTTGCTTGAATCGGTGTCGCCGGACAACGTGAGCGTCGCATTTGATTTGACGTTGGTTCCAAGCGCGAGAGTTCTGTCGGCGGTTATGTTTATCGCGGCCACTTCTATCGCCGTTATTTCGCCGCCGCTAACTGTTAATTTATCGCCGGTTCCGAGTTTATTGGCGTTGACCGCGC